>CANGAC010000244.1 GCA_947451425.1 Bacteriovoracaceae bacterium | reverse complement strand
GGACATGTGACAGCACTTCCGCTTAAAACGAAAATCTTCAAGCGCCCGATTCACCTGAAGACGATGACGGTGACGTTTAAGGCCCCGCTCGAGCCTGTGATCACTTCGGTGATTGAGTTTCCGTTACCCGAGTACAAGATCACGCTCTCCCTCGAAGGTCCCGTGAGTAAGCCCCGCTATTCGTTCCGAAGTGAGCCGCCGCTTCCGCAGAATGATATCTACGCTGTTCTCCTTTTCGGGCGTCCGCTGGCGGATCTCAATCCGGATGATAAAACTGCGGCCCAGAAAACCAACCAGATCCTCTCCCAGGGAATTCTGTCTTTATCCGTTCTCTATTTTCTCTCCGGTAGTCCCGTGGAGTACGTGGGCTTTGATCCGGATTCTAAAAATGCGACGGCGCAGTTTGGTCTTTCCAGGAAAACTTCACTTCGTGTAGGGGGAGGGGAAGAAGGAATGAATGCCGGGGGCCTCAGGCACTCACTCGGCCGGGGCTGGTATATAGATACGTCTGTCCAGAATCGTCAGAACCAGCCGACGGATGATAAAAAGAATTACGGGGTCATTTTAGAAAGGGTCATTGCTTACTGACGTCTTTCGTTAATAATCAGAAACAACTTCGCTGTCGCTTCCGCATCACACATCGCCCGGTGATGCTGGATGAGCGGCACTTCAAAGTGGGCCGTGAGATTGGCAAGCCCGTAAGAAGCTAAACCCGGATAATATTTTTTCATCAAAGCTTTTGTGCAAAGAAAGGGGCGAACAAATCTTTCTTCGAGCCTCGCATATTCCGCCTGAAGAAATCCGTAATCAAAAGCAACATTGTGAGCAACGAAGATCGAGTCCTTACAGAATTCCTGAAACCCCAGGGAGACATCCTTAAAGAGAGGAGCATCTTTTACCATTTCGTTGGTGATTCCCGTGAGCGCCTGGATCTCCTGGGAGATTTTTCTCTGGGGATTAATGAGTGACTGAAACGTCTCAACGATCTCTCCACCACGGATTTTCACCGCACCGATTTCTGTGACCCGGTGATACGGCATGAGCCCACCGGTCGTCTCGAGATCCACCACCACATAGGACTGCTGCGGATTAAGTTTGTATTCGACTTTCAGAAGATCGACCCTGAACCCCGCGTTCTTCAGCACATTCATCTGAACCAGTTGATGACTCCGGAGAGAATCTCCGGGGGCCTTGATCTCGGCAAAGCGAAGCTTTTCATTCTCAATCAACAGGAGATCCGGAAAGCCGCGGATTCGGCGGTGAAAGTCTTCGGCAAGATAAACGAGGATCGATGGAACCGAACCCTCGGGTGCATATTTCCGGAGATCATAGATCGCCTCTAGAATATCTTCCGCCCAGGAAAAGAAACCATTTTTCCCCTCAGGCATGGTGCTCTTTAATTTTTCCACGTAGGCCCTAAAACTATCTTCGTCATCCAGGAGAGAAATCTTCTCCAGGATCGCCTCATGGTGTTTCACGTAGAACTGCGATGACCCCAGTTCTTCCGGTAAACGCTCAAAAGGGGAGTGAAAGGTATTTTTGGGTGACTCAAAGATCTCATGCCAGAAAAGAATGCCGAAGAAGCTTCTCCACAGAGCATTCTCTGCGTGATGGGACCTGATTCCGGAGAGCTTGAGTGTGTCGCGCACGCCTTCTTCCGGCTGGCGGAAATACGCTTCATCCAGTGCCAGGACTTCCGCGTCCTCGAGCATCTGTGACAGGGCCGTTTTCTTTTTCTGATGGAACTTCCGCTCGAGAAAATCTTCCGCGAAAAGAAGTTCTTCATCGGAACTCGGATCATCCAGAAGAACGTGAAGTTCCTCGAGCGTCTTCTCAAGTTCCCCCATCTGATAAAGGAGGCGCACTTTTCGCTCCCGCCCCGGATGGATGGTCGCAAGACTTAAAACTTTTAAAGCGTCTGTGAGTTTTTCATTCTTTCTGAGTTCTTCGCCGATCGCCACCAAGAGAGTCTCCCGCAGGTGGAGACTCTCTTCATTGATGGGCCGGGGCCATCTTTCGATCAGAGAAATGTCATACTCACCGGGAATGAGCTCATCGATCAGGCGGGCGTAGAAATAGTGCGCCCGGGCCTCATCGCGCGAGGTGAACTTCGGCACAAATTCTGTGCGTTTATTTTCGCTCCAGATCCCTAAGTCGCGCAAAGTGTAGAGGGAGAGATTCTCACTGATCTCGCCGAAATAGAGAAACAACAGGTACGAGAGTTCTTCGAGGCGTCCCTGAACCAGGCACCCTTCCATTTTCTCCATGGGAAATTTTTCGAGATCCACGATTGCCAACTCTTCTAAGAACCGCGGTTTGGGCCAGGATTTTTTCACCACCAGTCCGAAGTGCTCGCAGTAATCGAAAAGTTTTTCCTTCGCCTGCCCCTGGAAGATCTCTGGTAAATAGGAGCGAAGAGGAGGAAGCACAAATTCTTTTTTCCGGAGTTCCACGATCGCGCCGTCGATATCGGGAATTTCCGGATAGCGGATCGCTTCGCGGAAAAAGAATCTTCCTTTCCGGTTCACGAACCTCACGTAAAGGCACTGGGCCTCTTCTGAGAGGTTTTCAAAATCATTCAGGAAAGTGAGATGCGAATCTTCCAGGAACGAGCGGTGGCCCTTCTGGATGGCACCGATCATGTCTTTAAAGTGCGACAGGTAATAGCGGGGAGGGAGGTCTTTCCGGATTTGCATGGATGAGGCAGTGTACCTCATCCATGGAGAATGTCTATTTCCCGGGGAAACCGGTCAGGATCAGAAGCGTAACTGGATACCAGATTCGAGAGAATAAGCGAGGTTATTCTGGAAGTGGTTCGCTGCCACTCTTGACTGAGTTTCATAGCGAGAGACTTCAGTGACCCACGAAAGATCTTCGGTCACGAGGAAGTTATATCCAACGCGCGAGAGAAAGTTTCTTGTCACACCCGGGGCCGTGATGGCGTTTGTGGCATTGAACGCAAGAACCGGAACTTTCGAGCGCTGGTCAGCTTTCGCCATACCGACACCACCGAAGACGTATCCACGATCGCTGACTTTTTTATTGGCCGTGAGTGTTCCACCGAATTCTTTCACGTTGGTTGTGGCATTGCCTTTCCCGATCGCGAGAGTTCCGATGTTGTTCATGTTCTGGCCGTAGTAGATTTCCGACTTCACTTCCAGGCCACCTTCGTACTGTTGCTCGTAGTACCCGTTAGCACCGTAAGAATCTGTGCTCCATGAACGCGCGTTCACCGCCGCACCGAGATCCCGGTCATATTTGAGATGCGAGTAGATTCCGCTCACACCCACGCGGCCTTTCGTGAGTTTTTTCGAAGCGCGTGCTGAGAACGTCGGGGATTTCGAAAGTTCGAGATCCTGGTCCTGAGTTCCCGGGTTGTTTCCGGCCATACCGACAGCTCCGCCGAATTCCCATTCGTCGTTATCGTGGATGAACTGGACTTGCTGACGCATGAACCCTGTGTTCCCGGCCATGAAGTAGAGACCGACGTAATCGAAAGTGTAACTTGTCACTGGTGAGAAAAGATCCCAGTCCTGACCGATGATCACTTTGTTATGAGCATCAAGGTTGTACGTGAGAGATGCGATACGAACCCGCGGCACCATCTGAGTTGTTGGTGAGGATTTATTGAAGTCGATGAAATCGAATTCAAATTTCGCTGAAAGATTTTCGCCTTTCTTCAGACCAAAACCGATGCGCGATTGCTGAACCTGAGTGCTCATGCGTGACGTTTTGTCCGCTGGACGGGTCGCGAGGTGACCAACGGCATGGGTCGGCGCCGAAAGGTTCACGTTATTGTAACTGGCCAGCCCTTCCGAGGCATACATGGAGCTCGCCTTGAGGAATCCCCAATAGGTCGCTTCGAAGCCGTTGACGGAAGCCGCCGTCGCTGAAAAAGAAAGCACAGATAGCAGTACGAGCAAAATTTTCATAGTCCCTCTTAAGATGAATGGATGAGGAAAGTGTATAGAGGTTCGTGAAGACGTGGAACTAAATATTCATTCATCTAAGTGTGAGGGAAATTTAAAAACTTATGAAGGGTTTTTCATGAAAAACCGTCTTCCCAAGAAGATCAATTTAAGCAAATATCGCAGCACACTAATCAGGAGTTCCCATGAAACTAAAAGTACTCGCACTTCTTGTTTCTCTTAGTTCGTCCGCTGTCTTCGCCCAGGCCGTCGAGTGGGGATATAAATTTCCGGAAGGCCCTGCTCAGTGGGGGACGCTTCCCGGCTTTTCATCCTGCGCGATGGGAGCTGCTCAATCTCCGATAGCGATTGAAACCGGCCTCAACGCCGGGATCACGAATGTTCAGGAGTCCCGCGATCTTCCGGTCATTCATCCGGACATCGAAGATGGTCG
>CANGAC010000243.1 GCA_947451425.1 Bacteriovoracaceae bacterium | reverse complement strand
TTTTTTAAATTTGTTTTTTTCTCTCTCATTCATGGCCCGGATGATTTAAATCCGGGCCATGAATTTAAAACACCTCACTGATAAAACTCTATTACTTGAAACTAAGAAGTTAGTGGCCTCTGAAAGGAGACTGACGACTGAGATTCTTTTTCACCTTCGTGAAATTGAGAGAAGGAAACTTTTCTCGGACCTCAAGTATACGAGTATGTATGACTATTGTGTCCGTGAACTTGGATATTCCGAGGGAACAGCTTACCGGAGAATTTCTGCGGCGAGGCTCATGTGTGATCTTCCAGAAGTTGAGTCTAAACTTAATGACGGTTCTCTCAACCTGACGAATGTAGCGAGCTTAGTTCAGTTTTTCAAAGAAGAAGACATTACCGATAAATCAGAAAAGGCAAGGATCGTTAAACAAGTCGAAGGTCTTTCTAAAAGAGAATGCGACTTAAAACTGATCCAGCTAAGTGACAGACCAATAGAGAAGAAACACTGCATTTGGGTCTCAGATTCCATCATGGAAAGAATAAAAGATTACCGGCAACTCAAAGGTACTTCCGAAACGATTGAAGAGATTATTTCAGAAGTTGCTCTCATAGCGACAGCCGAACTTCAGAAATCAAAATTCAAACTCGTCAAAAATCCCCGTAAAGTTTCAATGTCAGTTTCACGGATACCCACAGCTTCAGTAAAGCGCGAAGTCTTTCTCAGGGATAAGCAATGCGTGAAATGCGGAAGTAAGTTTGGCCTTCAATTTGATCACCGGCATCCATATTCTCTGGGAGGAAAATCCACGCCGGAGAATATCAGGCTTCTGTGTAGTAATTGCAATCAAAGGGAGAGAATCAGGCAGCGGCTTTGAGATCCTTGTGCTTTCTGGTTTCAAGGAAGGCCTTGATTCCATCGGCATCATCGACAAAAAAGAAACTGTGTTTGGAAGACTTTGTTCTGAGATGAACTGAAGAAAAAGTCTGATTGGCCTCAGAAATATGGACGGAAACGATATCGTGGTAGGAAACTTTTTTCTGAAGGCCCAGGAATTTCATCTCAAAATGGTCATCATAGAAAGTGACCTGATGTTTGACATCATAAGTGATGAAAGCGGTGATCATGGAAATGAGGCAGCCTGCGAGAACAAAGATCGCCGAATGGCCAAAGCCCTCATGAATACGGGTAAGAAGATACCCCTGAATTCCGAACATCATCACGATGAAAGGGACGACTTTGGTCATGTGGTCGAGGTGTTTTTCACGGGAAATGGAGAAGGGAATTGTCTTACTCATGCCTTCTTTTCGGAAGATAAGAGTAAGACCTGAATCCTACTGGTTTCGTCGGCCTTTCAGCTTGTCGGAAACTTCCTGGGCATTGTCGATGTTATAGAGCCAGACATTCTTCCCCTCATCCGTAGTGAGCTTAATATGCGAAAACGGATAACGGGTGGGGATCACTTTCACTTCTTCGATGTCACGGAAGAGGATTTCATCCTTAAAGGGGAAAGGGAAAAGTTTCAGCTCGAGGTGATTAGCATGAAGGGTCCCCTGGTAAAGCGTATCGTGGGCGAGGAAGGCCCCTGCTATCAGGACAATCCCGATCCCCAGGAACACCGAGATGTCATAGGCAAGGGCAGGAGAAACAAAGCGGTAATAGCACCACGCCTGGGCCACATAGGCGATCAGAAGCAGGGGTGCCAGTTTCCCCATATAGTGCGCATGATTGTCTCTCGTTATTTTCATCATCCCTCCTGGATTTATACGTCGCGTGAAAAGTCATCATAAGTATTCTTCAGGTGACCGGCAACTCAATTATTCATAGTCACTTTTCCCTATGAGTATTAAAATAACACATCAAAATTCTAAGCGAGGAGTTCCCAGTGGAGACCAAAAGAGTCGATTCCTTCAAGACACGCCGGACACTTAAAGTCGGTAATAAAAATTACGAGTATTTTTCTCTGAAGGCCGCGGAAGCGGCAGGAGTCGGAGATGTGACGAACCTTCCGTTCTCACTGAAAGTCCTGATGGAAAATCTTCTCCGGAATGAAGACAGCTTCACTGTGTTCACGGATGACATCAAAGCGATGGGGGAATGGACGAAGAATAAAAAATCCACCCGCGAAATTAATTACTATCCGGCGCGCGTTCTCATGCAGGACTTTACCGGTGTTCCGGCAGTCGTGGATCTGGCGGCGATGAGAGATGCGATGAAATCTGTCGGCGGAAATCCTCAGAAGATTAATCCGCTCGTTCCGGTGGATCTCGTGATCGATCACTCAGTGATCGTCGATTATTCTGCTGACGATACTGCCTTCACAAAAAACATGGCGCTTGAGTATGAAAGAAATGGCGAACGCTATAAGTTCCTTAAGTGGGGACAGAAAGCGTTTAAAAATTTCCGCGTAGTTCCTCCGGGAACAGGGATCTGTCACCAGGTGAACGTGGAGTATCTCGCACAGACTGTGTGGACCAAAGAAGAAAACGGAACAACACTCGCTTACTGCGATACCTGTGTGGGAACAGATTCTCACACGACGATGGTGAACGGACTTTCTGTTCTCGGTTGGGGTGTTGGTGGGATTGAAGCGGAAGCAGCGATGCTCGGCCAGGCCGTCACCATGCTCATTCCGGAAGTCGTGGGTCTCAAGCTCAAAGGAAAAACCAAAGAAGGTGTCACGGCAACTGACGTCGTTCTCACTGTCACTCAGATGCTCCGGAAAAAAGGTGTGGTGGATAAGTTCGTTGAGTTCTACGGACCAGGGCTTAAAGATCTCACTCTTGCTGACCGTGCGACCATCGCCAACATGGCACCTGAGTACGGAGCGACTTGCGGTTTCTTCCCGGTTGATGAAAAAACGATCGAGTATCTGAGATTCACCGGCCGCGATGAAGACCGCGTTCAGCTCGTGGAAGCTTATGCCAAAGAGCAGGGGTTCTGGAGAGATGATTCACGTGATCCGATTTTCACCGATACTCTCGAGCTTGATCTTTCAACTGTAGTTCCTTCTCTTGCTGGGCCTAAGCGTCCGCAGGATAAAGTAGCTCTCACAGATATCGCCCAGGGCTTCATGACTGATCTGACTGCTGAAGCAGGGTTTAAAGTGAAGTCTGATGATGTGAACAAAGCCCAGGCCATTGATAATCACAATTTCACGATCACCCATGGTGACGTGATGATTGCGGCCATTACCTCTTGTACGAATACGTCTAACCCATCGGTGCTGATTGCAGCGGGACTCGTGGCGAAGAAAGCGAATGCGCTTGGACTTACCCGAAAGCCATGGGTGAAAACGTCTCTTGCTCCGGGATCTAAAGTTGTCACAGATTATCTTGAGGCCGCGGGACTTCAGCCGGAACTCAACAAGCTTGGTTTCAATCTTGTGGGTTATGGATGTACGACTTGTATCGGAAACTCAGGACCACTGAAGCCGGAATTTTCGAAAGCGATTAAAGATGGAAATATCACAGCTGCCGCAGTTCTTTCTGGTAACAGAAACTTCGAAGGCCGCGTGTCTCCGGATGTGAAGGCCAACTATCTCGCTTCACCTCCACTGGTCGTCGCTTACGCAATTGCCGGGAACGTGAAACTTGATCTCACGAAAGATTCCATCGGTAAGGGCTCAAACGGGAAAGATGTTTATCTGAAAGACATCTGGCCTACGTCAGCTGAAATTCAGGAAGCGATGATGAAGATCACTCCTGCGATGTTCAAGTCCCGTTATTCGGATGTGTTTAAAGGTGATGAGTTCTGGCAGAAAGTTTCGGTTCCGGAAGGGGAGACGTTTGCGTGGGATTCTAACTCCACTTACATCAATAATCCGCCTTACTTTAAGGGCATGAAAAAAGATCCGGAAGGTGTGAAAGATATCATCGGTGCAAGTGTCCTTGGTCTCTTCGGTGATTCCATCACGACCGATCACATTTCTCCTGCGGGATCATTCAAGCCTGACACTCCGGCCGGAAGTTACCTCGTTGGTCGCGGAGTAAAACCTGCAGACTTTAACCAGTACGGCGCCCGTCGTGGTCACGATGAAGTCATGACCCGCGGAACTTTCGCCAACATCCGTCTGAAAAACGAAATGGTGAAGTCTGGTAAGGAAGGTGGATACACCACTTACGTTCCGACCGGAGAAGAGACAACGATCTATGATGCTTCCAACAAGTACCAGGCCGCAGGGAAACCGCTGGTGGTGTTTGCTGGTAAAGAATACGGAACTGGGTCATCCCGTGACTGGGCCGCGAAGGGAACACGCCTTCTCGGGATCAAGGCCGTCGTCACAGAAAGCTTCGAGCGTATTCACAGATCCAACCTCATCGGTATGGGTGTGATCCCGCTGCAGTTCACGAACGGAGCAACACGGAAATCCCTTAATCT
>CANGAC010000242.1 GCA_947451425.1 Bacteriovoracaceae bacterium | reverse complement strand
TAAAGAGTACACTGCGAAGGATCTTTGGTGGGAAGGGATCTGTCACGGCTGGAGTCTTGCGGCGTCTAACTATTCTGAGCCTGAGAAAGTCGTTGTGACGAATCGGGATGGTGTTCAGGTTCCTTTGGGATCATCGGATGTGAAAGGACTCCTGGCGATGCACGATGCTTATAACTCGAAAGGGTTTTATGCGCGGATCGGAGACCGTTGTGATGTTCGTGGGAAAGTTGCCGGTGAGGAACTCCCGGAAGATGGTCCGATCGGTGTGCCGAAGCCTTCGGATGCAAATAAAGACAAGTGCTCTGACGTGAACGCGGGGTCATTCCACCTGATTTTAGCGAACATGATCGGGATTAACTCCCAGGGGTTTGTCGCGGACGTCGATCGTTACAATGATGTGTGGAACCAGCCGGTGAAAGCTTTCGATGCGGAGATCGTGGGAACCCTTGCGATCACTGAGAAAGAAGCGAAATCGGGTGTGAAAACGAAACTCCATGTGAAAACGTCGATGACTTACGGTGAAGAACTTATTTTCTACACGCCGGAGGATGAGGCCAATGGGGAGATCGGATTTGTGTCGAAAGATCCCGTGACGAATACTCCGCGCCAGATGAACACAACCAGACACTACGAATACGCGCTGGAGCTTGACGTGAATGGCGACGTTATTGGTGGAACGTGGATTTCTGACACTCGTCCGGACATTCTCTGGACGAAGAAGAAGGATCCGGTGTTCCGTGACGGTAAGTTTCCGCTCTCAGGTCTGTCCCGGATTTATAAACCAGTTACGCACTAAAAATACTTCCGGCACTAGAGCCATTCGCCTTTTAAGATAAGGCGGATACTGGTGCCGGATTTTTTCGGATCCACTTCACGATCAACTGATTCCACCACAACCTGGCCCTGGTACATTTCCACGAATGATTTCATGATGTGCATGCCGAAACCCGTTCCGGTTTCTCCCGCTGTTCCCTGGCGGGACGTGCGCTTATTCATGTCGAACAGGGACTGCGCAAGAACTTCCGGCATTCCGATGCCGTTGTCCTTGATTTCAATCGTGACCATCTGTTGGTTCACAGGCCAGGCGGAAATCGTGATCGTACCGCCGGGATCGGAGAACTTGAGAGAATTGGAAAATATATTACCCAGAACCTGGTTACTGAAACTCACGGGCTCGACCATGAGAGAGAGATTCTGGTTCTTGGCTTCATCGTAGATGACGGTGATTTTTTTCTTCTCAATCTCTGAGGCAAAAATCTTCCGGATGTTATCGATCGCCGGATTGAGGGGAGATAGCGACAGATCAACCTCTGCCTTGCCTTTGGAAACGGCGTACATCCTTCTCACGTTCTGGGTGATGTCGGACATGCTGGTCTGGGCATCGCTGATGACCTTGAGGCCCCGGGTCGTAGTGGAAGGATTGTCATCCCGCTCGCACAAACTCATGCCGATATTGATCCGTCCCAGAGAGTTTGCGAGGTCGTGGAAGAGAACTCGGAAGAGATCATCAATCTTCTTTCCCTGGACCTTGAGAATTTCTTCCGAGAAGTCTTTCATCGAAACGTGAACCCAGGTGGTGCAGAAAATGATGAAGAGCCATCCGAATAAGAGAAGCCCCTGCGCCCAGTGATAGCCAGTCTGAGAAATTTCGAAAGGAAACTGATAACCACTCAGGTGAAGCGAAAAAAGAACAGCGAAAGCGATGGTATCAATCACAGTCCAGACAATGAGACAGCGGCGGCCCGCGATGAATCCCGCCAGAAGTGGGAGGATGGGGAGCCACATGATGATGTGGGAACTGAATCCACCGGTGTACCAGGCGAAGGTCAGCTGGTGCACCAGTCCTGCCATCATGGCGATACTGCAGACCACCGAGGCGTTCGCCGTTACGAGAAAGATGAACGGCGACAGCAGATGGATGCTGGAGGCCATGATTCCTACCATCCCGGGAACAGGAGAATCAAACGTCAGCGCCGCGAGGATGGCATACGACCACATAAGAATGCCGGTAGAGAGCACCATGGAAAGATGAGCGTGGATCACCCTGAGATCGAGATCATTTTTCGCAAGCCGCTCGCGTGCCACGAGATCGTAGATCTGAAAATACCATCCGAGATAGGGTGATGAGCGCATTTCCCGACATATTAGGGAAAAAAGCGGGATGTTAATATTGCTTTAAACTTAATTTTACCTAGAAGGCGTTCTTGATTTTGACTTCGCCAATGACACCCTCAAACATTTTCAGAAGAGCGTCCTGGTTGATCATGTCTCTGCCGAGAGAATATTCTTTTGGTGGTAAAGAGCGTTTAAGCTTTGCCGTTTCTTTTTTGATGGCGTTGGTCACACCGCTGGTGTCGAGTTTTTTTACCTGAAACTCAAAAGTGAGATTCAGAACTTCGCCTTCCATTTCAAATCCAAGAAGGAGACTTTCAAGATTGGCCATGTCGCGGGAGGTGGGAGGAATGAGCTTGAATTCGACGCCATTCTTCGTTCCCTTGAACTCTTTTAACTTAAAACGGTGGAAGGTATCCAGAAGACCCACGAGCTTATTAAAGAGAATCCTCGGCGTGATATTGAGTTGGAGATGGTTTTCCGTTGCTCCTTGACCGTAGGTCAGGAAGTAGGTCGCTTTTTTATCTGAGACCGGGCAGTTTGCCGGAAGTTCCAGGTCAAAGGGAAGTTCTTTGGTTTCGCCCGGATTAAGATCCTGACTGTCAAAATGCAGGAAAGGAGAGGGCCTCAAAACTCCCTCGGTTTTCGCATGAACTTTTTTGATATCGGCGTAGGCAAGCCCCGCACCGGCACTGGCGAGTTTCACCGGATCTGTCCCGTGATTTTTTACCCGGAGAGTTCCGCGGACTTTTCCCCCCTGCTGCCAGGATTCATCCGCGGTTTCGATACTCCACTCAAGAGGCTTCTGAAAAAACGCTCCCTTCATGATTATTGAGGGAGTGTGCAACCACGGATCGAAAGATCGAAGCGGAAGTCAGGTGTGAGACAAGTGCTTACGTTGAAAGTCTGCTGACCGTAACGGACGTCAGTCATGACTGTGATGTTCCCGTTTTCATCTTCTTCACACGGATTGTCGAGAGTACAGCGCTCACCCTTTTCGTTGTGAGTGTTGTTGATCCCGATGACGGTCTTTGTCCCGCGCTGGATGATCGGAGATCCCGATGTTCCGCCGATCGTATCGCAACCAGATGTGTAGCGGATGGAATCCGTCCATGACCATTGTCCTTCGCGGATTTTGTAAACGAACGCGTCGATGTCACACGAGTACCCGCGGTCCCAGTATCCGGAGATAATGTCGATCGCTGTACCTGCCACTGGGTGATTGGAATCGAGTGTGAAAGGCTGGACCTTAAAGATCGAAGCGATTTCTTCGTAGGTCTCTTCGAGTTCGTAGAACGCAACATCGGTGTTGGTCATCGTTGCGTAGAGAATTTTACTCGCGTTGATCGGAGCAAGCTTCATCTTTGAGTTGAAGATCTGCATCTTCCGTTTGATCGGGCGATTGACCCAGACTTCACCGGGATTCAGGTATCCGCCTGGCTTCTGGATACAGTGACCATTCGTCATCACGATCCCTTTTGCTGTATCCGGCTGACCAGGAAAAGTGATGAGTGAACCAGAGCAGTTAGAAAGCTTCACGATTCCTTCAAAATCATAATCAGGATCAACAACCGGAAGGGATTTCGTTTTCACTGCAAGCGCATCGAAGGGAGCGCGCGGAAGGGCGAAGGCCGATACTGTGAAAAGTGAAAGAGTAAGGACGACGAGAGCTTTCATGAGACCTCCGGTGTTTTAGACAGGAGTTTTTATCAATCAGGCGAGGCCGTTGTCTAGGGAAGGGATTTTTTTACAATGATGGGATTCCGGAGAGTTAAGTCTCGATTTTGTAGCCCTTGCCCCGGACGGTGTCGATAACGAGCTTAATTTTCTCAAGCTTCTTCCGGAGAGAGGAGACGTGAACGTCAATCGTGCGTTCAGTGACCTCGGTATCATCGAAATCGCCCACGAGCTCTTCTCGGGACACGATCTTCCCGGGGGTCTTCAGGAGGCGATCAATGATCGTAAACTCACGGGCCGTCAGGTTCACAGTGATCCCATCGTGAAGAATAGAGTGAGCTTCCGGAATCAGTTTGATTCCGACGTTCATCAGATTATCGAGAATGATATTCGTCTTATGAACAGAGTTTCTTACCTTCTGGAGAAGGTGATCCGGGTTGAACGGCTTCGGAAGGTAATCGTCTGCTCCACACTCAAGTCCATGGGAAATATCCTGGCCTTCAGTGTTTCCGGAAATAATAAAAACAGGGGAGAGCTTATCCTTCGAGCGGATCGTGCGGATCACGTCCTGACCCTGGATTCCGG
>CANGAC010000241.1 GCA_947451425.1 Bacteriovoracaceae bacterium | reverse complement strand
TTTCGTTTCCATGAGCATTAATCCGCAAAAGAGGATTTTTGAAGAGGGCGCCATCATGTTTGATCTGAAAAACTGTGAAGGAATGTTAATGGGGGAGAAGTACGAATTACTGAAACAGGATTCGGCCAGTGAAAAACTTCACTCTTTGATCACCAAATCACTTAAAGAAAAAGCCCCATAAGTATCATGTCTTCATACTGACCTTTGTGCTTTCTGCCCTTTTTAATTCTTCCTTCCTCGATGAATCCGAATTTTTTATAAAGTCCAATTGCAGAAGAATTGCCCGCATAGACTTCGAGTTCCACTTTTTCAAGGCCTCGTTCTTTTGCCCACGCAAGAGTTTCTTTCGGAAGAAGCGAACCGATGCCTTTCCCACGATGGGACGCGACCACACCCATCCCGAGGGATCCGCGGTGATCAATGGTTTTCCGTGAGAGAGGAGAGACATCACACCATCCGACAACATTCTCTCCGTCGAGAGCAAAACATTGAGGAACATTGTTTGCGATATTCTTTTTCACGAACTCTTCAACTGAAGCGAGCGGTGGCGCTTCAAGAAAGAGGATGAATTTCTCTTCTCTGGCAACAGAGTCCAGATTTTCGCGAAAGCCAGAAACGTATTTAAGGTCAGCTTTGATAATTTGGATATTCATCATAAGAATGTATGAATATCAGCATCTTATGAAAAGACTTGATATTAAACCGACTGGTTGGTATATTAATGTTTATGGCACGACCAATCTCAGATCCACTGAAAAAACCTTCCCGCGAGCTTCTTCTCGAAGCCGCTACTTCTCTCATTCGAATGAACGGCTACACATCAACAACTGTGGATGATCTTTGCGAGAAAGCGGGAGTGAGTAAGGGAACCTTTTTCCACAACTTCAGTTCAAAAGAAGAACTGGCAGTGGCAGCTGCAAACCGTTGGTCGAAGATGACCAGCGAATTTTTTCGGTCTGCACCTTACCACCAGAAAAAAGATCCCCTTGAAAGAGTTCTTGGTTATGTCCGTTTCCGGAAAGAGATTCTGAAGGGCGATCTCGCTGACTTTACCTGCCTCGTCGGAACGATGATTCAGGAAGTCTATTCAACGCATCCGGAAATTAACAAGGCGTGCTTTGATTCTGTCTTTCAGCACGCCGAAAATCTCGAAGCTGATATCAATGAAGCCAGAAAGCTCTACTGTCCGAAAGCGAAGTGGACGTCAAAGAGCCTGGCGCTCCATACTCAGGCCGTCTTACAGGGATCATTTATCCTTGCCAAGGCCAGTGGTGATGTAAGGACAGCTGCTGAAAGTGTTGATCACCTGGAAAACTACATCGAACTACTTTTCAAAAAGTAGAAACTCAGGAGAGGAAATATGTCGAATACCGTTAACCTGCACAGGGTCCTTAAGGCCCCGCTAGCAAGAGTCTTCAAGGCATTTACTGATGCCAAAGCCAAGACCGCATGGATCCCGCCGTTTGGATTTCTCGGCGAAGTTGAGTCTTACAATTTCAAAGAAGGTGGCTCGTACAGAATGTCATTCACCAATTTTACCAATGACCAGAAACATTCCTGGGGCGGGACATTTAAAACGATCAAACCCAATCAGCTTCTGGTTTACAGTGACAAATTTGATGATCCGAATCTTCCCGGTGAAATGACCGTCACGATTCAGTTTAAAGAAGTGATGTGTGGAACTGAGCTCACAATTAAACAGGAAGGCATTCCTTCGATGATCCCGGTGGAGATGTGCTATCTCGGCTGGCAGGAATCTCTCATCAAACTCGCGCAACTTGTAGAACCGGAGATCAACCAATGAGTACAATGAAAATTACTATCGACGCTACCGTCGCGGCTTCACCGAAAAAAGTCTGGGAAAACTGGACGAAGCCTGAGCACATCACGAAATGGAATTTTGCTTCCGATGACTGGCATTGTCCCAAGGCAGCGAATGACCTGCGGGTAGGTGGAAAACTGAACTCCCGGATGGAGGCCAAAGACGGAAGTTTCGGTTTCGACTTCGAAGGGACCTACGATGAAGTGATTGAACAGAAGAAAATCGTTTATCACATCGCCGACGGGCGCCAAGTGATCACGACTTTTGAACCTCAGGGCGAGAAAACGAAAGTGACAACAACGTTTGAAGCGGAGAACACCCACCCGATTGAAATGCAGAGAGGCGGCTGGCTGGCGATCCTGAATAATTTTAAAACTTACACCGAAGGTACAAAAAAATGAAAACATTCATGGCCGTCTTCCGAGGTGAACCTGGGAAAGGAAATGCTGAATGGGACCGACTCTCAGAAACGGAAAGAAATGACCGCGTTCAAAAGGGCATGGCCGCGTGGGGAAAATGGATGCAGGATAATTCCGCCCAGATTGTTTATCCCGGCGGGCCTCTTGGGAAAACTCTACAGATCAACCGTGAGGGAGTATCCCCGAAAGTTAACAGTGACTGTGGCTTCGTGATCATCAAAGCTTCTACTCATGAGGAAGCGGCGAAAAAATTTCTGAATCACCCGCATTTTTCTATTTTCCCAGGTGAGAATGTTGAAGTGATGGAGTGCTTACCTATACCAGGGAAACACGAATGATCCAGTTCAGCTGTCTGACAGATGTGCCCGGGATGACTAAGGGCCTCGTTCGGGAACTGCGCGTGCGCTGGATGCTCGAAGAACTGGGGCTTCCTCACGAAGCGGTGATTTACTCTCATCCTGATACGAAAAAACATCCGTACCTCGATCTTCAACCCTTCGGGCAGGTTCCGTATTTCAAAACGGATGAGCTTCAGATGTTTGAAACCGGTGCGATCCTGATTCACCTGGCGCTCAAGTACAATAAGTTCCTGCCGACTGAAGAAGTTGCACGCGCGCACACTCTTCAATGGATGTTTGCGGCCCAGACTTCGGTTGAGCCATTTCTCTTTCATGTGTTCATGCTGAAGTTTGATCCGGACGCAGCAGAAAGCACCAAGGCCCGGGGAAGACAAATCTGCATTGACCGCGTGAAGATTCTTTCTGAGAAATTGGGAGAAAAAGAATACTTCAGCGGGGAATTCAGTATTGCCGAGATTGTGATGACAACTGTACTTCGGACGGCGAACATGTCGGGACTTCTGGATCCGCATCCGAATCTCGTGAAGTACATCCAAAGACTGGAAGCTCGACCGGCCTATCAGCGGGCCTTAGCTGAGCACGTAAAGCTTTACCCGGAAAAATAAAGAGGAAATATATGGCACGATTCATCGACGGTTATGTGATCCCCATCAAAAAGAAAGATCTGAAAGCTTACAAGAAAATGGCGACACTCGGTTGCAAAGTCTGGATGGAGCACGGAGCTCTTGATTACTATGAATGTGTGGGGAATAGATTAGATTCTCCCTTCGGAATTCCGTTCACGAAGTTGTGTAAACTGAAGCCCGATGAAACGGTGGTTTTTGCCTTCATCATCTATAAATCGAAAGCCCACGCAGCACAGGTTACCAAAAAAGTTCACAGCGATCCCCGGATGAATCCAGAAAACTTTAAATCGATTCCCTTTGATATGAAGAGATTCACTGTCGGAAAGTTTGAGGCATTGGTGAGAGCGAAGAGTTAATTCTATTGAGGGATGAACAAAAATTCTAAATGGTGCGCGGTACAGGATTTGAACCTGTGACAACTTGGATGTCGACCAAGGACTCTACCGCTGAGCTAACCGCGCACTGTGCCCAACATCTTAGAAAAAAATGCGGGACCTGTCACGAAAATGTATCAGTCGTTTCGATGACTTTAAGCAAAATTCGCGTTAAATTGCCCTACCTATGACCTCCCGATT
The DNA here is from genome assembly GCA_947451425.1 of Bacteriovoracaceae bacterium. Classification (GTDB taxonomy): domain Bacteria; phylum Bdellovibrionota; class Bacteriovoracia; order Bacteriovoracales; family Bacteriovoracaceae; genus Peredibacter. Next base: position 651 of record CANGAC010000241.1, on the reverse strand, counting down.
ACAGCGCCGGTTCGGCCCGTGGATCCTCTACCACTCTCTAGAATTTATCTGGTTCTACCTTGGTGCTTTCGTGTGCCTGGCGCTTCTGCAATTTCTTCAGGTTCAGATCCCGGAAAGAATCCGTCACCTGACTGAGCTCATGGGTCAGGGGAGACTTTCGGAAGTTTCGGAATGGGTGTTCGTGGGACTCGCTGGGGGGATTCTGATTTTCCGGACCTGCTCACGACTTCTTTTCTTTTATCCGGCCCGGGTTCAGCAGAAAACGCTTCGCATGGAGCTCCTGGAAAAACTCGAAAGTGTTCCGCCAGCGCGTTTTAAAACATACTCCCAAGGCCAGATCTTCCAGATTCTTTTTGATGATATCAACAATCTTCGCGCGTTTATTGGCTTCGGTCTTCTGCAGATCTGTAACCTCATCATCGCGGCCTGGGTTCTCATTCCGAAACTCAATGAAACGGATGCCTATCTCTGGCCAGCGTTCATTCCCCTGTTTTCCAGTGTGTTTCTTTTCACCGTGATGACCTTCATCAACCAGAAACTCTTTAAGAAGATGGCCGATAAGAAGGGCGAGGTTCAGCAGTATATTATCGAAGCCTACGAAGCCAAGCAGACGATCAAGAATTTCCACCAGGAAAAAAACTTCATCAAGGG
>CANGAC010000240.1 GCA_947451425.1 Bacteriovoracaceae bacterium | reverse complement strand
CAATAACGCCAAGGCCGGAAAAAAAGCGCGGATCATCGCGAAGATGAATGCGCTTGAAGATGAAGTCATCACGGAACTTCTCTATGAAGCAAGTTCGGCGGGTGTGAAGGTCACACTCATCGTGCGTGGTTTCTGCTGCCTCCGTCCCGGGATTCCTGGGCTTTCCGAGAACATCGAAGTGATCTCGATCATCGGACGCTTCCTGGAACACTCGCGGGTGTTCTATTTCGCGGCCGGAGAAGACGATCCTCTGAAGGGAGCGTTTTACATCGGTTCAGCGGACTGGATGCACAGAAATCTTCACAACAGAGTGGAGCTTATTGTTCCTATTCTCGATGTTCGCCTGAAAGAAAAACTCTGGGACTTCATCGGCATCCTCTTAACTGACAACCGTCTTGCGTGGACCTTGAATCAGGACGGCTCTTACGCGCAGAAACTTCCGGCAGAAGGTGAGGAAGAACGAAGCTCCCACCAGGAACTTATGCGCACAACAATTCTCCGCGAGAAGGTAACATGAGACTTATATTTGTCAGGCACGGTCTTTCTGAGGGCCACTTCTCAAAAGACCAGGACAAGGATTTCCTCCGCGAACTCACGGAAGAAGGCATCCAGGATCTTCGGCGCACGTTCAAGTCATTCAAGCGGGCGCAGAAGCGGATCGACGTGATTTTCACCTCACCCCTTGCCCGCGGAGTTCAGACGGCGGAAATTCTCTGGGAACATTACACCGATGCCAATCTCGAGATGATGGCCGATCTTGATATCCTCGATGACCCTGCTCATCTTGTGGAGTACATCTCGTTTCTTCCGAATGACGGCACGTATGCATTCGTGGGACATGATCCGCATCTGACCCGCGCGATCGCGAGCATTCTTTCCCTTCACCCAGAGCATGATTTTCTCAGCATGAAAAAAGGCGGGATCTGTGTGCTTCAGGGAGGGATGTGGGATGGATTTACGCTGGAGATGCTGGTGTCGCCGAAGTCGATGAAAAGCCTGAGATCCTGAAATTCTCTTAATGCCCGGACATTACTTTTTTGTCATGATTTGATCCTCACTTGATAACCCGCAATTCTTTTGCCACGATCGCCCTCATGAAAAACAAACTTCTCGTCGTTCTTCTTTCTATCCTTCCATGCACGGTCTTCGGGGCCCCTCATTTTCAAAAAGTGCTCGTCATCGTCTTCGAGAACACGGACTTCGGAGATGCGCTGAAGCAGCCGTATTTTAATTCGCTGGTAAAGGAAGGATCGCTTCTGACGAACTACCACGCGCTCACGCATCCCTCGCAGGGGAATTACATCTCGATGATCGCCGGCTCACTCCTCGGCGTGAGAGACGATAAACCCGTCGATCTTTCCGGGAACCACCTGGGAGATCTTCTGGAAGAAAAAGGGAAGAGCTGGAAGGCCTACGCTGAAGATTATCCGGGACAGTGTTTCCTCGGGAAAACTTCCGGAAGATATGCCCGGAAGCACGTGCCTTTTCTGAGCTTCACGAATGTGACCTCGCACGCCGATCGTTGTGCCCGGGTCGTGAATGCCAGTGAGTTTTCCCGGGACGTGGCCAATGGGAACCTTCCGGATTATTCTCTCTACATTCCGAACCTCGACAATGACGGGCACGATACGGGAGTCGCCTACGGTGATAAATGGCTCCGGAAAAACATGGACGCGTTTCTTCACTCGAAGGACTTTCCGAAAGATTTACTCGTCGTGATCACCTTCGACGAGAGTTCGCACAATTCCGACAATAAAATTTACATGCTTCTCTGGGGAAACTCCGTGCTCCCCGGATCCACATCGGCTTCGAACTATAACCACTATAATCTTCTGAGAACGATCGAAGATAATCTCCTCCTGGGATCACTGGGCCGCAACGATCAGACTGCGGTTTCTTTTTCCGGTATCTGGAAGAACGAATAGTCCATGAAAGTTACTGCTATCCTTCTTTGTTCTTTTGTCCTTACGTCCTGCTCTTTTTACCGGGAGTTTAAACAGGAGAAAGTGATCCGGGCAGAGAAAGTTCCGGCGAAGGTCCGCGAAGCATTTTTGCTCCGACACCCGGGAGTCGCGGGAACGTTCCATGAGGTGGAGTCGGATGAAGTGGAATCTTACGAAGTAAATTACAGCAATGGAGATCATGAAAATTCGGAGACTTTTTCGGCGTCCGGAGTGCTCCTTGAGACTGAAGAAGAAATCACCCTCTTTGACATTCCATCGGCCGATCTGGAACGGATCAGGAGTTTCTTAGTCGAAGAGGATAAAGATTCTCAAACGCTCAAAGTGCAGAAAGTTTTTTCGGATAAATTCTCGGGATACGAGCTCAAGGTGAAAACAATCAAGAGCCGCACCCTGCTTATGGAATATTTCTTCAAGACAGATGGCTCTTTCCACCAAAAAGAAGAGATCGAGCTCAAACCCATTCAGACACTCTACTGATGCTTATGAAAGCACTTATCCTCATTCTGGTCCTGATAATCCCCGGCGTCTCCCTGGCCGACCAGATTGTCCTCGTCGGTGCCAGACCCTTTGTCTCACTGACCAAAGCGGTGGCCCCCCGCTGGGACTTTAACGTTTTCTATGCGGAGACGATCAACGACGGTCACGCCAAGAAAATAGTGCCCCGGGATCTCCAGTCTTATTTCCAGACCGGACTGACGTTTAAGTATTCACCGAACTTCAACCTGAGCGCGGGGTATGTTTTCCAGCGGAATAATCCTTTCTATCAGGATTTTTCCAATGAAAACCGTCTCTGGCAGCAGATGATTTATACGCATCCTTTGTCTTTCTTTACCCTCGGGCACCGGCTCCGCTTCGAGGAGAGATTCATCGACAACCGGCGCACCCACGCCACGGACAAGATGGCGACGCGGCTCCGCTACCAGATCAGCTTCACCGCCCCTCTCCAGGGAAAGGAAATTGATCCCGGAGAGTACTTCTTTAACACCTACAACGAATCCTATTTCAGTCTCACTGGTAACAGGAACGCGTGGTATTCGGAGAACTGGTCATACGCGGGGCTTGGTCTTCAGACGAAAGACCTGGGCCGCTTTGAAGCAGGGCCTTTGGTCCAGTGGGCGAAGATTAACCGAGCTGGTGATGCGCGGCTGTTCTATCTTCTGCAGCTTGGTTGGAGTTTTAGTTTTTAGAAAGCATCAGCCGTCGCACGTAATCGATGTGCGAGCGGAGCGAATAAAACTGATCCGCAAAAATCGGCCGCACCTTCATGTGCGAGACATCTTTTTCAATCTGCGCGAACTGCTCGTTTAAGTCTTTCAGCTTCTCCGGATCTTTTTCGTTTTTAAATTTCGATTCAACTTTCAAAAGAGCACGGTACCTGCGACGAATGCGGGCCTGTCCCACCCACTTGAAAATCGCAGGAATACTTCTCACCGTCGGAATCATAATCAAAAGCATCGGCAGGAAGGCGACGAGAAAGCGCGAGACAAGACTCGCGAGCCAGAAGGGAAGATAGCGATAGAGAAACGTTTTTCCCGACTTATAAAAGCGGGTCGCATCGTCGCTGAGCTTGATTCTATTTTCGACCGCAACCGGAAATTCTCCGCGCTTCTTGAAAATCCCCGCCGCGCCGTGGATCTCCATCGCCGCATCGAGGATCATGTCAGAGAGTGCCGGATGAAGGTTTTCGGTGGCGATGAGCTCCACCATGGGTCCCATCAGCGTGATGTTCTGATCCGGAATGTTTTTCCCGAAGTCGATGACTCCTTCCGGAAGTTCCAGGATGTGAAGGATATCCACTTTCCTTACGTAGGCCGGAGCGTTTTTGAAATTCATGAGATGAATGTCCTCATCATAGAGTAGCTTCCGGAGGACTTTGATCGAGGCGTCCTCACCCATCATGAAGGCACCATCGATTTTCTTCTGAAGAAGAGCATTGCTGACTTCTTCGCCATCGATGTGAATGAGATTGGAACCTTCTTCAATGCCATTGAGCTTGAGCAGCCGGAGTGCGAGTTTCCGGGCACCGGAGCCTTCCGCACCGATGACGATCGTCTTGTCTTTCATTTCCGAAAGACGTTCTACTGGTTTTCCGCGGTAGAAGAAAAACAGTGGCTGATAACTCGTTCCTCCGAGGGAAACGAGATGGTCCAGATTGGTTTCTTCATCTTCGCTGCCGCTTTGGATGAGAGCGATATCCACTTTCTCTTTCGGGTCGGAGATTTTTCTCAGATTATCCAGTGATCCCTTTGACGTGAGAACTCGGACCTTGATGCCGTTTTTCGCCAGGGCATCGGCGTATTTCAAGGCAATCCCATGATAGATACTGCCATCAGGTCCGGAGCTCATGGTAATTTTGGTCGGAGGGGCACTCCTGATGAAAAAAACGATCCCTGCCAGAAAGATCGTGCCCATGACGATCAGGACAGTGAGGGCCACAGTAGGGCCAAGGTCAAAAAGTTCCATCAGAGCATCGAGGCTTCTACGGTAGGTTTTTTT
>CANGAC010000239.1 GCA_947451425.1 Bacteriovoracaceae bacterium | reverse complement strand
GGCCCTACCGTCAAGAAAGCTTAGATACACTCGTAACCACAGTCCTCGTAGCAAATGCCACCAGTACAATAATCGTCACAGGTATAAACCTGGTAGCAGTCCTGGCTATCGCTGATGCGGGCATCGCCAGTAGCAAGAAGAGCAACAGCAACGATGAGGATAACTACGATAGCTCCACCGATAGCTGCTCCGCCATTCCAGCTGGCACCATGAGCGTAAGACTTGTTCATGATGTCCATCACGTATTTCTGCGCATCCTTCTGGTCCATCTTATTGATCTGAACCATGGTGAATGCTGTCCGAAGATCATTGGCAAGTTTCGCATCCTTCACCTGAGAAACAGTGAACTCTACGAGCTCCTGATTCGAAACATTCGCAGCGCGGAGAGCCTGAGCAAACTTCTCCATCTCCTGATTGTAGAAAATGCGGTCAGTCTGATTCCACTCTACAGTGAGGGAATAGTTTAAGCTGTCGAAAGCTTCCTTGAGGCCATTGTTCGTCACAGCGAATGACTGAACAGTGAAAAGGCAGAAAACCATGACAGAAACAAAAAACTTCTTACACATAAGTATCTCCTTGGTGAGTGAACGGACCCGCGGTTTGTAGGCCAGATAAATTCATTTCGCAAGTAGGGTTGGTAGAGTTAGACTCGTTTGAAAGAAATATTTTCTGTCTGCAGAGGGCTAATGTTTAAAGCAATTTTCATACTCTTAACACTCTTCATGAATGCTAAAGCTATCGCTCATAACGATAGTCTCGTTCCTTTCCAGACTGATTACTGCACGGGCATTCCGGAAGGAACTCCGACGAATCCGACAGCGTGGAAAAATTGTTGTCTGAGACACGACATGAATTTCTGGGCGGGCGGAGATAAGGCCGATCGCGATGAAGCCGATCTCAAATTGAAATCCTGTGTGGAAGAAAAAGGTTACCCGAAAATTGCCTGGGTCATCTATCAAGCCGTGAGACTCGGATCGTATTCACCGATTAAGTTCGAAAATAAGAAGTGGAATTTCGGCTGGCCCACTCGCCCTGAACTCCAGAAGCTCACAAGTTCCGACATCGATCAGATCGAAAAAGAAATCTTCAGTGGGTACTCTTACATACCTCTCTATATCAAAATCGCCTTCCTCTACGAACTCCGCACCAGGAACTGATCCATGTATTTTTTCGCTCTTGCCTTAGTCTGGGGAAGCTTAAGCTTTGCCGCCCACTTTCCATGTCAGGCCACTTACGGAGAGCTTGATGTGGTTAAGCAGGAAGTGAAAACCTCAGAGGAGTTCTACTACTGCTTCGGCTATCACCACGGAAAAGACCGCGCGTGGATGATGGATTTCTTCCGGAGAAGTGCGCAGGGTAGAAATGCAGAAATCTTCGGATATGATCATCTGAAAACCGATCTCATGATGAGGCTCCTTGAGCTTCCGGCTGTCGCCGAAAGAATCTGGTCAGAGTTTCCGGCGACGGAAAAATTAAAACTCAATGCTTACGCCCAGGGTGTGAACAAAGGTTTCGACTCGGGAAGAAACGCACATGAGTTTCAGGATCGTGGATATTCTCCGGAACAGTGGCTTCCGGTTCATACCATCGAAGTCCTCCTTCTTCAGTCCTTCGATCAGACGAGAAAAACTTTCGTCACTGACTGGGAACAGGAAAAATTTAAGGCCCGCTGGAAAGACGAAGCATCCAGGCTTATGGATAATGATGATCCTGCCTGGGAAAATACGATCCTGAAAAAAGGTGAGTACCCGGCAAACAACCTGAAGCAAACCAGCTCGACTTCATCCAACAGAATCATTCCTTCTCTTTGGTCTCCCTTTCCGGAAATCTTCGGCAAAGAATCGGGATCCAACAACTGGGTCGTGTCGGCGAAGAAATCAAACTCGGGAAAAGCGATTCTCGCTAATGATCCGCACCTTGATCTGAAGACTCCACTCTTCTGGTACTGGATGCACCTGCGCTCACCGGACCATGAAGTGATCGGTGCCTCTCTTCCCGGAGTACCGCTGGTGGCGAGCGGGACAAATGGAAAAGTGGCATGGGGACTCACCAACGCCTATATCAACACGGCCGACGCTGTGTTTGTCAAAGACTTGCCGGAATCAGAAATCGTTTCGATTCGGCCTCTCGTCTGGATCAGATTCTGGAAATTCAACATTCCTTTCTTCTTCAAGAAATTTGAGAAAACGAAATCCGGTAACCCTGTTCTTCCGCTTGAGCTGGAAACCAGCGAGCGGATCTATCTTCGCTGGACAGGGTTCCAGTTGAAAGCGAGTGACATCATTCCGATGTTCAGTCTGCCCGATGTAAAAAATGTCACAGAGATGGATACGAAACTTCGCGAAGTCGGTCTTCCTGCGTGGAACTTTGTCTTCGCCGATACAGAAGGGGAGATTGGGTATCGCCTCATTGGAAATTCTTATCGTGCTCTTGGCACTACACCATTCGGCATGAAAACTCTGACGCCCGAGGAACTCCGTTCCCAGGATTTGTTTTCTGCGGATGAAAGACCGCATGTTTTGAAACCCTCACGTGGATACGTCTATTCAGCGAATAACCGCCACTGGCCTTCCGACTCCACCTACAGTGGAGGAAGAGGGTACGCCTATTCTTTCCGGGGAAACCGGATCGATGAACTTCTCCAGTCTCAGCAGGATGTAGAGAGTTTTAAAAAAATCCAGTGTGACCATCAGGCGGTGGACGCGAAATATTTTGTACCGAGAATTCTCGCTGCCATCGACATCCCTGAACTCAAAGACTGGAATTTTGAGGCCAATGAATCCAGTACTGCTGCTCCCATCTTCAGACGCTTCACAGATCTCCTGATGGCGAACTGGGATGTGAATGAATATGGACTCTACCGTCTCCTCGGAGCAGTCACAGAGAAGATGAGATCCGAGATGAAGGAAGTTTACGGGGCTTCTTTAAAAGATATTGGCGGAAGAAAATGGGGCGATTTCCACGTTCTCGGTTTTGCTCACCTCTCAAAGAACCCCGACTGGAGATTTGCTCCGGAGATTCCTGCGTCCGGTGATAATCACACAGTAGATCCTGGAACCTCACGCTGGAATGAAGACCGGAAGGTGTACGAACACTCTTCCGGGGCTTCGATGCGAATGATTATTGAAATGGAAAGCAGACCGAAGATTCATCTGGTTCTTCCTGGTTTCAATCGCGATTACACGTCCGAAACCAAAAAGAACCCGTGGGAAGACTGGAAACAGTGTCGTTATACGACGATCAGTTTCTGATTACTCAGTCGGGAGACCGAGATACTCCTGACACTTCTTCTTAGATCCTCCGAAGATTGTTCCGAGGCGTCCGGCCGCTGCTTCTTTGCAGGCCTGAAGAAGTTCGCCCATATCATAGCTGTCGCGGGTAAAACGAATCGGACGTCCATCAGCATCTTCCTGAAGCACACCCATCGCTACAGTCGCCGGAGTCCAGAAAGGTCCTGGTGCAATGTAGGAGTAACAGTCAACCGCTCCATACTGTGGAGTGTATTCCGGATACATGCGGCCTTTGAACATCAGCTCGAAGAGATCTTTCTCGCGGGAATTGATCATTTTGCAGTTTGATGTGTTCACGAATTTTGTGAGCCAGTCTCCGATCAACATAGGTCTTTTCACGAATCCAGGAAAGCCGCCGTCGATGACCCAGAGATTGCCAGCTTCATTCACAACCGGAGCAACGTGGTACCACCACTTCTTGCTTCCGACTTCACCATTCTTTCCGGTGTAGAAGAGATAAATTTTAGCAGCGTCGATATTGTGATTTCTCTTCATGTCGAACGTCCAGATGAGCGCGCGATTTGAACAGATAGAGCTTCCGGTTTTCACGATATCGCGATTGAGCTCAGAGAAAAGTGTGTCCTTGTTTTGTCCGCGTGAGAGAACATCCGTTAATGTGTAACGAAAATCCGGGAGTGTCGTCTGCGCGTAAAGCGAAAGAGAGAAGAGAAAAAGAAGGGCAGTAGAAATAGCTTTCATGTTTCAACACCTCGATAAATTTTGAGCTCACGCTCGTAAAGAACGTTGTAGGTATCAGAGCAAAAACAGAGTTTCAAAAAATTCGTCTCAAAATATATGACACCGCATTTAACACGCCGATATCTGGTAATGCTGCGTTGGGCATGCTCGCTGCACGATAAGGGAGTCATTTAAGTCCTTAAAATAAATGGGAAATTTTAATCTGAGTAAAGCACTCAAGAAACTCAAAGAAGGCGTCGATAAGACTGTGAGCATTCAAGTTTATTGTGCTCTTTAATGGAGGGACGTTTATGGGTGATAAGAATAAAAAGAAGCTGACGAAGAAAGAATTGAAAGCGCAGAACCATGCGAAGCTTATGCAGAACAAAGGTCATGGCGCGGGAACACCTGCTTCAACAAGCAATGTGGTGGACATCAATGCTTTCCGTGACGAGAAAAATAAAAAAGCGGCTTAATCTTTCCGGGGGAGTGTTCATCGCTCCCCCTATTTTTT
>CANGAC010000238.1 GCA_947451425.1 Bacteriovoracaceae bacterium | reverse complement strand
GAACGCTCGAAGCGCAAAGAAGAGTTCAGCGTTTACGTCAGATCAAGCTGACAACCCGCTGATTATTTTTTCTGCCACTAGGTCGGAAAAATTTCTCTCAATAAGCGGTAGGAGTGCTGCCTTTTTTTCTGATCATGAATCATGGAAGTCACAACGATTCCGCTGATGCCGGAATTAAGATACGGAGAAAGTTCCCGGGCAACTTTTTCTTTCGACCCGACGAACTTCGGCATGGTCAGTCTCACCTGTTGAGAATCCTCCCGGGAAAGACCACTCTTCTTCGCCTCCTCCACTGTCGGGAGAGGCATGCTCTTTCCGGTCTGAACAAATTTAATGAAGGAAAGATCACTCGATAATGCGAGCTCTTCTGCTTCTTCGTCAGTTTCCGCGAGGATCACATGGCAACCCATCGTCACCTTTGGCTGCGCCAGGAAGCGCGACGGCCGGAACTCGTCCCGATACATTTTCATGATGGGAATCGCAGAGTGGCCGGAAAAATGCTGTGCAAAGGAATAAGGCAGTCCCATCTTTGCGGCAAGAAGGGCGCCGAAGTCACTACTTCCTAGCATCCAGACTTCCGGCAAGGAAATGTTCGTCGGTACGGCCAGAAGCGGAAGTTCGTCCTGCAGATAATGGAGAAGGTCTTCCACCTCGCGGGGAAAATTTTCGGCGGAGAGATCGGTTGACCTTCGGAGGGCATGGGCCGCACGGGATCCGGATCCGGGAGCACGGCCTATGCCCAGGTCAATTCTTCCGTAAAGTGCTTCGAGAGTCCTGAAGACTTCCGCGACGTGATAGGTCGAATGATTCGGAAACATGATCCCACCGGATCCGATCCGGATTCTTTTTGTGTTCTCAGCAACGTGAGAGATCAGGACTTCAGGTGCAGAACTTCCGATCCCTTCCATGTTGTGGTGTTCAGCAATCCAGAAGCGCTCAAAGCCAAGTTCCTCTGTAAACTGCGCAAGCTCCACACTGTTTGTAAAACTCTCCCGTGCGGTTTTTCCGGAAAGGATCGGACACAAATCGAGGACGGATAAGCTGAGCTCTTTCATGGAATCATTTTACCGCTTGCAGTGCTCGGGGGTCACCATGAATTCTCCCAAAGACTGTCCCTTCAAATTCTCGTAGCGATAGACGATGTTTCCTCTCCGGTTTTTCAGCACATCCCCTTCCCGGGACTGAGAGCAGATCGTTTTCAGCACCTGCTCTTTCACTTTGGGAAGCGCCCACTGGTATTCGGACTTTTCCGCATTGAGAAGAAAGTGAAAGACGAGGTGATTGTTCTCTACGGTCGTCGTCCGGAGTCTAGTGACCCGGTCATAATTTTCCGGAAGCGACCGGTTGATTTTTAAAGACGCTTCTTCCAATGAGGCCAAACAGGGAGCGAGGAGGATCAAGAAATAGAGGATATTCATGTCAACAGCTTACCGGAGAGAAAAACCTCTGTTAAGCTCAAGTCATGAAACTCATCGCCATTCTCTTTCTCGTTCTCTCATTTCCTATTTTTGCTCTGGAGGTCAGTCCTATGGAAAGCTCAAGTGTTGCTCACATCCTGAGACTGAGTCCGGGAGAAGATCCGAAAGTTGAGCTGATGAAGTATGTGACGGAGAAAAAACTCAAGGCCGTCTCAGTTGTTTCGGCCGTGGGAAGTCTCAAAGAAACGACTATTCGCTATGCCAATCAGAAAGATTCCGTGAAATTAACCGGCATGAGAGAAGTGGTTTCTCTCAGTGGAACTCTGGGTTCCACCAGTGGGTCGCATCTTCATTTAAGTGTTTCGGATGGAACGGGAGTAACTTTGGGCGGGCATCTGGTGGAAGGGTCTAAGGTCTATACGACTCTCGAAGTCGTCCTTCTCTCCTACCCGGATGTGGAGTTCACCCGGGTTCTGGATCCAAAGACGACTTACGATGAGCTCGTGATCAAAAGTCTGAAATAAATTACTTGTTTGCTTTCTCAGCGGCACCCATGCCGGACCACTGTGAGTTCGCGAGTTCGATATTTTTATCGATATCTTTCTTGAAGTTCTCCCGCGCCTGCTCAGAAGAGAAGATGTAGTGCTTCCCTTTGTAATCGAGCGGAAACTTCTCGTCGCCTTTCACGCGTTTTTTGAGACACAGACCCATCGGACAGTGTCCGCCGTATTCCGCTGTCGTGACCTGAGCAGCTTTTTTCTCGGAGCTGTTTTCTTCAGGAGCGGTGACGGCAAAGGCCTGGGCCATGGTAAAAAGAATCGCGAGAGTAAGAATGAGTTTCATGGAAGTCCTTGATTGGGAGTGAGGTTAATTTTGTCTATCCTCAAGTTCTACATTCACGGCGATGAGCTGGGAAACCTTATTCTCGAAATCTTCTTCGATTTTGTGTTGTGGCCATACAGAAAAGGTAATCCTCGGGAAGCGCTTCGGCACATGAAATCGAAAAGTGTTAAGCACTATTTGGGTTCTCTTAAGGTTATTAGGCCATGTAAAATTCACCCGCCCCCCTATTCATTTCCCCTTTTTTTTTAGACCCGGTTTATCTTCTGCGGCACATTCTTAACAAAGGTGAAAATATGAAAATCTTCGGATTAATCACGTTCCTTACTGTCCTCGCTTCTTGCGGCGGAGGCGGAGGTTCTTCGTCCAATGTGATCAAGTCTATTGATCCCATTACGGCAGATAAGTTCGAGCAGTCGATTCGTTCCCAGAAGGCCGGGATGGTGAAAAACGATACGGAAAAGGGAAACTACGTTGACCTCGACTACAATACGGTGACGAGGAGCTTCGACGTTTCTATAAAAGACATGAACAGTAATTCCCGGGATACGATCCTGAAGATCGATGGCGATACGATCTATACCCTCCAGGAAGAATTTGAAGACGGAAAAGCTGAAGCCACCAGAAGATCAGTGAAGATGGAAAGCATGGATCAACTCGTGAAAGACATCACCGAGCCACTTCCTCCGGGAACATCGCTTTCGATGAACGGAAATAAAATGTCACTGAAGTTCAAGTTCAGTTATACCAATGACTTTACGATTGACGGAGTTTCGGCGAAGCAGACGATGAACACGACTGCCGTGGCAAGCATTGATCTGACGAACATCAGATGCAGCCAGACTTCTGTCATGAGCACGGCATCGGTTCTTATCATCAACGGGAATACTCAGAATCTTCCGACGACCGGAGCGAACACGGCTTCGGCTTGCGGGGCGACTCTTACCCGGGCGCAGCTGAAGGCGATCCCACTGACGAACCTGGAACTTTGCGATGAAACTTCCGGTGACGACGAAGCGGAAGTAAAATGTAATGCCGCTGCCGATCTTTCTTACCTCGTAAACTAATGAAATCTGCCCCACTCCGGTGGGGCATTCTCAGACACTTGTCCGGAGGGAGATTTTTCATTAAGCTTAAAGCTATGAAAAACCTCCTTCTTCCTTTCCTGATTTTCCCTTCGATGGCCTTTGCCGAATCCTTTGTTCTGAAAGAGAACAACTTCGATCTCAATCACAATAAGCAGAAAGATTCGATCGTCTGGTACACAGACACCAAAGGCTCGGACAAGCCGACGAACCTGCAGATCACCATGGACGGAAACGCGATCCTGGGGATCGGGGCCAATTTCTGCAAGCTCGCATCTCCTCCATCGGCTGACTGTGTTCACTTAGAAGCTTTTAAAAAGACTTCTTCCCGGAGAGAGGATCTGATTGAACTCAAGAACACAGATTCTGACTCCACCTCGGTCTACACTTATCGTCTGAACAAGGGGTCTTATACCCTCGTTTCTGCGAACTATAAAAGTGAGTCGGAGAGAAGTGACATTAACTATCTCACGGGCCGGGCCGTGGTGACTTCGAAGAAGCAAACCATCTCCAAAGTGTGCTCCCTAAAGAATACCCGGAAGAACGAAAAGATTTCTGAGTTCAATCTCTTCAGTATCTCTGACGAAGCGATCTGCGAGTAAAAAAGAAAAGACCGGTCTTGCGACCGGTCCTTTGGGGTGGGGATTGCGGGGGGATTACTTGAGGGAAATCTTGAGAGCTTTAACCGGAGTCTTAGCTTCTTTATAGACAAGAGTTTCAACACAGTTAGGTTCAGTTTCGCCGTTCTCAAGAACGCGGCAGATCTTAGAGTTACGAACGTCTACGATCTGGATCGTTCTCTGTTCTTTCGTGACAGAGAGAGTGAAGTGCTTGGCCGCCCATGACTTGCTGTAAAGCTGGATTCCGAAGAGTCCGCGTTTCGCTTTAAGAGCAGCGACTTCTTCCGCAGAGAAATCAGCGACATCGAAGTTGAAGTTCATGTTTGTCTTCATGTTCCCTTCTTCCTGGTTCATCTGGTCAGCGTACTCAACGTTAACCTGGATAACCGGAGTTCTTTCAAGAACGGTCACCTGAGTACAAGCGCCTGGACCCTGCTCGCCGTTTTCCTGACAACCAGGAATCTGAGACTCAACAACTTTCGTAGCGAGTTCGAAGTAGCGGGCGTCAGTCAGTTTGAT
>CANGAC010000237.1 GCA_947451425.1 Bacteriovoracaceae bacterium | reverse complement strand
GTAGCCAGTGAGTTTGTATTTACAGAAATCCTGCTTCTTTGGCACTGAGGAGATTTCTACCACGAGGGATTTATCAGACTGAGAGATCACTCTGGGAGCGTATTTTTGTTTCTTGGGTGCGGACCATGGCTGAGGAATAAGTCCTCTGTCTTCGCAGAGGATGTTGGTGGATTCAAAAAGAACCTCACCAGGGTGCCTGAGTTTTGAGATTCCCTGTTCCGCATTCAGGGTAAGGATGATTGAGCCCGCAAACGCGAACTGGGGAAGAAAGGCAAAGAGGAAAAAGAGAGATTTCATGGAAACTCCTGGGACGATTGTTTCCTTTGGAATAAGCGATAATGGTGCCAAGTCAGCTCGGTTATAAAAGAGTTAAGGTGATGAACTCTTTGCAGCTGTCAAAACTTTCGACATATAATGAAAGCATGAGACTGCTGGGACTAACTCTCGAGACCATTCACTTTGAAGACTATCTGTCGTTTCTGACGGAGGTTCTTGAACTCGAGCTTTCCGAACTTGGGGATGATTTCATGATCCTTGAGCTGCAGGGGACGTGGCTTGAGATTCGGAAAACGTCTTTTGCCCCGAAGCAAACGGAGATTCTTGTTCGCTTCATCATGACTCACGAGGAATATGAATCTCTTGTTAATAAGATTTCCTTTTTCTACTACCGCAAAGGCGAAACCAGCTTTCAAATCTCTTCCCTCGATCACGAAAATTGCCAGCTGCTCGACCCTGACGGACGGCGCTGGTTTTTCTCACACGGTCTGACAATTGAACGCACGGATACTGTAGCGAATCTGTAAGAAACTTTTACTTTACTAAACTTGTCCATTTTTGTTGAATCTACCGGTTCGAGGCACATCCAACTTCCAAATGGAAAAGGAATTCCCCCATGAAAAGTTTCATTTTCGTATCGGCCCTTTTTGTCGCGGCTTCTGCCCTGGCATCTGCACCCAAGATTGACGTCATCTACGGTGATGATAACCGCCTCGATGTTTATGAGAGTAAAGATTCAGCTATGGTTGAAGTTTCGAAATCAACTGCAGCGATGATCCCAAGTGATAAGCTTGCTGCTGTCAACGGTGAGACAACGATCAACGGCGAAACTCTTGAGTCTCGCGGGATCTGCGCTGACGAGCGTTTTGCGGATCAGATGACTGCTGCGAATTGTTCTGGCTTCCTGGTTTCTGAGAACGTCCTTGTAACTGCGGGTCACTGCATTAAGACGATGGCAGACTGCGAAAGTTACAAATGGGTTTTCGATTACAAGATGGATTCTGCTAAGCAAGACTCTATGAAAGTTCCCACTTCAAGTGTTTATACATGTACGCGCATCATTGCCCGTACACTCGATAACATGACGAAAGATGACTACGCTGTTGTTCAGCTCGACCGCAAGGTTACTGACCGTCGTCCGCTTCACTTCCGTAAGTCCGGCAATATCGCTGTAGGCGAGGAAGTTGTTGTGATCGGTCACCCAACTGGTCTTCCGACGAAGATTGCTGATGGCGCGAATGTTCGTAGCCGCCAGTCAAAATTCTTCGTTGCTAACCTCGACACTTACGGCGGGAACTCTGGTTCGGCCGTTTTCAACCACAAGACTGGTGAAGTGGAAGGGATCCTCGTTCGTGGCGAAAATGACTACGTTCAGGATTCAGCACGGGGCTGTATGATCTCTAATAAATGTCCGGCAGACGGCTGTCGCGGCGAAGACGTGACTTACATCACGAACATTAAAGCGCTTCAGAACCTTTAATTTTTTTAATTCAAACACCTTCTTACAAGGCCCTCTCCGGAGGGCCTTTTTTATTGTCAGGCAGTTGCGGGAAAACGGACAATTTTCCTAATTAACGATCCTTATGGATAAGGAGCCTCTATGAAATGGATTTCACTCGCTGTACTCGTGTGCGCGGTTTTTAACCAAACGCCGGCACAAGCAGCAAACATCGCCGTCATCGATTCTGGTCTTGATTACAAACACGAATTCATTGTTCCCAATCTCTGGACTAACGCCAATGAGACCTACGACCGTCGTGACAACGATGGAAACGGTTATCAGGACGATGTGAACGGATGGAACTTTGCTGAGCAGAATGGCCAGATCATCGACTACAAGTATCTCGGCACTTTCTCTCCGGACTGCACGAAGTACTTCGACGTTCAGGGAAAATATTTCCTCAAGCAAGCTACTGAAGAAGAAATCGCGTGGATGAGAGCAAAAGTTCAGGATCCGAAGTTCATCAAAGAGATGGGCAAGTTCGGTAACTTCGTTCACGGAACTCACGTTGCCGGTATCACCATCAAGGATACTCACAATGTTGTGATGGGTGTGAAACTCATCCCAACGGAAGTGAAGCCATTCTTCGAGCGTCTTCATAAAGCAAAAGACACAAAAGCTGATCGTTGGGAAATCCTCGCAGGAATTTTTGATCAGCTCGCTCAGGCGCAGATGGGTCAGCTCGCAGAAATCGCCCGCTTCGTCGCTTTCCATAAAGCTGATGTGGCCAACGGTTCATTCGGGACAGGCTTTAAGAACGTGAAAGTCATCACAGATAACGCTTTCAAAATTCTTTTCTTCAAAGCACCTACTGCAGAAGAATCAGATAAAGCGGCTCATCTCTTTATCGATGCTCTCATCAAGAACGGTCAGACGTTTGTCGGAGCATCTCCCGCAACTCTCTTCGTTTTTGCTGCCGGTAACGATGGCATGAGTAACGACACGTACGGAACATCACCAGCAAACATCAAAGCTGATAACGTGATCACTGTTGGTGCTACTTATAAGAATGAATTCTTCGCTCCGTTCTCAAACTTCGGAACAAAAATGGTTGATGTCGCTGCCCCAGGTATGCTCATCCGCTCATCCGTTCCAGGAAATGAGTACCTGCAGGTAAGTGGAACAAGCCAGGCGTCTCCTTACGTGGCGAACGTTGCTGCCCAGGTGAAAGATGCGAACCCGACTCTCGCTCCGAAAGAAATCAGAAAAATCCTCATGGGAACTGTGGATCTTAAGGCCTTCCTCACAGAAAAAGTTGCTGCAGGCGGGATCGTAAATCCTGAGCGCGCTAGAACTGCGGGCGAACTCACGAAGACCATGAAAGTTGAAGAGGCGATCAGCCGTTCAAGAACGATGGTTCGCGATATGGTTGTGAATCGTTCAGATGTTGATAAGAGTGTCGTGATCCCGATGGATCTCACACCGGTTTTCAAGTAATTCCATTCCGTTGACCTTTCGAGAAAGGACACCGTAAGGTGTCCTTTTTTTTTAGCGCGAATGCTGCTCGATAAATTTCACGTGCGGATAAATCGCTGTCGCCGATGAAATACAGGGAGTCACAAACGACGTCGCCATGATCCCCACAATCACATTATCCTGAACCACCGGCCCGCCAGAATCGTTGGGTCCCACGCACGCTTTCCCACCAGTGAAGAAGAGAAGGTTTCCCAATTGGGCAAAGCGATTCTTGCCCTGGCGTCTTTCATAAGCTCCGCCGTGACCAGTTCTTCCGGTTCCCATGAGAATTCCTTTTTCTTCCTCAATGTTTTTTGAGGGAAGACGGAAGTCTCCACGGTAATCGGGGTTCGGAGTTGTTTCAATCAGTCCCACATCAAAAGAGTGCCAAGCACTATGATCAAACCGCGGATGGGGGAGAAGCTTCAGAGCTTTCACAGGAAGTGTTTTTTCGTTTTCAATTTTCTCAACTTTCGACATGAGATCGAGGCAATGAGCAGCAGTCAGGATCATCGAAGGACTGATGTAGACGCCTGAACACACCCAGCCATTGGAAAAAGAGATCCGAACCAGATCCGGAACACCCTCTACGGCCTTTCCCCGAATGAGCGCGTGAGCGGATAGAGAAATAAGGAGAAGCGAAAAGAGAAAAAAAGTGTTCATCATTTCTCTTATTTAGACATTAAATAAAATTAACAACAACCATGAGTGCGTGGCGTCATGGAATAAAATTGCTTTCATCATCCCGAGATTTTCATAGTTTGGCCCATTTTCTCATTAACAAATTCCACAATAGAAAATACACTTGTCGGATATTGTTATTCAGTTTTTCCAAGGAGCTTTGCTTGAAATGGATGTTGAATCTTAGTCTCGTACTTTCCGTTCTGATTGCGGCCAGCTGTAATAAAGGCGGCCCGGACAAAATCGTCATCGGAAACTTCGGCTCCCTCACAGGAACTGAGGCCACTTTCGGTGTTTCTACCCGCGACGGGATCATTCTCGCCATGGAAGAGTGGAACAAAAACGGTGGTGTTCTCGGAAAACAAATTGAACTCAAAGCTTATGATAACCAGGGGAAGCCGGAAGAAGCTCGCCTCTCGGTAGAAAAACTCATCAACGTGGATAACGTTGTTGCCGTTCTCGGTGAAGTTGCTTCAACAAGATCACTTGCCGGTGCACCGGTTGCTCAGCAGAACAAAGTTCCGATGATCTCTCCTTCATCAACGAATCCGATGGTGACACAGAAAGGTGATTACATCTTCCGGGTTTG
>CANGAC010000236.1 GCA_947451425.1 Bacteriovoracaceae bacterium | reverse complement strand
CACTGCGAGAATGAAGCCGATCTTTTCCTTCCGGATAAGTTCCACCGCTTCCATCGCTTTCTCGTAGGTAGGATTCGGGCGCACTCCTGCAACTTCAAAAACCTTGCGGGTGCCGAGGGCCTTTATCACCTGATCGTAAACGCCATTGGCCTTGATACTTCCTCCTCCATAAAGGAGAAGCACCGGGCCATCCGGAACAACATCAGAGAGACGGGGAATTGTATCTTCACCAAAAATGATTTTGGTCGGGTTATGAAATTCAAAATTTTGCATGACCAAATAGTAAAGGAAGGCCTAAACTTTAACAACAGGAGTTCCTATGGCAAACAGCGTTTATGATTTCACGGTAAAAGACATTAATGGAAAAGACGTTTCCCTCTCTCAATATAAGGGAAAACTTCTTCTCATTGTGAATGTGGCCAGTAAATGCGGCTTCACTCCTCAGTACGAGGGTCTCGAGGCATTATCCAAGGAAATGAAAGGCTCGGTGGAAGTCCTGGGCTTTCCTTGTAACCAGTTCGGGAAACAGGAACCTGGTGATGAAAACGAAATTAAGAATTTCTGCTCGCTTACCTACGACGTGACCTTTCCGATGTTCAGTAAAGTTGACGTGAATGGATCGGACGCTCACCCTCTCTATCAGTTCCTGAAAGGCGAAAGGCCCGGAATCCTCGGAACAGAGGCGATCAAATGGAACTTCACCAAGTTTCTCGTCGATAAGAATGGCCAGGTCGTGAAGCGCTACGCACCGACGGACAAACCGGAAGATATTAAAAAAGAGCTTTCACGCTACCTGTAAATCTTTACCGTCCTTGTCGGAATCCAATCTCCTAGAGAATTCCCCATCTCGGGAGTAGAATAATCCTTATTTCTCCAGAGGAGTTCTATGTTGTATTCAGGAGAGGCGTTTCGCCTCGAAACTCTCGCTAACGATATTTTAAAAGTCACGTTCGACCTGAAAGATCAGTCAGCGAACGTCTTCAACGCAAAGGCCTTGAAAGAACTTTCTGAAGTTCTCGAGGTCGTCAAAAAACAAAAAGCCAAAGGCCTTCTCTTTTCTTCCGGAAAACCCGGTGGGTTTGTTTTCGGCGCCGACATCACAGAATTCATGGGCCACTTCCAGAAAACGGAAACTGAACTCCAGGGATTTCTCACAGGTGTGAATCAGGTCTTCAATGGTTTTGAAGATCTTCCCTTCCCGACGGTTGCTCTCGTCAATGGATTTGCCCTGGGTGGCGGTTGCGAGATCGCTCTTGCGATGACGTATCGTCTGGCCTCTCCCAAAGCACAGATCGGACTGCTCGAAACAAAACTCGGCATCATTCCTGGCTGGGGCGGAACAGTTCGCCTGCCAAGACTCATCGGAGCTGATCACGCCATAGAATGGATTACTTCCGCCAAACAATACAAGACGGATGAATGCCTCAAGTTCGGAACGATTGACGGAATTGTGGAAGAAGCAAATCTCGAAACAGCGGGGCTCAAACTTCTCGAGCGCGCCATCAAGGGTGATCTCAATTGGGAAGGAAGAAACAAACAAAAGAAATCTCCCCTTCACCTCGATAAAATTGAATCGTCGATGAGCTTTGACGGATCAAAAGCGTTCGTGGCCGGCATGGCAGGTCCGAACTATCCAGCACCTGTTACTGCAGTAGAAGTGATGCAGAAAGGTGCGCGTCTCGGTCGCGATGAAGCCATGATATTTGAGAGCGAAGCCTTCGCGAAGATGGCCAAAACGAAAACAGCTGAATGCCTGACCCAGGTTTTCCTCGGGGATCAGTATCTGAAGAAAGTCTCGAAGAAAGTCACGAAGGACGCGGCCCCGACGAAAATGGGAGCGGTTCTCGGTGCCGGGATCATGGGCGGAGGAATTGCGTATCAGTCTTCTTCCATGGGCACACCGGTTCTCATGAAAGACATCAAGACGGAGCAGCTTGAGCTCGGGATGAATGAGGCCTCAAAACTTCTCAACAAGGAACTTGAGAGGAAGAAAACGACTCCGGAAAAAATGGCGAAAGTCATTTCCCATATTACTCCTACCCTTTCGTATTCGGATTTCTCTCACACGGACTTCGTCGTTGAAGCGGTTGTGGAGAATGAAAAAGTGAAGAAGGCCGTTCTTGGTGAAGTGGAAGGCATTGTTCCTCAGGACACGATCCTCGCCTCGAACACCTCGACGATCTCGATCTCCAAACTGGCCGAAGGCCTTAAGCGTCCGGAGAATTTCTGCGGCATGCACTTCTTTAATCCGGTTCACCGGATGCCGCTGGTGGAAATCATCAGAGGGACAAAGACTTCTGAGAAAACTGTTGCCCGCGCCGTGAATTACGCTCTCCAGATGGGAAAAACTCCGATCGTGGTGAATGACTGCGCAGGATTTCTTGTGAACCGCATTCTCTTCCCGTACTTCAAGGGTTTTGTTCACCTGATAGAAGACGGTGTAGATTTTCAGAAGATTGATAAGGTGATGGAAAAATTCGGCTGGCCCATGGGTCCGGCCTACCTCCTCGATGTGGTAGGGATTGATACCGGCGTTCACGCTTCAAAAATCATGGCCGAGGCTTTCCCCGATCGCATGGCCTACACCACAAAAAACATCCTCGAAGTGATGTACGAGAACAAGCGATTCGGTCAGAAAAACAATCTCGGCTTCTACGAGTACGAAATGGACAAGAAAGGTAAGCCAGTCAAGAAAGTGAATCCTGCGGTCTATGAACTCATTAAGCCCGTTGTGAAGAAGACCGTCGAACTGACGGACGAGGAAATCATCATGCGGATGATGATTCCGATGATCATCGAATCGGCGCGCTGTCTTGAAGACAAGATTGTGGATACGGCGATTGAAGTCGACATGGGTCTCCTCCTCGGACTCGGCTTCCCTCCGTTCCGCGCCGGTGCGCTCAAGTACGCTGATACTGTCGGTCTTAAGAAACTTGAAGAAATTTCGCAGAAGTTTCTCTCTATCGGGAAAATGTACGAGCTCACCCCGAAGATGAAAGAGATGGCCGCTCAGAACAAAACTTATTATTAAAGGATATCGATATGAAAAATGCCGTCATCGTTGATGCAGTCAGAACACCCATGGGGAAATCGAAGGCCGGAGTTTTCAGGAACGTCCGTGCGGAAGATCTTTCAGCACACCTCATGCGCTCGATCCTGAAAAGAAATCCGAATCTCAATCCCGGTGAGATTGAAGACATTATCTGGGGATGTGTGCAGCAGACTCTCGAGCAGTGCTACAACATCGGTAGAAATGCCCAGCTCTTAACGGAAATTCCAAAAACTGTTTCCGCTCAGACAGTGAACCGCCTCTGCGGCTCTTCCATGACCGCCATTCACATGGCGACTCAGGGAATCTGGTCAGGGGAAGGTGAAATATATCTCTGCGGTGGTGTCGAGCACATGGGCCACGTGCCGATGTATCACGGCGTGGACTTCAACCCGGCCCTCGCTCTTACAACGGCCAAAGGTGCGGGCTCAATGGGTCTCACCGCTGAACTCCTTGGCCGCATGTACAATGTCACAAGACAGATGCAGGATGAATTCGCTGCACGCTCTCATCACAAGGCCCACGAAGCGATGGTGAAAGGACGCTTTAAGAATGAAGTCGTCGCGACCATGGGTCACGATGAAATGGGAGTTCCTTCTCTTATTTCAACCGATGAAGTGGTGAGACCGGAAACAACAACGGAAACGCTGGCGAAACTTCCTGCTGTTTTTGATCCGAAGAACGGAACTGTGACCGCCGGCAATTCTTCGGCCCTCTCTGATGGAGCTTCCGCCGTCCTTGTGATGAGTGAAGAAAAAGCAAAAGCTCTGGGCCTCAGGCCTCTGGCGAGAATCGTTTCTATCTCAGCATCGGGATGCGAACCAAGCATCATGGGTTATGGCCCGGTGTCAGCAGCGAAGAAAGCTCTCGCGAAAGCAAAACTCACCATGGACCAGATGGAAATCGTGGAACTCAATGAAGCCTTTGCGGCCCAGTCGATTCCTGTCTTAAAAGACCTGGGACTCTTAGAGCGCGCTGACAAGACGGTGAACCTCAATGGTGGTGCGATTGCCCTTGGTCACCCATTAGGCTGCTCAGGCGCGCGGATCACGGGCTCCCTTGCCCATCAGCTCAAGGAAAATAACAAGCGTTATGGACTGGCGACGATGTGTATCGGAATGGGTCAGGGTGTGGCGACCGTTATCGAAAATCTGAACTAAAAAAAAAGCCCCTCTTCCGAGGGGCTTTTTTCTATCTCTCACATACTGTTTTCATAATCACACGATTCATTCCCTTCAGAACTGTCAGGAGTTTCGTCTGATATGTGGCTCCGTCAACAATGCCGGTCCATTTCCATGTTCCGACGACTCCGCCATCTCCGTGAACTTTTTTCATCTGGAGATTTCCGGCCGGTGTATCGAGGAAGAGAGTGTCCCCGGAGATTGAGTAGTGATAAACATCACCCTTCATGACAGAAGTCGTACACTCAATGCGTCTACCCTGAGTTTCCGTCGTGCGGGATTCATTG
>CANGAC010000235.1 GCA_947451425.1 Bacteriovoracaceae bacterium | reverse complement strand
TTTCTGATTGAGGCCTGTTCAACGAAGGCTCCCAAGGACCCGGGGAAAGCATCTCCTCCCAAGTCGCCCAAGATAGTCGGGGCTTCAGACGGATCGGGAATCAGCTTCGATGCCCGTCAGCTCGCCAATGAAATGGAATCGAATTACGTGACGGAAATCCTCTTTCCGAAAGGCTCCGCCAAACTTTCGGAACCAGCGAAAAATTCGCTCCGTCACCTGATGAAGCAGGCGGGAAAAGAAGGATTTCTGAAAAAAGCCAAACTCATCACCTGGGCCGACAAGGAAATGCCGACAGAAAAGAAAGAAAGTCTCTCCCGGGATGAAGTGGCCCTCGCAAAGAAAAGAAATGATGCTCTGACAGTGTTCATCCAGTCATCCCATGGGAAAGTCGAAGTGGATCCTCTCAGCATGGCAGAAAGATCTGAGGGACTAAGAAAGATTTTTCCCGATGAGAGGGCCCGGATCCAGGAATCTCTGGATGAGGCGGGGATTCCGGAAAATGGTGAAAAAAATAAAGCTTTAAGTAAGGCGTCGCGCTCGATTATTATCTTCACAAGATAATGAAAGAACTTCGGAACGTCCGTCCCTTACGCTGGTTTAAGATCAATGGCATGGTCCTGTGGCCATTCGTCCTCTATGCCGACGCTGAACCAAGTCCTACGGTGAAAAATCACGAACGCATTCATGTTGAACAGGTTGCTGCCCTGGGTGTCGTCCGTTTCTATTCATCGTATCTGAAAGAATATTTCCGCGGGAGAATGAGGGGACTCAGTCATCACGAGTCTTACATGGACATAAGCTTCGAGAAAGAAGCTTATGAGAACCAGCACGATCCATTATACGCTGTTACTGAGGCGGGCGCTCATACTTCACCCACGAATAACCGGTCCCGTGGATCGTCTTAATGTGGTAGTACTGGGAATCAATTTTCTTCCTGAGCTTTGAAATGTGCTGATCGACATTTCTATCCGTGACTTCAAATTCATCGCCCCAGACGAGATCCATTAACTGATCGCGAGTGTAAACACGATCTTCATTCTCCATGAAGAGGAGGAGGAGTTTGTACTCAAGAGGAGACAGATCAATAAGTCTCTGTGTTTCCTTCGGGCCTACGAAGACCTGATTAGACTGGAGAATGACTTTGATATCTTTTTTAATAAGCTCTTTTGCGCGCGGATTGATCTTTTTAAGATTGGCGCGGATCCGGGCGATGAGCTCCATCGGCACAAACGGTTTCTGGACATAATCGAGAACACCCAGCTCAAAACTTTCGAGTTTCGTTCCGATTTCCCCGTGGCTCGTCAGCATGATGATGCCCAGCCGTGAGTCTTCGAAATTTTTTCGGTTCTTCATCAGGAAGTCGACACCGTTTCCGTCGGGTAATTCGATGTCGAGAAGAATGAGCTCCGGAGAATTGTTAGCGAGCCATTTGGTGGCGTCTGCGAGGCTCGTGACATGGGTGATGTCGAGTTCTTTGGCAAAACTCTTCACGAGATTATAGACATCAACATCGTCTTCAATCATGAGGATACTGGGTGAATTCATGATCTTATTTTAACGGCGACTGACTTTCTGAGCTAATAAATTTTAAAAAGGGAGCGAATTTTTGCATCTACAGCTTTGCGCTGAAGAGGCTTCCGCATGAAAGAATGATGGGTAGAGTCAATTTGTGATACTTCTTTAGTGGACATATAAACTATGGGAATATCAATGCTGCCTAAAAGATTCGAAACCGAGCGATCACCACGATCAAAAAAGATGAGGTCAGGCCGCAGCTCTTCCAGGACTTTCAGGATCTCAAGTTCGTTCTGGAGAAAATAAAAATTATAAGGAGTTTCTTTTTTTTCGATCATCCGGAACCAGTTCAGGATGTCCTCGTCATCATCGATGATAAGAACTTTCTTCTTTTGCGATTGAGCACTCATTCCTTCCAGTTCCCTCAGGTGCAGCAACATGTAATAGTCCTCTTCATTCTTATCGTGATTCTATGAGATTGATGTAAGAAACTTATGTGAGAGTTGTGAAGAAACTTTCACGAATCCGTGATTTTCTTGCCTTGAACCTGATCTTAGGCCTAAAATTTCTTAGACTCTCTCGAGGTAAAAATGGCCATTGATCGTAAGACACTCCATGATTCGACGAAACTCACTCATCTCCAGGAAGTGGGACTTCCCTCCGGGAACAAGGCGATTGTTTCTCCGATTTATCAGACGGCGAAGTTTTCTCCGGGCGAGGGTCAACCCTTCAGCTCGCAGTCTACCTACACCAGAGTCTCTAATCCCACTCTGCGAGAACTAGAACTCTCTCTGTCCGAACTTCAGAAAACCGAAGATTGCATTGTCTTAAGCAGCGGCATGGCCGCTATTACCGGCGCCCTTCTTGGACTCCTGAAATCCGGGGATCATATCATTTCTTTTCGGGAGACTTACCGCCCGGCGAGGATCTTCATCCGTTCAACGCTTCAGCGCTTTGGGATTCGTTCCACGATTCTTAAGGTCTCCGATTTGCCCGGGTTAGAAAAGGCGATCACGCCGGATACGAAGATGATTTACTTCGAGAGTCCCTCGAATCCGCATCTGGAAATTGCCGACATCAGGAAAATCGTTTCGATCGCGCAGAAGCACAAGATCCTGGTGATGATGGACGCAACTTTCGGAGGTCCTCATCAGCATACGGATCTTGGCGTTGATGTCTTCGTTCATAGTCTGACGAAATATGTGAATGGACACGGTGATGTGATCGCCGGATCGATCGCCGGCAAAAAAACAGTGATTCAGGAAATTCGTCAGATGGCGATCAATCTGGGGGCAACACTTGATCCTCACGCGGCCTGGCTCGTCCAGCGCGGACTCCGGACTTATTTCATGAGATATGAAAGAGCTGCCGCAACCGCCATGAGAATTGCGGAATTCCTCTCGTCCCATCCGATGGTGAAAAAAGTTTATTACCCCGGCCTTCCTTCTCACCCGGGTCACGAACTTGCCCGCTCGCAGATGAAATCCACCGGAGGCATTCTGGCCTTTGAGATAGATCCTTCAGTGGGGGAGGCACTGGCCTTCTGTCACCGCCTGAAGCTTCACCAGTTCACTGCCAGTGTCGGATCAGCCGAGACGCTCATTTGTCCGACTCTCATGTTTTTCGGGGATGATCTTTCTCCAGAAGACGCAAAGGAGATGGGACACAATCCTTACTCGTTAAGAATCTCTGTGGGGCTCGAACATGCGGATGATCTCATTGATGATTTGCGCGAAGGTCTTGCAGGAAAAGCGGGACATTGAAATTTTTTGGCGGGGCTCTGTGAAAAAAATTGAAGTTGGGGTGAAGGGTTTGGGGAATCTCACCTTTCCTGCTGCATACCAATTAAAAAGCAAACCCCATACCAATTAGAGAATGACCGGCAAAGCTCCAGAAATTCAGTCGCAAACTTAAGTCACAGAGAATCCCTCAGGTGAATTTTGCCCCATTTCTCCTCCGGAGTGGCGGTCTTGATCTTGCATCTCCTCCGATGTCGCTTCACCTTGAAATCGGAGGGTTTATGTCGAGAGAGTTTCCCCTGAATGGTATTTCGACTGATTGGAGCGAGCCGCTGTGGCCCTATGATCTTGGTGATTCTTACCTTCAGCTTGATCTGGGTGAGACGGAAGAAATTCTTCCGCAGGATGTCCGGATTTTCCGGAAGCCATGGTTTAAGCAGAACTACCGGCACACGACTCCCAAAAATCTTAAGTTTTATAAGCGGCCCTTCTTCCAGGTGGAAAGTCCTGAATAAGAAAGCCCTTCTTTTTTTCCTGATGATCGTTTGTATCGGCGCCTTTTACACTTTCGGGGGCGCGCACTACCTCACACTCCATTATCTCCAGGAACATGTCCTGTGGTTGCAGGGCTTATTGAAACATCATCCGATCCGGGTCACTGCGGGATTCGTCGGGATCTATGTTTTTCTCACGAGTCTGTCGATTCCCGGATGTCTTCTCCTGACGCTTCTGGCAGGGGCGATCTTTGGAACTATCCCGGGCACTTTCTGGGTCATGCTTTCTTCCACTTCGGGCGCATGCGTGGCCTTTCTTCTTTCCCGCTATCTCTTCCGGGATTACTTCCAGGAAAAGTTCCATGAAAGATTCCTGACGATGAATGAGAAAGTAAAAAGGGAGG
The DNA here is from genome assembly GCA_947451425.1 of Bacteriovoracaceae bacterium. GTDB lineage: Bacteria > Bdellovibrionota > Bacteriovoracia > Bacteriovoracales > Bacteriovoracaceae > Peredibacter. Next base: position 376 of record CANGAC010000235.1, on the reverse strand, counting down.
GGAATATTTTTCTTTTCACCTCGCGGATGATCCCTGTTTCTCCTTACGTCGTGGTGAATGTTGTGATGGGGCTGACGGATATGCGTCTGTGGAATTTTGCCTGGATCACCTATTTCGGCATGCTCCCCGGGACTTTTCTTTATGTCTATGCCGGAAGAAAAATTGCTTCACTCACCGATGTCTCGCAGATTCTTTCCTGGGAAATTCTCCTGGCCCTGTGTGCCCTGGGAATTCTGCCTCCTCTTATCAGATATGCGGTGAAACATTCCTCTCGCAGAAACATGAGATATGCCCATGAATGATACGCTGGTTATCTGTGCTCACGTCCTGGGATTTTACCTCGCCGTCAATGCGCTTTTCCAGTCGCGTACACCTC
>CANGAC010000234.1 GCA_947451425.1 Bacteriovoracaceae bacterium | reverse complement strand
GAAATTTCCGGATGGAAGCCAAAATCTTTTTTTGCTTTCGCGTGAGAGAAATAATGATGAGTGCCTAAGTTCATCGCTACGAATCTCGTCATGGGAGGATCTGGCTTTTTAATTCCCAGGAGCTTCCAGACAAATTCAAAAAAACGACCCGCGCGAAACGCCGTCTCATAGCTCACGTATTTCACCTGTGGATCAACTTTCATCTGGCCCAGGATGATATTCACAAACTCCCAGATCTTGACCGGTTTTTCCTGGCCTAGAAAATACGCCTGCCCGCAGACTTTGGAACCAGGAGTGAGATTCTCCATCGCCTGGACATGGGCCTTCGCTGCATTTTCCACGTAGATAATATCCACGAGGTTTTCGCCGTCACCGACGATTTTCAGTTTCCCTTCGCGGGCCTTCTGGATAATTCTCGGGAAGATGTGCGGATCTCCCGGACCCCAGATGAGGTGCGGACGAAGAGCGCAGGTGAGAAAAGTTTTATTGTCATTCATCGCGAGAACTAATTCTTCGGCCTTCTGCTTGGTTTCTCCGTAAGCGTTCAGATGCTCCTTGGGATAAGGAATTTCCTCACCGGGACCCATGTGCCCTCCGTGTCCAAGAACGGCGGAAGGAGATGACGTGTGAACAAAGCGCGTGACCCCATGGACCTTCGCTGCTTCCAGAATATTTTTTGTCCCGGTGACGTTGATGGAGAAATACTCATCGTAGTCTCCCCAGACACCGGCTAGGGCCGCCACGTGAAAGACCGTATCAAATCCCTGGGCCAGGGCGCGGTCGATGTCTTCTTTTTTCCGGAGATCCCCTTTGATCGTGGGAACACCCAGGTCTTCCAGATGAAGGTAAGAGTGACGAGAAAAATTCGTCACGATGTACTTCGGGTTTTTCAGGAGTTCCTGAATCAGATGGGTGCCGAGGAATCCCCCGCCACCGGTTACAAGTATGCGCATGCTTAAAGTCTAAGACTCGCGGGGTGTTTCTTCCACATAAGAATGGTCTCCCTTGCCGATTTCACGCCAGAACAGGGGAAGCGTATCGTAGGCAAAAGATCCCACCAGAAGTCCGACAAAGAGACCCGGAAATCCCATGAGGAGAGCTCCGCCGAGCACACAGATAAAGGCCGTGATTGGCGGAATTTTACTCTCTCCCATGGTCGCGAGCCACGGACGGAGAATATTATCAATGAGTCCCGAAAAGATCGCCACAATGACGAGGATGAGAGCGGCGGTATTCTTGTCCTGAAGGAAAGCAATTCCCGCGCACACGAAGGCCACGGGTGCCGCCCCGATCACCGGAATGAAGGCGAGAATAAGAGTAATGAAGAAGACAAAGAAAAAATCTCCGATGCCGGTGAATGCAGCTCCCAGGGCCACAACAAGTGACTGAACCGCGGCGGTGACGATATTGGAAACGTACACGTCTCTGGCATCCTGAATGGAAATCTGAACCAGCTCCGACATCGTCTCGTCCTTAAACCCAAAAAGTTTCTGGAAAAAGGATCGGACCGTCCCGGCATTTTTCAGGAAAGAGTAAATACAGATGACCATCACAAGGAGAAAGAGGAAGACCACCGGAAGACTTGTGAGGACACTCCGGAAGAAATTCAGGAGGTACGACGTCGTCACATTGAGATAACCATCAATTTTTTTCTTCGTGAGAAAATCTTCGAGATTCAGTTTCGACGTGTGCTTGTGAACAAAGAGCACCAGCTCATGGCGGGCGTCGGAGACGAATCCCTCCATCCCCTGATCTTTCAATTGTTCGTTGAAATTGATCTTCTCCAGCTGGGCGGTCACGGTGATCGTTCCTTTGGCGATGAAGAATGTGATGGGGATAGAAATCAGAATCGTAAATAAAACCGTAAGAAGGGCGGCGGCTTTTTTTCTGGGGAGTCCGTAACTCTCCAGCCGAAGTAGGAGAGGAAAAAGTGCCAGCGAAATGGAAGCTCCGAAAATAATCGGGACAGCGAAGGGAGAAACCAGGATAAGGAAAGCGATCGATAGCAGCGTCATGTAGATGACACGTGCGACCTTTTGCTCAGATTTTTTCGACATAGTTTATTCCCTGAAGCCTCTCGGGAAAGGGCGAGGCGATCGATTTTGATATTGTGCCGGACGTCTACGGGAAACGCGCTCGAGAGCCAGAAGTCCTTCACTAGTGCCGCGTTCTGATTGGTCTGTCCGAGCTTTATGAGCTCGGAAAGAAACCCCGAGCTCATGTTGATATTGCCATCATGCCTCTCAATGACAAGACCAGGAGCTTCGTGAAAAGAAATTAGTGCCGAGCGTTTGACCTCAGGATGCTGATTAAAAATCGCCTCAACCTGAAGTGATTCAAGGATACGATCTTTCAGCATGATTCGATGGGATTTTCTTCCGAGAAACCAAAGTCTCCCCTCATGATCGATGCGTCCATTGTCTCCCATCCGGTGCCAGAGCTTTCCGTTCGCCAGGATTTTTGCCTTGCGGGTTTCGTCAGGCATTTCAAAGTAAGAAGGTGTCACCATGGGGCCCGCGACAAGTATTTCGCCGACAGATTCCCGGGGTAATTCCGAAAGCTCAGTCTCAGGAATATCCGTAGTTTTAATGATTTTGATTTCAGCACCTGGAACAGGCCTTCCGATGCAGGTTCCGAATCCCGGACGAACCAGAATTTCTTTACCGCTCACAAGACTCACCGGTAAACACTCCGTCGCTCCGTAAGGAGTGTAGGTGTCGCCCTTCGTAAGAATTTTCCGGAACATCTGATGGATTTCTGTTTCTACCGGAGCACCAAACATCACGATGTATTTCACGGAGCCGAGCTGGATATTATTTTTCAGGCAATACCGCCCCACCCTTTCCCAGATCGCCGGAGATCCCGCGCAGAAAGTGATTTGGTGTTTGAGGATGTTACTCACGAGTTTTGCCGGATCACACTTGGCCGGTTTCGTAGGATCCATATCCGGAATGACCGACGTCATCCCCATCGCCAGAGTGAAGAGAGCGAAAAGCGGAAAGCCCGGAAGATCCGTTTCTCTATGATCAAGCTGAAAGAGAGTTTTTAAGATCTCCGTCTGCGCATTGAGAATTCCATGCGTGTACTGAACACCCTTGGGAATCCCGGTTCCGCCGGAAGTAAAAAGAATCGCTGAATCTTCATCATCCCGCATTTCTTTGACATCGTACGCACGGGGAAAGTTCTTCAGTCCTTCAAACAGATCATGTAAAAAGACTTTCGTCTTTAAAGTGGTGAAAGGGCCCCGCTTAATTCTTCTGATCCAGTGAACGAGATCAATGGCGATCATCGCCTCGGGTTTCACCTGGGCAACCGAGCGAAGAAGATTTTTGATCCCCATACCTGGGTCGATGAGAATAGGAATAGCACCTATTTTAAAGAGGGAAAACGTGATGACGGAAAAATCGAGGCACGGTTTCACAAAAAGAAGAGTGCGCGTGCCTTTTGTAATCCCGATGGATTCAAAATAATGCGCCATCTGATTGGAGCGCTCTTCGAACTCTCTGAAGGTATAGAAATCATCGCCAAAGACAACGGACTTCTTATCCGGATGAAGCTTTGCCTGATCTCTGATCCGGAGAGCGATGTTCACTTGATGAAGTTCCAGATTTCCTGGGATGTTTCATCCGGGGCATCTTCCAGGATGTAGTGGCCAGCGGTGGCAAACCATCTCGCATTGGCCTCGGGATAAATCGATACCCATTTTTCAAAGAAGGATTGATTGAAGCAGAAGTCTTTCCCACCCCAGAGAATGAGTTTCGGATGGCGAAGGGTCGGGAGCTTGTCGCCGATTTCTTTTAACGTGTGATAACTCGGGTGCGACTCATCCATGGGAATATCCTGGACGAATTTGGCGACGGCGATTCTGTTTTCGTAAGTATCGTAAGGAAGAAGATACCCTTCCTTCACTTTCTTCGAAAGCCTCTTGGTCGTAGTCATGAAAGTCGCGGGCCACGCAAAAAGGTTAAACTTCCGCGTAAGCCACTCGCCGAATCTTCCCTTGAGTATTTCAATCCGCTTCGGAATGTTCGACGACGGATAGGCCGCCGTATTGAGAATCACGATGCGGTCAAAGAGTTCCGGATAACGGGTCACAAGCCCGAAGCCAATCGCCCCACCCCAGTCATGAACAATAAGAATGATATCTTTCAGATCAAGAAAGCGGATGAGCTTGTAGGTATTCTGGATATGAGCTTCTAAATTGTAGTGATAGTCCTGTGGCTTATCTGAGAGGCCACATCCCATGTGATCCGGGACGACACAGCGGAACTTCGGAGAAAACGTCTGGATGAGATTTCTGTAATAGAAAGACCACGTCGGATTTCCGTGAAGCATGAGTATGGGCTTCCCGCTCCCCTCATCGACGTAGTGGAGATTATGCCCATTCAGCTGAAGGAAATTCGAGCGAAACGGATAGAGTTTTGAGAGACCATGTTCCGCGATAATACTTTTCACCATTCAACTCCGAGCATAGTAGATGTGAGACCAGAACCGATTCCCAGAAGCGCAACTTTATCACCCTTCTTAAAAAAGCCCGCGGCT
>CANGAC010000233.1 GCA_947451425.1 Bacteriovoracaceae bacterium | reverse complement strand
TTGAGGATAAGTCCCCACAGAAGATGCTCGGGCATGAGCTCATTATTTTTCCGCTTCAGAGCTTCCGACTGTGCGATGTCGAGCGAGCCTAAAACTACCTGATCAAATTTATTCATAATGTATTCTCCTGCTATTAAGATGGTAGCAGAATCACCCGTGTCAAGGTGAGGAGAAGGAATTTTTAGCGGAGTTTTACGCGCTTCTTCCCGGAGATATCTTTCTCTAATTCCGTCGAAAGTCCGACTCCGGCGAGCGTGTTTCCAGTGCGCTTTTCTGTCGTCTTATCCATTCCGCGCTTCATCACCTGGTATTCTTCGAGGTGATTATCGTGACAGACTTCCCACTCGAAACTGAATTTGGTTTCGGGAAGGACCCGCACCAGTCGCTCATGGGATTTCGGATACTCTTTTCTTGAATACGCCTGCACAGTCAGCGGAAGAAGCTTCCGGTCCATGCGCATGATCTGCGAAAGTCTTTCGACTTCCGGATCGTGAGTCACGTGAATGAACTGATGACACCAGTCCTCACTTCCCTTCATCGGGCATTCCGTTTCATCGGGGCAGGGATACAAAACGTGCCAGCCTGTTTTTAAAAGCTGCGTCCGGATCTCGAGCATCTTGCCGAAGAATTCTTTCGTCCCTGGTTCGATGAAAAGAATATGGTCCGGTGAATATTTTTCGATGTAGTGAATGACGTCTTCGGATTTCATCTCATTGGCCGAGTGACCAAAAAGGAGCACACTCTTTTCCGGATTCCCTTCCTGCTTCATCTCACCAGATGCGTGAAGTCCGTCCCAGAGTTTTCTCGCCTGTTTTTTCATCGCCGGTGATGTTTCAATCTGCAGGAACTCTTTGGTTCCGAAAAAGTCTTTCCACGCAAGGCTGAAGGTGCCGGGACCAGCTCCCAGATCAATCAAAGCACTTTCTTTTAAATCCGCTTTCCATTCTTCCGGCATCCATCCCATGATGGCGCGAAGTTTTGGGAAATTGGTGGTGAGATAAAACGCGGTGTACGCAGAAACGAGGCGCTCGTCTTTTAAGTAGTCGCCGATCTTGTTTCTTTCCGTGGTGAATTTCCTCGAGAGCTCTTCGATCGCTCTCAGGAGATCCGATTCATGGGGAAATTCGTAAAGAAGATGCGGGAGGATCTCAGCAAGCTTCATCATGGTTCACAGCATCTTCGATTTCGATGCAGTGTTTTTTGAATTTGAGTAAGCTTCCGCGGATGTTGTTATAAAGGTTCTGGCATTCTTCAGCGTCGAGCATGAAGAAGTGTCCGCCGTCCCGGGGACCGACGTAAATTCCGTTCATGAAACTCTGGCAATCAAGAAGGACTTTGTCCTTCAATTGTGTTTTTAAAACGAAGCTCTGGCTGAAGCCCGGCTCACCTTTCATAGCGGAGACCGTAAGGACGTCGGCCATCAGGGGAAAAGATAAGAGCAGGACGATAAAAAGTGTTCTCATGAATGTCTCCGATGACTACTCATCGAGAGACGCGTCGATTTCATGAAAACTTGTACCTGAGGATTTCATGAGGGGGCAAATTGTGCCTCATCCCCAACGAAAAAGGGCCCCGAAGGGCCCTTTCTAAGAGTGATAAATAAGAGATTAAGGAACGACGCGGATCCAGGTATTCGCGACACCGTATTTTTTCACGAGCGCGTTCAGGCGGCGGGCGTTCTCAGAGTGGATCCGGACGCAACCGTGAGAAAGAGGAACCGTTCCGAGCTTCGAAATGTTACCCCAGGTATCAGAACCAGTCGTTCCGTGGATAGCAAATCCGCCTCTGATGAACATCGCAAACGGCATGTTACCAAAACCGTTCCAGTCTCCACCTGGGTACGCTGAAGAAGAGTATCTCTGGAAAACGCGCGCATCTGATTCAAGATGGCGATCAAAAAGTGGAGTTTCATGACCGGCCATACCAGTCGTTACTTTCCAGCGGCCTTTCCCGTCTTCTTTCCCGAGAGCGAAAGGAACACCGTCTCTATCCACGGCACCGTCTTTGATGTTTTTCCCTTCAATGAAGATATCCGCGCGCTGGTCGGATTTATCAACGAGGATATAGATCGGACAAGTCTCGCGCATGCAGTTTGCTTTGAAGTTCGCGAGCTCAGGATTCACCGACATGTCCTGACCAACACTGTTCATGGCATCGAGTTCTGCGAGTTCTTTAGCCGAGATATTGGCCGAGTCGATGTCCTTGGCCGTGAGTGTATTGGCCATCGCACTGACAGATCCGAAGACGAGAGTCGCAAGAATGAGTGACTTAAATTTCATAGATACTCCTTAAAAAAAATTCATTCAGATGGAAACTTTCTATCATAATCCCGGGTTGCGAGTTCAGACCGTGTAAAAAAGTGTCTATTGTTTAGCCGGCCCCCTGTTCTTTTTTCGGAAGCCCCCTCCCCGGACCCGTCCCCCCTTAAACTTCAGGGGAATAGACAAAACAGACACCCATATTGGAATACATCCAAAGGAGAATACGATGAAATTTACATTGGCCATGGCCCTCGTTTTAACTGCAGGAATCAGCTTTGCTCAGGCGTCAGAAAGAGAGCTTTCAGCAGAAGAAGTTACTGCTGACGTCGCAGAAATGAAGGCCCTTAACGGGATGGATGATTCCATCAATAACACTCGCATCAACTGGGTTCCGGCCAATTCCGCCGGAAAGATCGTCATTAAAGTTCACCTGATTTCAGCTTCGAATCCAAAAGAACATCTGGAAGTTTTCCGTCAGGAAACGGCCAACCCGGACAGTTTGACTCCGATGAATATCTTCGACAACGGTGCCAGTAACACCGCTCTCGTTTCGTCAGCAAATGGCGCGAAATTCAGAAACTGCGGAAAATCGAAGAACAGCCCATGTATCACTCCAACAGGTAACTTCAACATCGATCTGATGGAAGTCATGCACCACTCTTCACGCTTCCAGAACGCTCCGATGCCCTGGTCAATGTTCTTCCTCGGAAGCGTTGGGATCGCGATCCACGGTGCGACTCCTTCTGAGTACAAAGATCTCGGAAAGAAAGCTTCTCACGGATGTATCCGCATTCACCCGGACAACGGTCACCTTCTCTACAACCTGATCAAGTCTGAAGGCGGCACTCGCAGCGGTGCGGTTGTTCAGATTCACTAAGAAGAAAAGTTACTATGCGACTCACTTCCCTTAATCACTCAATCAACATGGCCGCCCTCGCGGCCATGTTCTTTATTCTGAGTGCCTGCGGAGGTCGCCACCATCCCTCGAAAGCTGAAGTCCTGGCGCGGGTAAATGAAGCGCAGGAAGTCCAGGTCCTGGTAAAGAAAAACGGACAAGAGATAGTTTTTGAAAAGGAAGTTGAGAGTGAGGTCCTTTACACTCAAACTTTCATTCATAAAGTGAACGGCATCGAAGTTTTAGGATCGGGAGTCCGGTATCACTTAAATCAGAAAGACGTGGACCAGGTGAGTTCCCACCTGAAGGAAATTCCCTCGACACTTGAACCGAAGCTTAGCGTGAACGACGCACTTCTTCGGTTTCAGGGAATTGAACCAGCAAAATCTGTGGCCACCGTCCCGGCCTTAAAAATCCTTCCCCCGATGCAGGCAAAACCCGCGCGGATCATCTACATCGCGGGACTTTCCTCAGGAGAAGAAATCTGGATCGATGCAAAAACCGGTGAGCACGTTGCGACTTTAGAAGAAGGACAAAACGCCCTGTCTGCGGAAAATAACGGAATCATCCTGATCAAGCTTCCGAATGACCGCTGCTCCATCAGTAAAATGAATTCTGAGAAAGTCTCTGAGTTTGGGAAAGCTCAATGTAAATCGAAGCAGGAAAAAGCGTGCCAGGTTCTGAACTGGAATATGTTACCAATGGCCTTCCATCCCGCGGCCTGCAAGATGGCCCCGGCCAAAGACGAAAGTTCTCAGCGGGCCGACCAGAACTCGAAGAAGTTTCTCGAGTACTTTAAATCAAATCACAACCGCGACAGTTACGATAACCTGGGAACACCCATCGTGAGCATTGTCCATGGGGGCCAGGAGTATGCCAATGCTTCCTGGTTTAAAAAAGAAAAGGTTCTCGTCTACGGTGACGGTGATGGAACGACTTTTAAAGATTTCACCTTTGGCGTTGATATCGCGGGCCACGAGCTCACGCACGGAGTGATTCAGACTTCTGCGGGACTACTTGCTCTCGGGGAGTCGGGTGCGCTCAATGAGTCCATCGCGGATTACTTCGGAAAATTAGTGGAAGGAGCTGATGACTGGAATTTCGGAAAGACTGTCTTCCTTGAGACTTCAGGGAATCAGGCGATCCGTGATCTCATGGATCCCTCGCGCCTCATGGGTCAGTTTAAGAATGGAGCAGGAGAATTAGTCACAAGACCATTTCCCGTAAAAATTTCTGACGCCGCTCCCATCGTTGAACCGTGCCTGGAAAAAAATGACTTCTGTGGCATTCACTATAACGCCACGGTCCCGGGTCACGCCTGGTATCTCATGCATAAAAAATTGGGTCAGGAAAAAGCAGAAAAACTTTTATACCTTGCCCTCACCCATTA
>CANGAC010000232.1 GCA_947451425.1 Bacteriovoracaceae bacterium | reverse complement strand
TATCAAGCGCACGGAACTCAGGACCCGGTTCTGGGGTTAGAGGGGGCGAAGGCCCTTGAGAAGAAACTCCAGTCGATGAATTTTCAGGGGAAACTGAGTGTGTTCAACGGGGGACATGAAATTCCCCCGCAGGTCGTGAAAGAGGTCAGCCACTTTTTGGCGCAGTTTACTTAAGAAGAGTCTGAACGCCGAGAAGGGTTGAGACATCAAACGCGCGTCTGACAGTTTCCAGAGGTAGCACCCGGTCTATCTGCTTCGTTCCGAATAAGGCCCCGTTGTAGCCCGTGTAAAGGTCGCCGACTTTCCAGTCATCATTCGCATCTCCATAAACCAGGCGCTCAGGATCATCGAAGAGATAACGGTAGTCTTCGGAAGCAGTGATGCATTCATAGGTCAGAGTCAACATGAAAGGGGCGATGAAAGCAAAGCGCTTCGGCACACCTTTCTTCTCCAGCGCCATCGCCAGGTAGTTCGGAACGAAGAAATGGTAAATCGTCCGGTGAAGGCTTGGCGGAAGATTTTTTGGATAGAACAGTTCCTGGAAATTACCACCGTTGGCATCGAGAACCATGTTCATCGTATCGATCGTACGGCCCAGGAATTCGCGGTTGGGATCAAAGGAAGGTGTGGTCCCCTGAACGCCGCTCACTTCCAGGTACGCCAGGTGAAGTTTGACACTCGAGGTGTCCTGGAAAAGAACCGCTATCGCGCGCGAGGCTTCGAACTCAGACCCATAGAAAGCAACAGAGAGATTCCAGACATTCGGAACTTCTTTTTTCTGGCCCGAAAGATAGCGCGAGAGTTCCTCATTGATCGTTCTCAGATACTTTTCAGTTTTCGGATCAGAGAGGAGACGCAGAAGATCCTTCTTGAAGGCCACAAAAACATAGGATGTCGGATTGGTTTTATTCAGGAGAACTGGTGTTTTTTTGTCGCTGCCTAAGAGAATGTCAAAGTCGAGAAGAGTGATCTTCTGGTCCACGGCCTCAAAACAAGACTCTTGCTCGGAGTTTTTCATGTAACGTTCGCAGCGATTTTCCAGAAGTGTGTAGAGAGCATATTCGCGAAGCACTCTGACTTCCGCGATGAAGCGAAGAAGTGGATTAGTTCCGCGCAGCGCATTTGCGGCAAAAGCTGAGGGAGCGAGGACGAGAAAAAGGACAAACAGTGCGAGTGAACTTTTCATAGCATTCCTTTGTTACCAGATAAAAATAGGCGGGTAGGGTTTTAATGTCTAATTTTCTTTTTTGACACGTCGCCACTGTCAAAGCTTTAACTCCTGATATTTCTAGGATTTCACATTTTCACGATGCGTCCTGTGTTTTATACTAGGGCACGAAGTTTAACCCCTATTTACGAGCTAATTCTATGAACGATTTTTCGTACGTCTCGTCTTCCGACAATTCTTTCATCGATTCCCTTTACGCTGATTTTCGCCGCAATCCTGATTCGGTTGATACCAGCTGGCGCCAGTTCTTCAAAGGTGTGGACTTCGCCTTGAGCCAGCCGGTGAGCGCGCCGTCTGAAGGTGTGACAAGCAATCTCGGAAAAGAATTCAAAGTCTATCGCCTCATTCAATCCTACCGCTCGCGCGGGCATCTTGTTTCTACCACGAATCCCATCCGTGAACGCGTGAACCGCTTCCCGAGACTCGATCTGGAAGATCATGGATTGTCTTCATCAGATCTCGAAGAGACTTTTGCCATCGGCGAACTTCTCGGGATGAAGAATGCAAAATTAAAAGACATCATCGCGCGCCTCAAGTCCCTTTACTGCGGGAACATCGGTGTCGAGTACATGCACTCAAACGACACGGAAATCCGTGAGTGGTTCCAGACGCGGTTTGAAGCAAGTCAGGGGAACACTAATTTCACGATTGAGAAGAAAAAAAGAATTCTCGCCAAGCTCAATGAAGCTGTGGCGTTTGAAAACTTCCTTCACACAAAATACGTGGGCCAGAAACGCTTCTCGCTGGAAGGCGGAGAGAATACCATTCCTGCACTCGACGCCATCATAAACTCATCTGCGGCCTATGGTGTAGAGGAAGTCGTTATTGGTATGGCCCACCGTGGGCGCCTCAACGTTCTCGCGAACATCATGGGAAAAACCTACGACTACATCTTCAACGAATTTGAAGGTCAGGCGACTCCGGATCTCACCATGGGTGACGGAGATGTGAAGTATCATATGGGTTACTCTTCTCAGGTCACGACTACGGGAAACCAGAAAGTCTACCTGAAGCTCATGCCGAATCCGTCGCACCTTGAGGCCGTGAGTGCCGTTGTCCTTGGTTACTCAAGGGCTCAGGGCGACACGCTTTACAACCAGGATCCGAATAAGATCCTTCCGATCATCATTCACGGTGATGCGGCGGTAGCGGGACAGGGGATCTGTTACGAAACAGTTCAGATGTCGGGCCTCAAGGGTTACAACATCGGCGGAGCGATTCATTTTGTGATCAACAACCAGATCGGTTTCACGACAGATTTTGATGATGCCCGTTCATCCATTTATTCAACATCCGTCTCTCGTGTTCTTGAAACACCAATCCTTCACGTAAACGGTGATGATGCAGAGGCAGTTGTGTACGCAGTGGAACTGGCCTGCGAGTTCCGTGCGAAATTCCACAAAGATATTTTTATCGATATGGTTTGTTATCGTAAGCACGGTCACAACGAATCCGATGAACCGAGATTTACACAGCCTAGTTTCTATAAGCTCATCTCTCAGCACGCGAATCCACGCGAAGTTTACAAAGATAAACTGATCGAAGGAAAGCAGATCGAAGCCCAGCTCGCGATCCAGATGGAAGAGCAATTTAAAAATCTTCTTCAGGACAGATTCAATTCTGTGAAGCAGAAGCCATTACCATATCTCTATCAAAAACCGGAAGAGCAGTGGAAATCTTTCCGCCGTTCTACCCCTAAGGATTTTGATTACTCACCGAAAACGAATGTGAGTAAGGATGTCCTCGAGAAAACGCTCAAGGCCCTGACATCACTTCCAAAAGACTTCAAGCCGATTCAGAAAATTGAGAAGCTTCTCGAAGAACGTAAGACGCGCTGGAATGATGATCAGTTTGACTGGGCGATGGGGGAACTCATGGCCTATGGTTCACTTCTTCAGGAAGGAATTAATGTCCGCATGTCGGGCCAGGACTGTATCCGCGGAACCTTCTCTCACCGTCACGCCGGGATCGTGGATGAGAATAACAGTCACCGTCACATCTTCCTGAATTCGGTGGCGGATAAGCAGGGACAGTTTAAAATTTATAACTCTCTTCTGTCTGAGTACGCCGTTCTCGGATTTGAATATGGATACTCACTGGGATCTCCTCAGTCTCTCAATATCTGGGAAGCCCAGTTCGGAGATTTCGCCAACGGTGCCCAGACAATCATCGATCAGTTTATTTCTTCCGGAGAGTCGAAGTGGCAAAGACAGTCCGGCTTAGTTTGCTTACTCCCGCACGGATACGAAGGGCAGGGACCAGAGCACTCGAACGCGCGTCCGGAAAGATTCCTTCAGCTGGCCGCTGAGTGGAACATGGTGGTCGCTAATCTCACAACTCCGGCCAATATCTTCCACGCTCTTCGCCGTCAGGTGAAGTGGGACTTCAGAAAGCCGCTCGTGATCTTCACGCCGAAATCCCTCCTGAGACATCCGGATTGTATTTCTTCCGTGAAAGATTTCACGGACGGAGCTTTCCAGGAAATCATTGATGATGCTTACGTGAATCCGAAAGAAGTGAAGCGTCTTCTTCTTTGCACCGGGAAAGTGTATTACGATCTTAAGGCGCGCCAGCAAAAAGATAAGAGAAAAGACGTGGCGATCGTTCGCCTCGAGCAGCTCTATCCGATGCCGGAAGAGCAGAGCTGGAAGCTCATTGAAAAATACAAGTCAGCTGAAAAAGTCTGGGTTCAGGAAGAGCCGAAAAACATGGGGGCCTTTACGTTCCTCCGGCGCTACACACAGTTTGATGATTTCAAACTGATCGCGCGCAAGTCTTCAGCATCTCCAGCGACCGGATACGCATCCGTTCACGCTCAGGAACAAGCGAAGATTGTGAACAATGCCTTCTCTGAAAAGATTGAAACGGTTTAAAAGGATAAGTTATGGTTGATGTAAAAGTTCCTGCGGTCGGAGAATCCATTTCCGAAGTTACGATTGCGGCGTGGACCAAGAAAGATGGTGCCATGGTGAAGCTCGATGAAGCGATCTGCTCCATCGAATCAGATAAAGCGACCCTTGATATTTCTGCTCCTAAAGCAGGGAAACTCAAAATTCTCGTCAAAGAAGGCGAGACGGTTGCGATCGGGACGAAGATTGCTGAAGTCGATGAGACAGCCTCTGCTGGTGCGGAAGCCCCCGCAGCTGCTACTGAGAAGCTCCCTCCGAAAGCTCCGGAGGCTTCAGTTCCTCAGGATAAGAATTATCCTTCTCCTGCTGCTGCGAAAATTCTTTCTGAGAAGGGAGTAGATCCGGCCACTGTTGCAGGGTCGGGTCGGGATGGCCGCATCACCAAAGGTGACGCTCTTTCGGCTAAAGTTTCTCAGCCGATTCCTCTCCAGACAGGAGCTTC
>CANGAC010000231.1 GCA_947451425.1 Bacteriovoracaceae bacterium | reverse complement strand
TAGATCACTTGAAGTCTCGCCGCCGAAAATCTCTTTAGTTCTCCAGAACCAATCGACGATCAGTAATGGTTTTGTCACCCTCGCACCGAGACGGTCTGAGTGGTACATGACTCCGTCCACCGAAGCCGATCTTTCGAATACCGAGTGGCTCAAGACTCTGGCGATTCACGAATTCCGTCACGTCGTGCAGTTTGAAAGAGGCCGGGAAGGGTTCAATAAAATTCTGGAATTTCTCCTGGGTCAGGTAGGGCAGGCAATCGGTCTGGGACTCACGGCACCACCATGGCTCTTTGAAGGAGACGCAGTCGGAACAGAGACGGCACTCACCCGGGGAGGCCGCGGAAGGCTTCCGCTTTTTGAGCGCGATCTGCGCACTCTTCTTCTCTCCGGAAAGAACTACAATTACGACAAGACTCACATGGGTTCGTACAGGGATTATATTCCGAACCATTACGTGTACGGATACTTCTACACGTCCTACATGAAAAATAATCTCGGAGACACAGCGATCTCAAAAGCGATGTATCACTCGGCCCAGAATTCCTGGAACCCACTTTCGTTTTACAACACGATGGATGACAGCTTCCGGAAACCCTTTGAAGAATTTTACAAAGATGTGATGGATGATCTCATTACTCACTGGAAGAAAAAATACGAAGAGCTGACACCGACACCCTATGAAGTAAAATCTCCTTCGAAGAAATATGGCTGGACCAATTTCACTTTTCCGCAGTTCACAGAGAGCGGAGATATCGTGACTCTTCGGACCGGGCTGTCTTATCTTCCGCAGTTTGTGCTTCTGAAAGACAAGAAAGAAAAAGTTCTTTTTACCCCGGGGATTCTGCAGAACGAATACGCGTACCGGGTCCGGAAAAATAAACTCGCTTACATTGAGTGGGAAATTGACCCGCGCTGGGGTTACAGAGATTTCGGACGTCTCAGAGTTTATGACGTAGAAAAAAAACGCCACGTCCTCGATAAACGAAAAACCAAGTACCGCCTTGCTACCCTCGATCATCACGCGGAATATCTGGCCGCCGTAGAATGGGATACCCGGCAGGGCCAGGCGATCGTCATCCTCGACCGGAAGGGAAAAGAGCGCCTGCGTTTTCCGTATGATAAATCCCAGGTCATTACTTCCCTTGATTGGTTAAACGATGATGATCTCATCCTGGTGGTGAAAGACCGCGTGGAACAAAAGAAGATCACTGAGTTTCACCTGCGGACGGGGGAAGAGAAACTTCTTCTGGGACCGGTCTACACGAACTTCGGAAATATTACCGTGGCCCAGGGCCATGTTCTCGTGGAAAGTCCCGAGTCAGGGATTGATAATATTTATCTCCTGGAATCCGGAAACCTTCGCCAGATTACCTCGGCGCTCTTCGGAGCTTATTCTCCGACCATCAATGACGGCAAACTCGTTTACGCTGACTACACCGCCGATGGGCTTCAGGTTGTGAAAAAAGAACTTTCCTGGGAAGAGGAACAGAAGTCACAGGATAGTTTTGTTCCGGTCTTTGAAAAATTTGCGGCCTCTGAGAATCGGGACGCGCTTGATCTCTCCAAAGGACAGGAAGAACTCAAGGTCGAGCGCTACTCGCAGATGAAAAATGCGATAAACTTTCACAGCTGGGCGATCCTGGCTCCTCCGGTTTCTCCCACGGTGACTCTTGCGGCCTTCTCGCGGGATATCCTGAATAAGCTGAGCCTCAGTGTCGGAACGGATTACAACTTAAACGAGCGCACTCTCACGGGTTTTGTGAGTGCCGCCTGGTCTCATCTGTATCCGGTGTTTGACCTTCGCGCGGCCTACGGAAACCGCCGGCAGGATATCCGGATTGGTGGTACGAAATACAATAACAGATGGGAAGAGGGAACACTTGAAGGCGGCGTTCAGGTTCCGTGGAAGAGAATCACCGGAGCTTTCACTCAGTCATTCACTACCAGAGCTTTTACCAAACTCATCAAGGTAGAAAATAAACTCACCAATGACCGTGCCGAAGTTTCCAACGGAGCACTTCTCTCGCCAGGGCTTGAGATGAGATATGATTTCCTGTCGCGCCTTGCCCGCCGGGATCTTCTGCCAAAATACGGAGTTTCTCTCACCGGCCGGATGGAAGAGGGGAGAGACATCACGGGTGCGGACCAGAAGGGAGCACTCACGCACCTGGAAAGCAGGTTCTATCTTCCGGGCATTCTTAAACATCACTCCTTCCACCATCAGCTGGCCTATGAAAGACAGCGGAATGATTTCTATGAATACGCGAGTCTTGTTTTTTATCCACGCGGGACGAGAAATGTCTTCCTTCAGGAATTCACGAAATACTCCGGGAACTATCTCTTTCCCCTCGCGTACCCGGATTACAATCTTTCGCGCTATCTGTACTTAAAGCGGCTCTCCGTGAATCTTTTTTATGATTCCTTAAACGGACGCTACAGATCTTATAATTACCGCGCTTCCTCTTACGGATGGGAACTTCTTCTTGATACCCACTTCCTCCGGATCTTCCTTCCCATTTCCTGGGGTGTCCGGGGAAGTTACGTGATTGAAGGTCTTGAGCAAAAACAAAATTATGAAATCTTCCTCACCTCCCTCCTGGGAGTCTTTTAAATTCGATTTCTCCGGAGCTGAAATTGATCCGCGAGCTCTTTGCACGGATCCTCAGGATGTCGCTGCTATTTGTGCTGACTCCAGCATTCAGGGTAAATGGATTGATCTTGGGTCAGGCTTTGGGCACACGGTGCTGACGTACGCGCAGCTTTTTCCCGGGAGATTGGCGTTGGGGCTGGAGCTTGATTCTTCGCGGGTAAATGCTTCCAGGAACTCAGCTCTTTCTCATCATCTTACCAATGCAGAATTTCTCACACATAATCTTCTGACGGATCCTCTGCCGGTGGGAGAAAACTATTTTCTTTATTTTCCGCAAGGCCATGTTCTGGACCGGATTCTTTCTGAACTTGCGAGGGTCAGAGCTTTCAATCTCATCGTTATTGAATCGAACGGAGATCTCTTTCCACGACTTGACCGTGAGGAGTGGCTGACAATCGAAAGAGAAATTCCACTTTCCGGAAAAAGGCATTCACCCTGCGCGCGGATTTACCGTCCGAATGAGAAGGCGCGGGAGCTTGCGGGACTTCATCGTTACAGTTTCCAGGAAAAATATTTTCTCATCGCAGATGGTGAATCGAGTTGGCTCGGAAATTCATTCGGACTCTATGCCTCCGGCGACCAATACACCCTCGCACAACCTCCGCGAACTGTGAGAGAAGACCAGGTGGTCAAAATCATGACAAGGGATGAGCTGGATCTTAAAACGGGGTTTCTTATCGCTCTCAGAGAATATGAGAATGTTACTGTTAGTGTCTGGGAGCGCATCTATCAGGGACCCCTGAGGAAAATCCTGATGACGCCAACATTTTCGGTGGAATTTCCCGGCGGTGAACGGGTAGAATGGAAGGACATTGACTGGATAAAACAGGATAATATTTTATGCTACGAATCCTCGCGGGACTTCTTTTTCTTACCTCGTGTTCCTTAGGAACCAAGCAATCTGGCGGGCAGGATCGCTATCGGTATGAATCTGATTTTGAGTATGAACTCACAGATCTGCATGAACTCGCGCCGGGAATAGTGAAAACAGAAAAGCGCGATCCCCGCGTGGGAACTCTGGAAAAGTTATTTGATCCGAAACTTCCCGACATCAAGCGTGTGGCGATCGTGGTCTTCGAGACGGATATCCAGGGGACGCGCTCCGGACTTTCTGGCCTTGATAAAATTTATCCCACAGAGCAGGGGAAGCAGCTCATCACGGAAAAATTTCTTTCTCAGTGGGAAGAAGAGTTTCCGCTCGTTGCCCCTGACCTTGAACTCGTGAAATCCGATGAAGTGAAGCGCTCAAAGGCCTTTACGATTTACGGCATGGAAGTTCCGGATTACATCAAGGCGCCACGGCAGAAAGTTGAAAGTGATGACATCCTTTGGTTGCCATCTGGAAAGAAGACTTCGCTTTACACCATCATAAATCCTCGTGAGATGAGAGACATGTCTTTCATGCTGGTTCCGGCCTCTGAGCTTATGAGCGGACCGAAATGGTCTGAGCACAATAAGATTTTCCTGAACGACCTCGCCAAAGAATTGAAACTTGATGCGGCCATTGTCGTGATGAGTGATGTGGTCTGGACTGCCGAAAGAAAAGATAAGTTCTCTGACGAGAACATTCCTGAAGAGCTTGTGATTAAGATCAAGGCCTCGACCCTGATTCCTTTCGGCAAGTATCATGAGCGCCTGAACATCCTGAAAGAAAGAGAGCAGCCCGTGACTACTGTCGCTTATCGCTATCACGAAGGGGTTGTGAAAATTCCCGTGCACATTTCCATTCCGGAAGAAGAGAAAAACTTTGAGCAGATTGAGAAGCGTCTCCTGAATCCACTTTTCAAGGGTTACCGCGATCTGACGCTCATGACGATTGATCGGATTGTTGAAGACATCAGAAAAACTCATTAATGGAACATTTCGATTTTAAGCGTCGGGTAAAATTCATCCAGAAATTCGGCAGGGCCCTCCATGCCGTAGGTTCTC
>CANGAC010000230.1 GCA_947451425.1 Bacteriovoracaceae bacterium | reverse complement strand
GGAAGTTCCTGAAGAAGAGAAGCGTAGGAACGCGAACCGGTTTTTACATTGGCCGAACAAGCGATGAGAGCAGAGAAAGACAAAAAAAGTAGGGTATTTTTCAAGGAAGATCCTTTGTTGCTGATATTTTAAACCGCAACCAGGAGCTGGACTACCGGGAAGAGATGTTCATTTCGAGGAGTTTTTCATGGATCAGGAAGCCCACAACCGCGTCAGTGGCGGCGTATTTGATCTGGGCCGGAGTCAGGTCCGTTCTTTCCCAGTTGGTGGTCTTGGCCTTCTTGAAAAGTTTTTTCCCGAGGAAGATGCCGGTGAGAGTCCGGAGACTGGGATTGGGAATTCCCCTCTTTTTTACTTCTTCTGAAAGCTCGAGAAATCCGGCCGGTTTAAACTTCATGATTTTCCCGAGGCCTACCAGGTCGTCTTTGATGCCGATTCCCACTTTCAGGATTTCCGGGTTCTCAAGAATTTTAATGAGCTCATCCGGAATCGTGAAAAATTTCAGCCGGAACACATAGGCGGTGGTTCCGTTGGCGAGTTGAAGAATGGCAGGAGTGTAGAATTCGCCCTTGGTGAAAGAGGGTCTTGTTTCGGTATCAAAGCCCAGAACTTTTTCCAGTGCCAGGAGTTCCACCGCGCGCATGACACCTTCTAAGGAAACGATCTCAATAATCTCGCCATCAAAATCCATCGGCGGGAGATTGTTGATTTCTTCTTTATCCATAGCAAGTTTAGTTAGCATGAGGAGCGATGATACCCCAGCTGCCCTTAACGCGACAATGGGAGGCGTAAAATAAACTCAGCACCCTTACCGGAAGCACTGTTGACCCGGAGGGTGCCTCCGTGCTGCTCGATGATATTCCGGGAAATATAGAGCCCGACCCCGAGTCCTCCGATATTCCGGAACTCCTCTCCCCGGGAAAAAAGCTGAAAGATTTCATTCTGCTTTTCCGGCGAAATTCCCGGCCCATGATCGCGGAAAATAATTTCCGCCATGTCGTTATTCCGGTGAAGAGAGATTTCCACCGGTTTGTGAGGAGCGTAGCGGATCACATTCGTCACCAGATTCGTCAGGACCTGATCCACCCGCATGGCATCGCAATCCACAGATATGCCCTTTTCAAGGTCGATGGTGAGTTCACAGTCAGCGGCCAGAAGCATTTTCCGATATCGTTCAAGAGAGCTTTCCATGAGAGCGGAGAAGTTTTCTTTCTTCAGCTCAAAATTGAGATTTCCATTTTTGATCCGGGACACATGGAGAAGATCATCAATCAGCCTTTCGAGGGAGTTCACCTGCCCCAGAAGCGCCGGAAGGTTTTCTGAGCGATGAACGCAATCCTCCGGATTGAGATTTTTCCCGAGCCGCTGGATGATCTGGAGCTGGAGCTTGATACTCGTCACGGGCGTTTTTAATTCATGGGTGACAATCGAGATAAAGTCGTCGCGCAGTCTGAGTGCAGAACTTAACTCCTGCTCGAGCATTTTCCTTTTTCCGATTTCCCGGGAAATGGAAACGATCCCACGGATCAGGGGATTCCTGATCTGATTGGAAGCCGTCGCTTCCATCCAGGCGTAGCTTCCATCTTTATTGAGGTAGCGGTACTGAACAGAGGCGGTTCCTCCCGGTTGAGAAAGTAGCACCGCCATCGCTTCACTCACTGTGGCCCGGTCATCTCCATGAATCAGGTCAAAAGTATTTTTTCCGATGAGATCTTCGTTCTTGTATCCGTGAATTTTTTCCGCGGCAGGGGAATTAAAGATCAGAACTCCTTCCGGAGAAATCACACTGATGATATCCGGGCTGAGCTCTGTGATGGCCTCGACCATCTCCTCACTTTTTCTCTGGCTGGTAATATTGCGGAAACTCCAGATCCTCCCCGCATTTTTCTCCTGGCAAATCAGGGGTCTCGAGAACCGCATAAAGGTACGGCCATCTTTAAAATAGATTGTGTCTTCGGAGATCGATGTTTCATTCCGGTAAAGCTCTTCGACTTTGGAGATGAAACTTTGCGGATCGATCAGCTGATCAACGATGAATTTTAAAAGGAGCTCATCATTTTTTTTCTCCATCAGCGAATCCGGAATCTTCCAGAGTTCCTGAAAGCGCGAATTGGAAGCGAGGACTTTCCCCTCGTTATCAACGAGAAGAAGCCCATCCGCCGTCGATTCAAAAACGGCCTGGAATACGGAGAGATCGTCTATGCCCATTGTGCGAGTCTACGCCCGAACCCCCGTCCATCAACTTAATTTCAGAGTCGGGTGTGTCGAACTTCCTGACACCCCATGAAATTTCTGGCAGTCGAAGAGTCCGGTCTTCAGTTGTGAGCGATAATATCCTCATGAAACATACCTTCTTGACTCTCATGGTCCTCCTCGTTTCCCTCCCCGTCTTTGCGGACATCTATACTCCGCAGGAAGCTTTCGCCGATCTGAGTTCGGAAAGACTCACCTTTGTGGGCCGCGACTATCCGAACGCGGATCTCGGACCCGGCGGAAACTACGTCTGCATTTATAAAAATTCCCGGGTGTACGTCCGGCACGAAGGCTGTCGTCCGACAGCGACGCAGAGACTCGCAGTCTTCAGTGCGAAGATCATTTCCCGAAACGGCGGGCTTGTCGAAGTGTACATCGAAGACTCTCATGCGGATTACCGCCTCGATCAGGCAGGTCCTGACATGGACGGAATCTGGAAACTCACGTCAAAAAACACGCCGGATTTTCAGGGAGAACTTTCGTTCAATGATCTCATTCAACTGGAAAAGAATGTCTGGAATAAAACATACAACGTCTGCTACATCGGAAAGTCTCCGATGAGCTCAGATGCGCCTGAAACAAAATGTCTGGGAAATGCTTCGGATCCTCAGGGCGATCTCGAAACTGTGTGGCACGATCCTTTCGGTCATGGGCTGCGGGAAGCCCACAATCTCATCCTTCAGGCGCCAAGAAGATAGTCAGTAATGGGGTGGCTTTTCGTCTTTGATCGCGTGCGCATTTGAGTTCGTCGTGCGCTTCAGATCGAGGATTTCTTTTTCCAGTCGCTCGATGGTCTTCTGCTGGGTGATCACGACGCTATTTAACTGCTGAAGAAAGTCATCCTGATGGGAGAATCTGATCTCAAGTTCGTCCAGTCTTTGTTCCGTGCTCATGTTCAGATCTCACAGATCCATGATTCATTCATCACACGCTTTAACACCCGGTCATACATGTAATTGCACTTCTTTGAGGAATGGATGTTCTCCAGAAAGGTGAACTCAACAATGAGCCGCGTGCCGACTTCATCTGCCACCCGCGCAGACACGAGCTTCCCGGATGAATCAAGGGCGAGCTTAGAGATCACTTCCTGGATACCGGAAGTGGCCTCCGTCTTTTCGACTTTTGAGATCGACGCAAAGGCCTGCGAACTGAGGAGAATGAAAACGAGGATAAACTTCACGAGTTTCCTTTAGGGCAGCTTAAAAAAGTTCGGCAGTTCTATCACAGAACTGTGCCCCGGAAGTCTTCCCTGTAAAAAAGAAAAGGCCCTAGAAGCCCAGGATATCGACGTAGGTCGTGCCCTTGGCCAGCGATGAATTGGATTTCGCCCGCTGACCCTTGATCATGATCTTTTTGGCGTTGAAAAGCTCTTTTAAGGCCCCACGGGAGATCACCTTGAGCGACGGATTCTCGTTCTGCTCGCGAAGAGCGTTCAGGAGCACATTGTCCATGCGGCTCTCGGGAAAATCGAGGGTAAGGGCAATCCGGAAGGAATTTGCTGGCTTTGGTGGTTCCTGGGTCGTCATAAGTATCCTTTTCAAAAGGACTTACCCTTTCCCGGTATCCTTGGTAAAGGAAATTGGATGAACGATCAAATTCTCTGTAATAATTGCCGGAAGCCGAAGGCCCCCTACAACTGTGGCCTTTGCCATGAAGCGACTTGCAAGGCCTGCACGCAATTTCTGGTGGAAACTTTTTCTTTCGAGAAGAAAGTTCCGGAAGAACTCACCCATCCCAATTATTGTATGCATTGCTTTGACGAGAAAGTGGCGGGTCCTTTAACCGCGTACAATGAGAAGATGGAGAAGGCCAAAGACATCATTCTCTACACCAAAGAACAGACCAAGCTCACCCGTCTCCTCAAGAGAAAAAATCTTCCCTATAAAGTCGAAGGCTGTGAAGATGAGGAGGAAGCCATCATGCGGATGTCCTTCATGGCGGTGGAAGATAAATGCAACTGCCTGATCGACATCGAAATCCAGACGAAGAAAATCATCAGCGGCTCTCACAAGAAAACCGTTTTCGGCGCCACCGCCGTTCCGATCAATATCATCCCCGGCTCGATCCGCGAGCACCTTGACCCTCCGTAGTTTTTTTAGACGACCTGTCCGGGACTTAGGCGGCCCGCCGCCGGCTTACGGGGACTTACCCCCGGGCCCTCTGGCACGGGCCTTGCTTTTCCTCTCGCATGAAAACTTTTTTCGTCTGGGCCATCATGGCCCTTTCTTTTTCTGCGCACGCCGAGAATCCGGACTGTGTGAAGCTCCGGGATTCGGTGCTCGAGCAGGCTACATCCCTGAACATCGTTTTTGTTCCGTCCGGCTTTAACGAGCAACTCGATACCTTCGAGGC
>CANGAC010000229.1 GCA_947451425.1 Bacteriovoracaceae bacterium | reverse complement strand
AATCATCCTCATCTGCCTCCTTGTCTCGCTTCCTGCTTTTGCCCAAACGGACGAGCTCACACTCGAATCCACGACGGCCCCGACGGTTGTCGAAGAGAGTACGGCAACAGGAGACAGCCTGCTGGAAGAACCGACAGAAGCTCCGGATTCACCGGATGTGACGGAAAATATCTCTCCAGACAAAGAAATCCCCGCGACCGCTCCGATGGAATTGTCAGAAAAGTCTGCCCCGGAAGTGACAACGCCAGCAGAAATGCCGGAATCAACTTCTGAGATGGCAGACTCGGACGTTGACGCCACAACTCCGAATCCGACGGACGATGAAAACAAGCCGACGGAAGAGCCCGAGAAAGTTGCCGAAGAAAAACTTCCTGAGCCAGAAGTCAGAACACCAGTCATCACAACGGAAGCTCCGAAAGATGATCGCTTTATCAATCATCAGAAGAGCCACTGGCTCACAACGTTTGGCTTCGAAGGAATGAAGTACAAACTGCCATTCGACTTCGAAGGAACGAAAAGAAATGTCCGTGAGCGTGATCAGGAACTCTACGGAGCACGCTTCGGACTTGGTGGTCAGATTTATCTTGGCTATGGTTTCTTCACGACCTCGACCGCTGAGGTTTTTTATCTGGGAACATTATTTACCAAGAGCCAGGAAGCAGGCCCTCAGGTGAGCGGCGCTGAAGCGGGCCACATCAAGAGAACAAGCGGATTCTACGGAGGAGAAATTTCTCAGTCCTTCGGACGAATTTTCGAATTCCGGTCGAAAAATCCCATTCTCGAGGAATGGGTTCACCTCACATTCGAACCATTTGTCGAAGCGGGATTAGGGGCAGGGCAGTCATATAACAAAGTGAATTACCATTACGATACTGGTACCTCCGGAACTCGCGAAGATTACAAGCGCACCATCCGCGATACACTCACGAATGCCAGAGTGGGAGCAGGGTTTAACATGACTTCGCGGTCAGGGTTTTTCCTTCAGGTTCGGGCGACAGTTAATCGATTTGATATATCCAAACGTAAAATCGATACTTACGAACGTCAAAACCAGGCAGCGGGCACACAAACTCCCACTGCGACTGATAAAAATGCTAAAATGGACCCAGTGACTGTGTTCACCCTTGGGGGCGGTTATAAATTCTAAGCACGTTCTCTTTTTGTTTCTGGCGATTTTCATCGGGTGTAATAGCACCGAGCAGATCGGGAAACATCTTTCGGCTGCGGAGCTTGAGTATCTTCGCTCGATAGCTGCGGCCAAATGCGTGAGTGATACCAATAGTGAGTACGAAGATTTCATCGCGAGCTCAAATACCGCCATGCTGGATTATGATAGAAATGCGATCCAGTGGAATTACACTTACAAATACAACGGCACGCTCTCCCGGACTCATAAGATTTACGTCTGGAAAGTGTCGGCTTCGGCGGTCTATTTCCGTATCGTGACTGATGAGACGACTCCGAAAAATATCTACATCAAGTATTCAAAGACCGCGAACAATGACCTGATGAGATCCATTCAGGAAGACGATTGCGCTCAGGGAGCCTATGAGGCTTCTGCCAGTTCTTCGACTGTTACGCTCACGCAGAATGATGAAAACTTCTCCCGTCAGGATGCGAATGTTCAGTACAAAGTGAACCGGTCTTACTCATTTTCTTCGGCATTCCCCGGGCTCTTCGGAAACCTGAAGCACACGTATAAAAAGCAGCTTTATGATAATGACGACAAGCCAACGACAGCGACGACTGATTTGTACGAAATCACCTCTGTGACTGCAGTTGATCAACCGTCCGCCGTTTACAATGATAACGCCTATTACGGAACTCAGCCGACCCGCTATTACTGCCTCCTGACGTCTGCAAACCCGATGGGCTCGGCCACCTACAGGCGCTACACTGTTGTGCCGATCGATCTGACTAATCCGACGGTCGCTACTTACAACCTGACCTGTGATAATTCTTCAGACGCGCCAACTGTCACTCTTGGGACAGAGTCGTTTGTTCCAGCCGCGGAATTAACTTTCTAATTTAATTTGATGCCTGAACTTCATCGTGTTCTTCGATGACACTTTCTTCGCCCAGAACTTTCAGTTGAATTGCTGATCTTACGATCTTCACGGCTTCCTTGAGAAGTTTTCTTACGTCTGACCATTCACCGTAAGTGCCGGGAACGGAATCAAAGTAGAGCTCAGGCTTTTTTGTTTTAATGAAGTGAGAAATGATGAGCTTGATCCGCATGATGTGATAGTCGCTCGAGATGATGAGAACCTTGTCGAGCTGCGGATTCTTCGCAAGAAAGCGCACCGTCTCAATCACATTCTGAAACGTGTTCTTCGAGGCGTAATCGAGCTCAACCTGCATGCCCTGGTTCACGACTTCGCCTGCTGTTGCCGGATTCGCCTGAGCGTTCAGGAGCGTCTGGAAGGAATTTGCGGCGTGAACACCGGAGATGAAAAGTTTGGCGGAGGGATTTTTCGTCATGATGTCGAGAGCGTAGGAGATGCGTCCGCGATCACCCGTGAAAACGGCAATGGCATCCGGCGACTTCTGGAAGAAGGCACCGGCCGCCCGGCCTTTCTGCATTTTTGCGTAAATCGGAATGTAGACGATGAAGGAAATGATCAGCGCGAGGGAAATGAGCGAGACCGAGCTCACACCAATAAAGATGCGCTTCAGTCTCGTTGTCTTACTTTCGAACGTGTATTTCCTTCCAAACATTACTTCGCCGCCACCACTTCGATTTCTACGACCGCACCTTTCGGGAGTGCCGCAACCTGGACAGTTGAGCGCGCAGGATAAGGAGCTGTGAAGAATTTCGTATAGGCCTCATTCACTTTCCCGAACTGAGCGAGATCCGTCATGAAGACAGTCGTCTTGATGATGTTTGCGCGCGTGAGGTCCTGGGACTGGAGAAGACCGTCGATGTTCTTCATGATGTTATCAAGCTGGGCATCGAAGCCCGTCGCCATCTCACCAGTCTTGGCATCGAGACCAATCTGCCCTGAGAAATAATAGACACCATTGTGGAAAACACCTTGAGAATACGTGCCGACAGCAGCAGGTGCTTTGTCGGTTGCGATGATTTTTTTATCGAAGGCCATAAGTTCTCCTTAAGAGTGTTTGTTAGCTCGGTACGCTTTGATCTCCTGGGAGATGAGCGCGGTGAGGTGAGACATGTTAACGATCTCGTCAACTGTCGACGTACGCTGAACGATGTTGATCGCGTAACGAAGAGGAAGAAGGATCGGACCGATCGGAGTCGCTCCACCCAATTGTGCGAGGAGCTTGTAACTGATGTTCGCGGAATTCAGATCCGGGAAAATCAGGACGTCAGCTGCTTTATCAAGCGTGCAGAACTCGAAGAGGTTTTTCATGATGTCGGCGTTGGTTGCAACATCTGCCTGCATTTCACCGTCCGCGATCAGCGTCGGATCTTTTTGCTTGGCGATTTTCACCGCGTCCGCCATCTTCGATGCCGTTCCTTCGCGGTTTGAGCCGAAGTTTGAATAAGAGAGGAAGGCCACTCTTGGTTCAGCTTTCATCACGTTCCGGTACATCTGAGCAGCGTTCACTGCGATGTCAGCGAGGTCATTGGCGTCCGGATTCATCTGGACGGTGCAGTCGGCAAGGAACACGACACGTGACTTGAAGACGAGCATCATGATCCCGGCAACTTTTGATTTGCCCGGAGTGTGCGTGCCGATCGTTTTCATGATCGGACGGATACATTCAGGATAGTTCTGAGTCGCACCGGTGATCATCCCGTCAGCATCGCCCATTCTCACCATCATAGAACCGAAGTAGTTCCCGCGCTTCATGGTGTCTTTGGCGTAATTGTACGAGACACCTTTTCTCTGGCGGAGAGTGAAGAACTCAGTGACGTATTTTTCATACTTCACAGAATCTTCAGCGGCGATCACTTCCACTTCTTTCAGGTTCGATACTCCCAGGGCATCCATCTTCTTATGGATGATTTTCTTGTTCCCAAGAAGTACCGGCTGGATGAGACCTTCGTCTTTCAGGATGGAAACGGCCTTGAGAATGCGCGCGTTTGTTCCTTCCGGGAAAACAATTCTTGGTTTGTCTGAACCGCTTGCATTCGGGAGACGCGAGCGGATGTTTCTCATGATCGATCCGGTCTGGCCGAGTCTTTCCTGAAGAGATTTTGCGTACGCGTTCATGTCTTCAATGCGGATGCGGGCCACACCGGAATCCATTGCCGCTTTTGCAACAGCGGGGGACACGCGGGTGAGAACGCGCTTATCGAACGGCTTAGGAATGAGATAGTTCTTCCCGAAGGTGAACTCTTCATTTCCGTAGGCGCGTTTCACGTCATCAGGAACTTCTTCTTTCGCGAGTCCTGCCAGAGCGTAAGCTGCGGCCTTCTTCATTTCTTCGTTGATCTTTCTGGCGCGGACATCGAGGGCCCCGCGGAAGATGAACGGGAAGCCGAGAACGTTGTTCACCTGGTTTGGATAGTCTGAGCGACCAGTTGCCATGATGGCATCGTCACGGACGGAAGCCACTTCTTCCGGAGTGATTTCCGGATCCGGGTTGGCCATCGCGAAGATGATCGGATTTTTCGCCATCGACTTCACCATGTCTT
>CANGAC010000228.1 GCA_947451425.1 Bacteriovoracaceae bacterium | reverse complement strand
TATAGCGAGAAACTGAGGACCAATCTTCAGGACATGAAGTTGAGCGGGATTTCTCCTGCCTACTTGTGGTCTGAGATGCAGAAGTCCGGAAACCCGCTTCAGTTTTATAAGAAGTGCCTTGAAGAAAAAAAACTTCATCCGGAATTTCCTCTTCCGACAGAAGATATAAGATCCCGGATCTCTCATCTTGAGAAAGTCCTCGTCATGCCGACGAAGCACGAGTCCTGGATCATTGCCCTGGAATGGGAGGATGTGGACTCAGCGAACTGGCAGAAGTTTTTTAACCTTTCGACTGAAAGTGGAAGGCGGCTCCAGCGTTGGGCAAAAGTAACGAAAGCTTTTACGAAAAAACTTCCGGAAGAGTTTCATGGGGAATTCGAGAGTCTCCGGGACACGGCGGACTTTGAGATTCTCTTTGACTGGTATTTTACGACGAAACAGATCCTTCAGAAAAATCCGGAACTCCCTCTGCTTCAGATGATTGATACGTTTCTTCCTGAGTGGGGACATCTTTATAAGTTTGAAGCTCCCAAAGATGTGAAGCACATCGATCCTCCGTACCGCGCGAAATACCAGGTCTGGAATTTATGCCAGAGATTGTAAAACTTAAAAATCCCTCGGCAAAAGATCTTGCGGAACTCCGGGACATATTCTTTGAAAGTTCGGCGAAAAAAGATTTCCGGGATGAAGCCGAGCGTGAGAATTTTTTCCGGAAGTACCTTGGGCACTATCTGGAAAATTATCCGGACTATTTCTGGGTCGCGAGATCTGACAGAATCCTGGGCTACATGGCCGGAGCTCCTGTGACTCAGGATCCCGGGTTTTATGCCCTTCAGCCCCACCTGAAAACCTTTGAAGATTTCTTCGCCTCATATCCCGCCCACCTGCACGTGAATTTTCATGCTGACGCCCGGGGCATGGGGCTCGGAAGTAAGCTTTTCTTAGAACTCGAAAGTGAGTTTCAAAGAATGAAAATCACTGGGGTTCATATCATGACGGGCCCTGACTCACGGAATAAAAGTTTCTACCAGAGACTTGGCTTTAACTTTGAAGCCACCCTAGACTTCATGGGGACAGGGATCCTCTTCATGGGCAAAAGCCTTTGACAGACGAAGTCATGAAAACTTAACCTATACTGAATACATGGATGGAGAGGTTTAGCGTGAAGATCATTATTTTCTTAGTGTTGTGCGTTTGCTTAAGTGCCTTTGCTCAGGAAGTAACACCCACTTCCCGCGTTCTTCAATCGATCGAATTCATGGATGACCTTGAGTTTGAAAATCTCGTCATCGCGGTAGATCGTCAGCTCGCTTCTTACGAAGTCCAGAATCTCTCCGGGACGATCAAATTCGGTTCCACCACATATCCGAAGTCAATTCTGAAGAGTTCTCTTGAGCTTTTAAAAGAGATCACGGCGCGGACAAAAGCTTGTTATGAAATTGAGGCGCGTGAGACGTGTCACACGAAACTCAACCAGGAAATGAACGAGAAGTTTCTGATCTATCGCCCGAATCCTAAGAAGAGTGAATTAGGAGCACGTGAAAGGCAGAATACGACGCATTTCACTTCTTACTATTCACCGGATCTTACTGGTTCGCGTGTTCAAACAGAAAGATTCCGCCACGCGATTTACAAAAAACCCACCGATCCCGCTCACCAGAATCACACCCGCGTGGAAATTGACTACAAGGGCGCTCTTACAGGAATGGGTCTTGAGCTCTTCTACGTTGAAGACTCTTTCTATGATCTTTATCTTCTTCACGTCCAGGGCGGCGGTCGCATCAAGATCTTCAACGATGACGGCAGCTATTCCTACAGCTATCTGTCTTACGACGGAAAAAACGATCGTCCTTTCCAGATGATTTATAAGTACATGGTCCAGCAGGGGTACCTCAATGGGGACGCAGGAGTTCCGGCGCAGAGAAAGTTCCTCGCTGAACATCCGGAAAAAGAAGAAGAGATCTTTGCGACAAATCCTTCGTACGTTTATTTCAAGGAAACTTCGGAAGAGCCGGTGGGCCTCGATAATATTCCTCTCACGGAAAACCGCTCGCTAGCTCTTGATGCCAAAATCTACAAAACAACCGGTCTGATTAATTTTGTGAAGGCCGTGAAGCCCACGAGCGTTGATGAAAACGGCCGCGTGATCAAAGCACCTTTCTCACGCTTCTTCATCTCTCAGGACACCGGTGGAGCGATCAAAGGGAATGCCCGTTGCGATCTCTATTCCGGTTACGGAGCACTCGCGGAGCTTGCTGCTTACAACACCAACGACATGGGTGAGCAGTACTTCCTGATTAAGAAGAGCAGGCGCTGAAAATCGCAGCTGCGAAGTTCTTCGCAGCTCCGGGATAATTCCGGAGATAGAGCATGGGATCGATGATCTCCCACTCAATCAACTGATAAGATTTGCCCACCAGTGCAATGTCCACGCGACTGAATAAAAGTTCAGGCTGGAGTGCGATCAACTTTTCAATTTCCTGAAGGACGTTTGCCGGCGGAGAGAAGGGAATCTGTTTTCCTCCGTATTCCTGATGAACACGGAATTCATTCTCCGCAGGAATCTTTCTGAGGGCGTAAGAGTATTTCCCGTTGAGATACACCAGAGAAATTTCTCCGAAATCCTTCACCTCTTTAACATAGGCCTGAAGAATGGCATCGCGGTCGCGGAGAATGATCGCGAGATCTTTTTTTATCTGCTCAAGATCCTGAACATCACGAAGGAAAGTTTCGTGACCGGAAAGCGAGATGGCGGGCTTCACGACGACTTTGTCAGTTCCCAGTTTCTGAAGAAGAGTCGAGAGATCCCCCGGAATTGATCCCTGATTCACAAAGACCAGTTCCGGTACGGGGATGCCTTTTCCTTTCAGGTCCAGAAGATATTTCTTATGAAGATTCCATCGGGAAACGGGGACGGGATTGAAGACTTTCACGACGGATGATTCGAGGAGTTTCAGCCACGAGAGAAACGCAGGGAATTTCCTGTGATAGTTCCAGCACGAGCGAAAAATCAGCGCATCGAAATTCTTAAAGTCCGTGCGTTCATCCCAGACGAAGGCTTCCGCATCAATTCCGAGTTTTCTGAGTTCCGGAAGAACCAAAAGGTCATCGTCACAAAGATCAGGATCTTCGAGCGATGTGATGAGTGCGATTTTCACAGGATCACCTTGAAGTAGAAAAGACTTAAGAGAAGGATCACGGCAATGGAAACGATATTAAGCCAGAAGCCTTTCCGGAGCATTTCCTTAAGGGGAATCATGCCGGTTCCGAAAGCAATGGCATTGGGCGGAGTTCCCACTGGCATCATGAAGGCGAGAGAACTTCCGAGAGCGACCGCGAGCACAGGAATGATGGGACTTTCATTGAAGGGAGGAGTCGCTACCGTAAGCGGAATCAGGAGGTTCGCGATGGCGGTGTTACTCACCATCTCTGACCCAAAAACCGTGAGAGCGATGAGAAGAAGGAGGGCCAGGACAATCGGAAGTGTCGCAAACGGCAGATGGCTTCCGATGACGGCCGCAAGCTGCGTCTGGAAAACGAGTTCTCCCAAAGAAATTCCCGCACCAAAAAGAATGAGCGTTCCCCAGTCAATTCTCTGGGCATCTTTCCAGGAGAGGAGCTGGTCACCTTTTCCATCCGGGATAAAAAAGAGAAGTGTCCCCATGAACACACCCACCATCCCTTCCGGGAGTCTTGAGAGGAGAAACTTCGAGACTTCGTGCTCGTGTCCTAAGCCCAATGAAGAAAGACTCGGAATGATCCAGAGAACCATCGTCATGATCATCACCATCACAATTTTTTTCTGGGAAGAGTTGAGCGGCGGGGGGGATTTCATGAGGCCGGTTTTTTTCGGGAGAAGATTCAGTTCCTTCCGGAACATAAAAATGAGCGCTCCCATCACCAGCAGAGACGCAGGTACCATCAGCACCATCCAGTGAAGAAAACCAATTTTCACTCCGACGAGTTTTTCCAGGAGCGACATTGCAAGAACGTTGGGGGGAGTGCCGATGGGTGTGGCAATGCCCCCGATAGTCGCGGCATAGGCAATGAGAAGAAGAAGGCTTGCGGAAGGATGTCCTTTATCAATCTTTAAATGATGAAAGAGCGAAAGGGCGATCGGCATGAACATCGCGGCGGTCGCGGTGTTGGAGAGAAACGCAGAAAAAATTGCGGTGAGAAAGGTCACCATGATCATGACTCGTTTGGGACTGCCGTTGACGAGTTTTGCCGATAAGCATTTCTCCGCAATCCAGATGTCGACTTTCTGGGCGTGGATCGCCTCGGCCATGAAAAATCCTCCCATGAAAAGGAAGATCACGGGATTGGAGAAACCTTTCAGGCAATCCTGGAAAGTGGCCACTCCCAGAAGAGAGCACAGGCAAAGAGCGATGAGGCCTGTGACCGGAAGCGCGATCTTCGGAGCAAGCCACCAGGACACAGTGAGGGCCATGACAGCAGCGAGATTTTTCTGGGAGCTATCAAGCGGCAGCGGAAGAACCAGCACGAGGATAAAGAGAAGGGGGCCCGCAAGAAAGAGAATGCGATCGAGATTTTTCACGCAGGATTGGGCGAATCGAAAAATTCACAAGTAAGTTTCAGTTCTCTTTC
>CANGAC010000227.1 GCA_947451425.1 Bacteriovoracaceae bacterium | reverse complement strand
TATGGGAGTGAACGTCTGCCTTCAGATCGCGAAAGACTTTCCGGAACTCATGACGGGCATGGTTCTCATATCCGGAACCTTCATGCCAGTGAAAGACATCATGTTCGATTCCAATCTCATGGAATTCGTCACACCTTTTCTGGAATCATTCAAAAAGAAGCATCCAGAGCTTCTGAAAAAAATCTGGAACTCCGGTGGATATAATCCACTGATTAAAACCATTATTCATTCAACCGGATTCAATAAAGAGAAAGTTTCAAAAGAGTTCATCGAGATCTATCTCAACCGCGTGGGTCAGCTGGGGCCTGATATTTTCTTCCAGCTCTTTGATGAGATGACGAAACAAAACATTGTCTCGAGCCTTGAGCGCATGAAGATGCCGGCCCTTGTGATTGGTGGCCATAACGATAACGTCATTCCCAATCACCTCCAGCGCACCCTTGCCTCGCTTCTTCCGAGCGCCGAAGACTACTATCTCTCCGACGGTTCACATGTTCCCCAGGCGGATTATCCGGAACTTGTGAATGAAAGAGTGAACCTTTTCATCGTTCAGCACGCTGTCTAAGAAACTGACAGTCCTGTAAAAAAGCCACTTCTCCCCAGCGCTCTCAAGATTTCGCCTAAGATGAGTTTATGAAAACTCTCCTCTTCCTATCTCTGTTCCTCACCTCTCAGGCCTTTGCCGTGAGCTTTTGCACGATCAAAGGCACGTCCGACACTGCCGGATATTTCCCGGGGGACAATCTTCGGGGTCCATCGATCTATGTGAAAGGTCGCGGCTACTTCACGATTACCAGGGTGGAAGACGAAGGAGAAATTCTTATCTCTGAACGCGGAACGAAGCGCGTGGTGCTCGATTTTACCAACAAGAAACTCACGATTGATGGAATAGAACTTAAACTTGTGAAGTGTCAGAGAACCGGCGCAGAGTAAATCAGTCGATGTGCATGTTCCGGATATCAAGAATCGGACGAAAAATCCTCTTCATCGCCGACCGTAATTGAGAGCGCTTGTACTCATCATGTGAAGCCTCGCCCTGGGTATTCTTCAGGTGCGATTCATAATCAGTCAGCTGAACTTCAAACGGATAGAAGAATCGCACGTCTCGGGAGATCGCTGACGTATCAAGATTCATCAATGCTTGCGCCACGGGATTTTCCCGGTCTTTCAGAGCGAGCTTTCTCACTTCATTGAAAGAGGCCATGAACGGGTTCCGGTACTTAATGAGCTGCCTGCCCGTGAAATGGATCGCGCGATATTCTTCAAGAGAATGGCGGTTTTCGTGGTGGAGTTTTTCCGGTGAGCAATCTTCAATCAGACTATTGAGCTTCTGATAGAAAACTTCTTCCGTATAAGTTTCGCGAATTGTTTCTTTGTAGAGCGTCTGGATCTTTTTCTTGAGCTTCGGAAGATCAACCAGCGTGTTCTGCGAGCGCGATGGCTTGATGTTGTTGATCATGATCACGTGATTTCTATGCAGGAACTTGATCACGCGAAGGGCGTCGAG
This sequence comes from Bacteriovoracaceae bacterium, assembly GCA_947451425.1. GTDB lineage: Bacteria > Bdellovibrionota > Bacteriovoracia > Bacteriovoracales > Bacteriovoracaceae > Peredibacter. The sequence goes on along the minus strand of CANGAC010000227.1, from coordinate 3,181 downwards.
CTTATTGTAAGTAATAATCCGCATCCCGATCCTGTCGAAGAGTTCTTCGGCAACGTTCTCCTGCTTGTGAAGAAGCTTGATCACGATCGAATCCCGCGTCTTCTTTGCCTTGGTCTGGAAATCATAGAGCGGAATCGACATGCCCGTATCATTTCTGAGGAAGAGGCGGTTTTCTTCATCACGGTGGATGAATTTATAGAAGCGGTCAAAGATCTGCTGCTGGATCGTGGAAAAATAGCGATATCGGAGATCTTTATCCGTGTGAAGGATCGTGTGCATGACCTTCAGGACCACACCCGCCCAAAGAGTTTCTTCTTTGGAAAGTTTCTGATTAGAGTGACCAGTGGCCGCCAGGAAAAGTTCTGAGATATTAGTGATCGTATAGAGGTAGTTCGGAACCTTCATCTCGAGCCCGTCGGGGTTTCCTTCAATCAGGAAGTAGCGCTTAACGAACTGGAGAGCTTCCTGGAAAATCCCGAAAAGTTCGGCACTCTCAACCGGATCAGTAATATTGAAACCGTAACCGTTCAGGAATTCCGTGACCTGCTGTTTTTCGTAAAGTTCTGTGAGGTAATTGGTGGCATCGAGAGACGACTTACCACTGCAGACAACGTCGAACGTTTCCCAGTTAAAAGCGTAGTCTGAGAGATAACCTGGACGCTCTGCCATTCTTTGCCAATCTCGAGGATGAAGTTTAAAGTCGTGGAGAGGGAAACTAGCGTAGAAAAAATGAAAGAGCAAAAAATTCAGGGTCCTGGCGCCCTCACAACGGCCTTCTTATCGTGGTTTTACACAGGGAAATTCCCTAAGGCCCCGGGGACCGTTGGAAGCCTTGCGACACTTCCTTTGATTTTTCTTCTGCATGCGCTTCACTTCAATCTATTTCATTTAATTCTTCTCATCTTTGTTCTGTATGTTTCATCCGTGATTGTTACTCAGCAAGTACAGAAAACTTATGGGCTTCATGATCCCCAATGGATTGTGATTGATGAGGTGATCGGGATGTTAATCACATGGGCATTTGTTCCCACTGTAGATTTTCCCACACTCTTTCTTGTGTTCTCTACATTCAGGCTTTTTGACATTATAAAGTTCTGGCCCGCGAGTTATTTTGATCGGCTTCATCATGGTATCGGCACTATCACGGACGACGTAGTCAGTGGTATTTATGCAGGTATTTCATGCATGTTGATCGAGCATTTTATTTAGCTCAAAGCGCAATTTTGCTAAATATATCAATTTGTTAGCTTTCCGTAGATTTTCCGTAAAAATTGCAGGAAAGCCGTTGTCGAAAATAAGGTGCGGTGTTAGCTTAAAAATATAACACACACCTTCATAACGGATTATTCAAGAGGGAGAAACTCATGTCTTTTAACAGCAACCAGAACACGAACATCACTGACACAGCTAACAAAAAGAAAGCTCTCGATCTCGCTTTAGCGACGATTGAAAAGCAGTTCGGTAAGGGTGCGATCATGCGCCTTGGCACAGAACAGGCAGAGAAAAAAATCCCGGCGATCTCTACCGGTTCTCTCGGACTCGATCTTGCTCTTGGTGTTGGTGGGATTCCGCAAGGCCGTATCATTGAAATCTACGGACCAGAATCTTCTGGTAAGACAACGCTCACTCTCCACATCGCAGCTGAATGCCAGAAAGCTGGTGGAACAGTTGCTTTCGTTGATGCTGAACACGCTCTCGACACTGTTTACGCCGGGAAACTTGGCGTAGATGTTCCTAATACACTTATCTCTCAGCCGGACTCTGGGGAACAAGCTCTCGAGATCGCCGACATGCTCGTGCGCTCTGGTGCAGTCAACCTCCTCATCGTCGATTCAGTTGCTGCTCTTACTCCGAAAGCAGAACTCGAAGGCGACATGGGTGATTCACACATGGGTCTTCAGGCGCGTCTCATGTCTCAGGCACTTCGCAAACTCACGGGTTCGATCTCTCGCTCGAACTGTACCGTGATCTTCATTAACCAGCTTCGTATGAAGATTGGTGTGATGTTCGGAAATCCGGAAACAACTACGGGAGGTAATGCTCTCAAGTTCTACGCTTCCGTTCGTATGGATATCCGTCGGATTGGCGCGATCAAAGACGGCGAAGCTGTTGTTGGTAACCGCACGAAGATCAAAGTGGTGAAAAACAAAGTGGCCCCTCCTTTCCGTGAAGTGGAATTCGATATCATGTACGGCGAAGGTATTTCTCAGACAGGAGATCTCCTGGATGTCGCTGCTAACGAAGGCATCATTGAAAAAGCCGGTGCCTGGTACTCTTACAACAACGCGAAGATGGGTCAGGGTCGTGAGCAGTCGAAAGAATTCCTCAAGCAGAATCCTGAAACGATGGCAGAAATCCGCGCGAAGGTTCTCGCTAAGCACGGCATTGGCGCTTCACTCGAAATCGCAGGTGTTGATATGACAACTGGTGAGATCGTGGAAGAGAAGCCAGTCTCTAAGAAAAAAGAAAAAGTTCAGTAATTGTTTTCATGGGGCCGCTTTAAGCGGCCCTTTTTTTTGGGAAACGTATGTTCTGTGTTGTTTACGAATTTATTGTGAAACCTGGAAAGAATGAAATCTTCGAGAGAGCTTGGGCTGACTTCACTGAGGCGATTTCTCGTGTGCGAGGAAGTCATGGATCCCGGTTGCACTTATCAAGCGAAAACAATAAATATATCGCATATGCGCAGTGGCCTTCCGAAGAAGCGTTTAATGATATTCCCGCGGATGAAAAATACTCTCCATCAGAGTTGAATGCCAGAGAAGAAATGAGAGACTCTTTGTTAGAGTCGAAAACGATTTATAAAATGAAAGTATTAAAAGATCATTTACGCAGAGCTTCGACGGCGCCGTAAAAGAATTAAGAAAATGAATCAACGGATTTACAATTACAGCATCCATCTCCTCGCTCGCCAGGATTATTCAGAATATAAACTGAAACAAAAACTCCGCTCCAAAAAAGACAACCTTCCCCACGAGGTCGATGAAGTTCTCGCCAAACTCAAAGAGAAGGGACTTCTGCGCGAAGAAGCCTATCGCCGTCTTTTTATCCGCAAGTGGATGTTGAAAGGCGAAGGCGAAGACAAGATTAAAAAACGTGGAGCGATGGAGAAATTGGTTTTTGAAGAAGGTGAGTTTGAGGCGATCTCAAAAGAACTCGGATTCACGGATGATGATTCGAT
>CANGAC010000226.1 GCA_947451425.1 Bacteriovoracaceae bacterium | reverse complement strand
AGTTGCTGTGGAAAATCCGGGAGATTTCTTCAACAAGTTCTTACCGAGCTGGAAGAAAATCTCTCCGGTCTATCAGCATCAGGTGGGATATCTAAAACCGGGTTTCAAGGCGAATTTTACTATTCTCAATCTTAAAAGACCTGTGCAAGTGACGGAGTCGATGCTTAAAACCAAGGTCGGACACAGTCCCTTTACCGGCCAAACCTTTCCGGGAAGTGTGGAAGCACTTTTCCTCGGAGGGAAAAAGGCATGAAAATGACGGCGCTGATATTTCTGATTCTGATTCTTGGTTTTGTGGGACTTGTTTCCTGGATGAGTTACCCCTGGAGCCTGGGCTACAGTAAGAAACCAGTAGAAGTAAAAGTCGTTGAGCCCAAAGTGGAAATTGAAACACTCGAGGAAGCTCCTTCCGTGATTAAGGTTCTGACCTGGAACCTGGGCTTTCTTTACGGGAAAGGCTCTGAGGGCCCGGGCTATCTTCCGCGGACAAAGGAATTTTACGAGGAAAGACTTCAGGGACTTGTGACGCAGATCCGTGAATGGGGTCCGGACATCATCGCCTTTCAGGAAATTGATTTTGATTCTTCAAGATCCGGCGGCATTGATCAGGCAGAGTATGTGGCGATCCACGCGGGATACCCTTACATCGCTGAAGGAGTCAGCTGGGACGCTCATTACATTCCGTTTCCTTACTGGCCCCTCTCAAGAAACTTCGGTCACATGAAATCCGGCGGCGCGGTTCTTTCGCGCTTCCCGATCAAGTCCCAGGCGCTTGAGCTCCTTGCAAAACCCGCGGCCAATCCATGGTGGTACAACCTTTTTTATCTTCACCGGTACTTTCAGAAAGTCACCATCGATATCAATGGAAAGGATTTTTCCCTCGTGAATCTTCATCTCGAGGCCTTTGATAAGATTGACCGGGCCGAACAGACGAAGCTTCTTTCTAAAAAGATAAGTGCCGAGGGAATTGATTTTGTCACCGGTGACTTCAACATGGTTCCGGATGTAGCAGCGAAGAAAAGAAATTTCCCGGAGAGTGAGGATGATTACGATAGTGACCAGTCTTACGGGGTTATGATGAAAGCAGGGATGGAGGAAGTGATCCCGGAGGAGATTTACGGAAAAGATGAAACACTCTTTTTTACGTTTCCTTCCTGGAGACCAAACCGGCGACTGGATTACATCTTCTTTAAAAAAGGCCTTAAAATGATGAGGGCCGAAGTTTTACCCTCGGCCCTCTCGGATCACTTGCCTTTAAGAGCAAGTTTTCAATTATCAGGTCCTAAATTTAATCCATATCAACAATGAGTTTCTGGCCAGGGTAGATCTTACGCTTGGTCAGAGAATTCAATTTCATGATTTCTTCTACAGGCTGCTTGAGATCTTTTGAAACCTTCATCAGGTGGTCGCCGTGTTTCACGGTGTAGATGCTCTTATGAGAATCCGGAAGGATGATCTTCTGGCCGACAACAATCTTGTTGCGGGAGAGGTGATTCACTTCTTTCATGTCCGTCAGAGTTTTACCGAAGATGCGGGCAAGCTCTCTCAGTTTATCACCAGCTTTCACGCGGTAAACAACAGGGTTTTTTGAAACCTGAAGCTTAGGAAGAGAAGAGAATTTCACACTCACTTCGTCACGAGACAGGGCCAGACGCTGACCAACTTTCACCCGGGTCTTCCAGTTTTTCATTCTGTTCATCGAAGCAAGAAGGCGGGGAGTTGTTTTGTATTTCTTAGAGATGGAAACAAGAGTTTCTCCACGTCTTACAGTGTGGAATCTTGGAGCAACATAAACCGGTCTGTCACCATTGAGCATTTCTGTCGCTGCTTCAACCGCCGCTGTTCTTCTGACCATCTGCTTTCTCGTTTCAGGACGAGTGGCCGCGATGTTAGAGTCGTTTTCCACTTCGATCAGGCGGTAAGTGTACTGAGATTTCGGAACGCGCAGATAATAAGTGCCGGAGAGATACTTAGGTGTCCGCGGCTGACGAAGCTCAGGATTGAGTTTTTTGAGAAGGGTCACGTCGATATCAATCTTATTGGCGATAACTGTAAGAGGAAGGTTCTTCTTGATCGCGCGAAGTTCTGTGTGATCAAAGAGACGGTCTTTTTTCTTCGGAAGAGTGAAGCCGTATTTCTCTGCGTTGTTCACGATGTGCATCGCCGCGAGAACTTTCGGAACGTAGTTGATAGTTTCCGCAGGAAGCTGTTTACGTTTAGAAAGAACATAGAAGTCACGTGTTCCGTGCTTTAAGATTCTTCTGATGATTCCATATTCGCCGGCATTGTAAGCAGCAAGTGCTAGCTCCCAGCTTGAGAAGATATTGTGGAGATCCTTGAAGTACATCGCCGCAGCTTTTGAGGCCTTGAAAAGATCCTGGCGTTCATCAATTTCTTTGTTGATCGAAAGACCGTAGCGCTTGCCTGTGCCGGGAATGAACTGCCAGGGACCCACAGCGGCCGCGTGTGAGCGGGCACCAAGGTAGTAGCCGGATTCAATGAGTCCTACGAAATAAAGTTCTTTCGGAAGGCCGTTCTGAACGAAGACTTCTTCAATGTGATGGCGATACTCTTCGCCGTTATTCAGGAAGCGCTGAAAACGCTCTCTGTCTTTAGTTGTGAAATACTCAACCCAGAACTGCATGCGCTTGGTTTTTTTCTGCGCGAGGAAGTTTCTGGCGTAAGGGATCTGATCTTCGGGAGAAGGGTTGATCTCTTCGTCGATGTCTTTGGCCCCGACGGCCTGAGTGATCGCCACATCGTCGGCCGTGGCCTCGACGATTTCGTGCGTGTCTTTTTCCGTATTGTTCTGAGTCAGGTGATCGGCGGGAACGGGAACGTTCTTCTCAAACACATCATCGACTTCAGTTTCTTCAATCACCGATCCCACGTCTCTTTTTGGAGTGGAGCGCTTAAGTGAGCAACCTGAAATGAGAATGGCGGAGAGAATAAAAGCTGACAAAACGACTAATTTCTTCATGAAATTGAACCTCTGTATGGTTTGAACTTCCTGTTCATTGTCCTTACATTGTATCAAGACACTCGTGCATTGCAAGAAATGCAAACAGGAAAAATCATCCATTATTCCCGACTCATATGTTACGATTGCCCCTATGAACGAAGATTTAAAAAAGAGCGCAACAATCATCGGCTGGCGTGAATGGGCGGCCCTTCCTGACCTCGGACTTTTTGCGATCAAGGCAAAAGTGGACACGGGAGCAAAGACTTCGAGTCTTCACGCCTTTGATATTCACGTGGAAAAAAAAGAAGGGAAGAAGGCCTACGTTTATTTCAAGGTCCATCCCATGCAGAGTGATCTTTCCTTCGTGGTTTCGTGCAAGGCCCCGCTTGCGGATCAGAGAATCGTGACGGATTCCGGGGGCCACAAAGAAGAAAGATATGTGATCCGGACGTGGCTTCAGCTCGGAACTCATAAAAAGAAAATTGAACTGACGTTAACGAATCGCGAGTCGATGAAGTATCGGATGCTCATCGGAAGATCGGCGCTGAAGCAGTTTTACATTGATCCTTCGCAGTCCTATCTCACCGGGAAAAGTGCGAGGCAGAAAAAATTCATGCGGGAGGCGAAGCTCCATCTCTTGGAGACAGCTTCAAGAAAGCTTCCTCAATCTTAGCGGCGAGAATGAAGTCGTTTTCGACGAGATTGTTATTGGCGTGAGTCCAGATTTCCACATCACAATGTCCCCAGCCCAGGTGAATTTCCGGGTGATGCTTTTCGGCTTCCGCAATATTTCCCACGATGTTGGCAAATTCCATCGCGCGTCTGAAATTCTTGAATTTAAAGTCCCGGCGGATGCGGGAATTTTCATTTTCAAGGCGCCATTCTGAAGACAGACCCGCCATGAGATTCTTCTTCTCTTCGAGGGGAAGAGGCGGCACATAGCTGTGGCAGGGAACGCATTTTTTATCTTTCAGATCCATCTTCTCTCTCCTAGACTAGTTTGAGTATCTGACAATCATGAGGTGGTGTAAATGCGGGGTCTATTCTCTCTTATCCTGATTCTTTCAGTTGGTTGCTCTCACAAAGTGCGCATCGTTGCTCCGACAACCGATCGGCCGAGGATTGCTCACGAAGCAAAAGCTCCCGACGTGATGGTCACGACTCAAGGTGGAGCGACCACTCGGGCGGCCCTCCATGTCCTGGGCCAGGGTGGAAATCTCATCGATGCATTCGTGGCGGCTTCCTTTGCCATCTCCGTTGAAAGACCTCATTCAACGGGATTGGGCGGCGGCGGATTTCTTCTCTATTTTGATAAGGCGTCCAACAAAGTTCACTCATTTGATTTCCGGGAAATTGCTCCCCATCGGTCACGCTCGAATATGTATCTGTCTAAACTCGGCGAAACTCAGCCGTTACTCTCACAGGATGGAGCACTGGCCGTCGCCACCCCTGGTTTAGTGCGGGGACTCTGGGATATTCACCAGAGATTCGGAAAACTTCCGTGGAAAGATTGTGTCGCTCCGGCGGTGAAAGTCGCCCGTGAAGGATTCCCGCTTTATCCTCAGCTTCAGGAAGCTCTGATCGACCGGAAAGATGTTCTCTGGGAAGACACAGAATTCAGAAATACCTTCTTCACAAAAGAAGGATCTGTGCCTCTCCTCGGAACTATCATCTATCAGGAAAATCTGGCGAAAACCCTGGAGAAAATCGGTCGCGAAGGGGCGAACGCTTTCT
>CANGAC010000225.1 GCA_947451425.1 Bacteriovoracaceae bacterium | reverse complement strand
GAAGGTCCCCGCGCGGACACATCTCTTGAGAAACTCGCAAAACTAAAACCTGCTTTCCGGAAAGACGGAACGGTCACAGCTGGTAACAGCTCATCCATTAATGATGGCGCCAGCATGGTCATGATCTGTTCGGAAGAATTTGTGAAGCGCCACAATCTGAAACCACTGGCGATGGTAACCGGTGGTGCTGTTCACGGCCTTCACCCGAACGTTATGGGCCTGGGTCCGGTGGGAGCAGTGAAAAAGCTCTGTGACAGATTCGGTTATAAGACCACTGACTTTGATGTGATCGAGCTCAACGAAGCGTTCGCGGCCCAGGCGCTTGGATGTATCAAGGAACTGGAACTAGACCCCTCTAAGATTAATCGAAATGGGGGCTCAATTGCCATCGGTCATCCCTTGGGAGCTTCGGGGACGAGAATTCTCACCACCATGATTCATCAGATGCAGAAAGATACAAACCTTAAAAAAGGACTCGCGACCATGTGTATTGGCGTGGGTCAGGGCATCGCCCTATCGGTGGAAAGATGTTGAAATTTTTATTTTTACTCTTTTTAAGTTTTCCTGCCCTCGCCTGCCTTGGTGTGAATGTCGAAGGCAAGCTTGCCGTTGATGGACAAACCTGGAAGATGAGCCAGAAGTTTGATCTCGGGAAGGAATACAGCGTTCCTATGGGTCCTTATATTCTCTCCATGACAGTCACTCACGAAGGAAAAACATTCCTTTCTAAGTATAAAGTGGAAGAGAAGAAAGGGACGAAACTCGTTCTCGTCACGAAAGGTGAAGAGGAAGAAATTGAACTCGGTAAAAGCCGGGATATCATGGCCAAGGGTGAAGAAGGTCAGCCGAATTCCATCATCACAATTAATCTGAAAGATATTTAGGAGATCATATGAAAGAAATTAAGCTGTTCATCAACGGAGAATTCCGCACCTCGGAGAAAACTTTTATCACAGAGAATCCGGCCAACGGTGAAGCTGTCGCTAAAGTCTATCTCCCATCCGAAAAAGATATTGATCTGGCGGTCGACGCTGCTGAGAAAGCTTTTTATTCAGCAGAATGGCGGGCGATGGATCACCTGAAGCGTGCTGAACTTCTGGAGAAGATCTCTGAGAAGCTCAAAGAAAGAAGAAACGAAATCACTGATCTCGAGGTTGCTGACTCAGGCTCATCACTGAGAAAGGCAAAAGCCGATGTGGCCAATGCTGCTTCTTACTTTAAAGTGCTTGCCGGACAACTCCGGAAGTTTTCCTTTGAAGTCAAAGACGAGAGCGCATCCCGCCCGGGTTTTTCAGCGAACTATAAAATTTATGAGCCAGTGGGTGTTTGTGCCCAGATCATTCCGTGGAACTTCCCTCTCGTGATGGCGGCATGGAAAATCGGCCCGGTCATTGCTTCCGGCTGCACGACGGTTTTGAAATCTGCCCAGGAAACACCGGTCACGGCATCCATTCTGGCGGAAATCATCCGTGATGTGGGAATTCCTGCCGGAGTTGTGAACATTATCACAGGTGGAGCTTCAGAAGGTCAGTACCTTTTGAAAAATCCTAAGGTGAGAAAAGTCGCCTTCACCGGTTCAACGAATGTTGGAAGAAAAATCATGGAAGGGGCCGGAAGAAATCTTCAGCGTCTCTCACTTGAGCTCGGGGGAAAATCTGCCAACATCGTTCTCGATGATGCTGATCTCTCAATTGCAGTAGACGGTGCTCTCTACGCGTTTCTCTATCACTCAGGCCAGGCCTGCGATTCGGGAACACGTTTATTTGTAGAAGAAAAAATTTATCCGACTTTCAGAGACGCTCTCGTGAAAAGAATTGCTGATGTAAAAGTAGGTCTTCCGACTGACCCTGCCACTGGCTACGGTCCGGTCGTGAATAAGAAGCAGGCCGACACGATCCTTGCGTACATTGAGACAACGAAAAAAGAGGGCGGAAAGCTTCTCTTCGGCGGAGCAAAAGTCACGACGGGGGAAATGGCTAAGGGACATTACATCCAGCCAACTCTTTTTGAAGTCACTCCGGATAATACCATCTTCAATGAAGAGATCTTCGGACCAGTACTCGCGATCACTCCCGTAAAAAATGAAGCTGAGGCGATTCGTCTCGCCAACAAATCCATCTATGGGCTTGCGGGTGCGGTATGGTCGACAAATCCTGAGCGCGCTAAGAATGTGGCGAAACAACTTGAGACAGGAACCGTCTGGATCAATGAGTATCACCTCTTAAATCCTGGCATGCCTTTCGGTGGGTACAAGCAATCAGGTCTCGGAAGAGAAATGGGTGAAGAAGGTCTCAAGGCCTATCTGGAAGTGAAACATCTCTGGGTTTCTGATTGCGATACTCGTGACAAAAAACCATGGTTTGATGCGATCTTTTAGTATGACGAAAACTTTTCAAGATTGTGTCATTTTGTTTGGTGGAAGTTCTGAGGAAAGACTGGTTTCCGTCGCCTCTGCCCAGAATATTGCGGCCGTCATTCCGGAAGCAGTACTCTGGTTCTGGGCAAAAGAAGGCCAGGTTCATGAAGTAAGCTCTTCAGCGCTGGCGGCACATGCGGAAGCTTTCACCAAAGAATTTCAACCGAACTCTCCGGTAAAAGCTTCCACTCTGGAAGCAGCTCTGGAAAAAAACTCCGAAAAAACCATTATCATTGCCTTACATGGCACGGAGGGTGAAGACGGAACTCTCCAGAAACTTCTGGAAGGAAAGAAAATTTCTTTCACTGGTACTGGTGGAGTCGCGAGCGAGAATGCCTTCAATAAAGTCCTCACGAAAAAGATTGCCCGGGACCACGGAGTGAGTGTGGCCGGTGAATTTGTTGTGAATGACCTGGAACCAGGTACAGTGAAACGCCTGGAAGATTTTCTATCCGAACATAAAAAGATTGTCCTGAAGCCCCTCGCTAATGGTTCCAGTGTGGGACTTCATATTGTAAGTTCATCAGCCGATCTCGCCCGGGCAATTCCGGCGATTCGCCAGAGTGGCTATCTCCCTTATGTCAGTGAACCTTATGTGACGGGAAGAGAAATTACGGTTGGTGTTCGCGAAGACAAGACTCACAAACTTTCCGCTTTGCCGTGCTCAGAAGTCCGCGTCCTTCAGGGAAGAAACTTTGACTATCAGGGGAAATACCTGGGTTCCGGAGTGGAAGAGCTGACTCCCGCTCCTCTTTCAATAGAAGAAAGTCTGGCCTGTCAGGAACTCGCCCTGAAAATTCATCGGGCCATGGGATGCAAAGGATATTCACGCACGGATATGATCCTCACAGAGAGAGGCCCCGTTCTTCTGGAGATCAACACTCTACCGGGATTATCGAAGGCATCGTTTATTCCGCAGCAATTAAAAGTAGCAGGGATTTCTCTGCGCGATTTTTTTCTCGAACAGATTAATTTGTAAGCTCTACGAGGAGCTCGATGCACTCTTCGAGGTCATTTTCTGTCATAGGGTGAAAGATATCTTCGCGTAGATCCTGATAGCGCGATAGAAAGACCAGGATGTGCTCAATATTTTTTAAAGCCCGGAGTCTTCATCACTCACAAAGAATACAGCCTCATCAGTCACAAATAAAAAAGGCCCGCTTTTCAGCGGGCCCCTTATAAAAACTTAATTCAGAACAGATTAACCAATGAGCTTGAGAGCGTTCTGACCACTCATGTTCGCCTGAGCGAGTACTGAAGTACCAGCGGCACTCAGAATATCGTTCTTCGCTTTCTGAGCTGTAGCATCGGCGTAATCAACATCACGGATACGAGAGTTCGCAGCGGAGAGGTTTTCAGTAGCAACTTGTAAGTTGTTCGATGTCGATGTCAAACGGTTCTGGATGGCACCGAGGTAAGCGCGCTGACCAGAAACTTTCTCAATCGCAGAGTCGAGGGAAGCGAGAGAAGTTTGTGATCCTTCTTTTGTTCCTACGTCGAGCTCAGCAACACCAAGGCTTTCGAGGCGAGAGTTCGCCATGCCAGCATTGTATGAAATTCTGTCATTGAAAGCGTCGTTATTTACGCCAACCTGGAAGTCATACATTTCGCCTTCGCCGTTCAGGAGTTTTTTCCCGTTGAACTCCGTCACCTGGGAAATACGCTCAAGTTCGAGCTTAAGGTTTTGGTATTCCATATTCGTCATACCGCGCTCAACATCACCAACAGTATCAGAAGAAGTCTGGATCGCAAGTTCTCTCATACGAGTAAGGATCGAAGACACTTCATTCAAACCACCTTCAGCAGTCTGAACCATTGAGATACCGTCGTTGGCGTTACGGTCAGCTTGTTTCATAGAACGGATGTTGGCCTTCATCTTCTCAGAAATCGCGAGACCGGCAGCATCGTCAGCTGCTTTCGTGATTCTAGTTCCAGATGAGAGCTTGGAAAGAATTGACTCTGATTCTCTGTTGTTAACGCCGAGTGAGCGCTGAGCAGAAATCGAAGCCATGTTCGTGTTGATACGGAAACCCATGAAATCCTCCTTGGTTTTGTCCTCATCAAATCCGTGATGATCAGTTCCCAACCTTGAGATACTTCTAAGCTTCCGTGCTTAAGTGAATTTTTTAATGTCGAACACTACATGTGTCTGACAATGCTCTTCTCGGAGCTAAAAAACGTTTCTTAAGAAGATTTTCTGGAAAAAGAGGAATTTTTTGCCCGACAAAATGCCTCTGCTACGAGAGGAAAAAGACTCGAATACGGGGAGATAGGTCGTTTTCAACTTCATCTCTGACTGGTATAGTGGATTAATGCGCCACTCGCTACCCATTCTCCTCTGCAGTAAGAACGAAGATTTTCGTT
>CANGAC010000224.1 GCA_947451425.1 Bacteriovoracaceae bacterium | reverse complement strand
TAACACAGGAATTGTGGAATTCGTTGCTCACTATAAAGACAAAGCTTCAGGAACTGAGCTTCGTCACCATGAGACGTCACTTTTCCAGAAAGATAATGGTGATTGGAAATTCAAGGAAGGCCAGATCCACGGAGCACAACCCGTGAAGCGTCTTGAACCGAAAGTCGGAAGAAATGACCTTTGTTCATGCGGGTCCGGAAAAAAATATAAGAAGTGTTGTGGGACCTGATAAAGCAAAAGAGCTCAAACGCTCGCTTCTCGAAGAACTCCTGAAAAAATCCCGGGAAGAACTCGTGGATCTCTCACGAGCAGCACTCGAGCAGAAAAACTTTGCGACGGACCAGGAATTCAAGGCGGAAAGTAAATACGACACCAGAGCGCTCGAAGCTTCGTACCTCGCGAGTGCCGAGGCGAAACGCGTGGAAGAGTTAAAACTCGAAATTCAGATCCTTGAAGAAGTGGACCTGAATCTTTCGGCGCGTCTTCAGGAAATCAGTATCGGCGCTCTCGTGGAATTATCCTACGGCGGAAGACAGATGCTGTATTTTCTTATTCCCACAGCTGGCGGAACACTTTTAAAAATCCATGACGATGCAGTGGTTGTCGTTTCTGTTTTCTCTCCCATTGGAGACGCCATGCTGGGGCTTAAAAAATCCCATCATTTTGAAGTGGAAACTCCGAAAGAAACCCGCGCCTATGAGATCCTCAATTTCTATTGATCTCAAATTTTTCTTGGCACTTTCCCTGATTCGCGCCCATTTTTCAGGGAATTGACCCTTTCTTAACTTCCGGAATTTCAATAAGCTGCGGTATTAAGTCAAGTAAGAGGCGATGTTCACCGATAATCTCGAGACGAGGTGAACGTATGCGATATCTCCTTACCCTTCTTCTTCTTGGATCATTCTCCGCTTTTGCTGAAGAAGTTTCGCGTGAAACGGCGGCGGCGGTGATTGATGAAATGGTGAGAACAAATACCATCTCTGCTGAAGAAGCGAAGAAAGCGAAGGTTCGGCTTCAGAGTATGAACACAGACGAGTGGAATAAGCTCAACGCCGATGCCAACGCTCAAGCGGCGCGGATGCCGGCCTCCGTTCCGGAAGAAGCTCCTTCAAACGAAGATATTTCTCACGAACAATTTCAGACGATCCAGGCCGATCTCGCCAACATCGCTCCCCACTACAAGCAAAACTAGTAGGGCGAGCCGACGTAACTCCAGAGTCTTTTCTTGATGAATCTCGGAACAAAAATCTGCAGGACGTGCGCGAACTTCTTTAGCTGCACGAAACTCTTCATGCCCCATGGATAATGGGACAGAAGCACTTCCTGATCGAGGACCGTGAAGAAGTAATCGAGGATCACCGAGAGAATGATGACGTCATCGAGAAGTCCGAAGATGGGTATCCAGTCCGGGATAATGTCAAAGGGTGAAAGAATAAGGGCGATCATCCCCAGAAGGATCTTTTTATCCCGGTCAGGGATCCGCTGGTCCTTTGCAGTATTCACGAGAAAGTCTTTCAGGTCTTTTAAGAACTTCATTTTTCATCCCTTGGAACGGCCAGTCCCTTCGTAAGTTCACGGATTACAACTGATGTTGTCGCAAAGGCAAATGCCCCTGTGACAAAACTCGCAGAACCGAATCCTTCGTTACAATCCATATTCTTGGCGAGACCACCTGGTGGTTTAAAAGTCGTGCAGCCGTCCGGAGTCGGGTAGACCGCGCGCTCATGCGACCAGACGGCCCACACACCAAAATCACCATCGGTTTCTTTCGGAAAGGCGAAATCCTGACGAAGTTTTTTCCGCAGACGCGCGAGAAGCCGGTCATTCTGGGAAGTGGACATATCGGTCACTTTCACCTGAAGCGGATCAATTTTTCCACCTGCTCCGCCCATCACCACGAGTGGTATTCCGGATTTCCGGCAATGGTCGATGAGGTAGCACTTATTCGTGAAATCATCACAGGCGTCGACCACGAAGTCATATTTTTTATCAAAGACCTTATCGAGATTTTTCGGACTGAAAAAACACTGCTTCACATCGATGTCACAGTAAGGCTGGATTTCCAGGAGGCGATCCTTCATAACATCGACTTTGAATTTTCCTACGGTGCTGGTGACAGCGTGAATCTGACGGTTGATGTTGGTCACACAGACATCATCAAGATCAACCAGCGTGAGTCCACCGATACCCGTTCTTGCAAGGGATTCAGCGACCCAGGATCCGACGCCACCGATGCCGATCACGAGCACCCGGGCACTTTGGATTTTTTCAAGGGCCGCGCGACCGTAAAGGCGGCCGATCCCGGAGAAGCGCGCTTCGTAAGTAGAATCAGTTGTCATGTTTTCTCCTGGCGCTGGCCGCGACTTTGAGCTGTCCGCAAGCAGCGAGAATATCATCGCCCTTAGTTCCTCTGACCATCACTCTGAGCTTTTTTGAAACCAGTTTCTGTCGGAAATTTTCAATCTCTTCTGTCGTTGGTCTTTCCCATATCGAGCCGGGCCACGGATTCATGGGGATAAGATTGAGAAGCGCTTTCCGGGTTCCCAGAAGTGTAGAGAGTTCTTCGACGTGCTTATCCGTCATGTTGAGATTTTTAATCAGCAGATACTCGAACGTGATGAACTGTCTCGGAAGAAGAGTCAGCTGATCAAACGAGTGAAGCACATCTTTTAGCGGGTATTTCGCGTTGATCGGAATAAGAAGGTTTCTCTCTTCATCAAACGGTGAGTGCAGAGAAAGGGCGAAATTGATTTTCGGAAAATCCTTCAGCATCTCCATCGCTGGCAAATAACCAACAGTGGAGAGAGTCATCTGTCTGAGACCTACATCGCCCATTGCCGGATCATTCAGGATCGTGATCGCTGCTTTCACTTCTGTGGCGTTGTGGAGTGGCTCACCCTGGCCCATGAAGACGATACTGGGAGTCAGTGCTTCCGCATCGGAGCTCCGGAGAAAGTTTCTCGCCACCAGATACTGGCCCACGATTTCGCCGGCGGTGAGGTTGCGTTTAAGTCCCATGGTGCCGGTAAAACAAAACGAGCAATTCATCCCGCAGCCCACCTGAGTGGATAAGCAAACGGTGAATCTTTTATGGAAGGGGAGAAGGACCGTCTCCACTTCCAGACCGTCGTGCATTTTCATCTGGAACTTTGTTGTTCCGTCAGAGGCCGTCTGGGTTCTGGTGATTTCCGGAAGCGTGAAACTAAAATTTTCCCGCGCGTAACCAATCAGCTGAGGAGAAACATTTTTCTCCCACTGGGCCTCATCGCGGTAAAGTCCTGATAACCAGAAGGGAAGAACACCGGGTGAAGTTCCCTGCTTTTCAAGAAAGTCTTTCCAGTTAAGAGAAGTCATTGAATACACTGACAGCATAGTGGTATAGTATAGTCATGCGAATTACGATTGTCTCGATACTCTTCATCTTCAGCGCATGTACGTCCTTCCGGCCGCAGGTTCCGGTCAAGGTTAAGCCGGTTGTTACTGAGAAGCGGGTAAGAAAGGTTACTACTCCGGTCAAAAAGCTCGTTGATAAGACCAAAAAAAGCCAGGCGGTCTGGCATCTTATCTATCCTGAGTTCGTGGAATTCACTCTGGTCCATCACGAGACCGGGAAAAAAGAGTACATCCGGGTAGAGAACACGCTTTCCTCACTTGATCTTCCCGAGGGCCAGTGGAACATCGAATCGCTGTCAGTCGGCGAAGAAAAATTTGATGCTTTAGAAGGACAGGAAACTTTCCAGTTTGAGATTAAGAAAAACTCCCCGACCTATGTCGGGTCTTACGTCATCGAATGTCCTAAAGTGGGATCGCTTCATTTTGCCGAGCTCAGGAAGATGAAATTTTTCAATCGCCTGAACTTTACCGGTGAAACAGGGACTTGCGAATTAATCGTCGGCAACGATTTAATTAATGTCCGTCGTGCCTGGGCAAAACTCGAGAAAAAACCGGGGTCTAAGCTCCTTCTTGGCTTCTAAAGCACCAGTGCCAATAACATTTGGCTCGAGATTCGCGGGTTGTCGCCGATAAGAGGCATCACACTTATAAAGGTTTATTCACAAAGCGAATCTCCATTTTTCATCGCGAACGCTGTTGAAATTGGTGAGGGTCGGAGTAGAATCCGGATTAAGTATTTTACATTTTCTTTTTTCGATTTTGTCGTTGGACGTTAAATCAAGTTGCACGTTTGTTGATCCCAAAATCGAAAAGAATGCATGGCTTAAGAGCTTGTTTCTGGGATAACCATGAAACATTCAAAAGTTACAGACTTCAACCGTCTTCTCATGTCTATTTTCTTCGTTGCGAGCGTTACCGCTTGTAACAAGGAAGAATTTTATCAAAAAGATTATTTACAAAATCCATTCGCGGACAACACCGTGGTTACTGGTGGTAGCAATGGAGGCGATAGTTCGGGTGTGGATGGCTCATCTCAAGGTGGAGTGAGTGCGGGGGTAACCAGCGGTTCTACGAATGGAACTACTGGTGGCTCTTCTACAGGAACAACTGCCGGTGGTTCAACTACTGGTGGTGACTCTACTTCTGGTGCTTCTACATCTGGTGGATCAACTACAGGCGGATCAGTAACTGGTTCAACTGCTGGTGGATCAACAACAGGTGCTACTACTTCAGGTGGAGCAACAACTGGTGATTCAACTTCGGGTTCTTCTACTTCTGGAGGAGCAACTACTGGTTCTACTTCTGGAGGAGCAACTACAGGTTCTACTTCTGGAGGAGCAACTACAGGTTCTACTTCTGGTGGAACAACTACAGGTTCAACTGCTGGTGGAGCAAC
>CANGAC010000223.1 GCA_947451425.1 Bacteriovoracaceae bacterium | reverse complement strand
TAAGGCCTCCGACGATGCCGACAAAACTGGAGAGTGTGGCAAGAAGGGGGAGTGAGATGATAGTCGCGAGAAGTCTTGGAACCACGAGGACGCGGATCGGAGAAGTTCCGAGAGCGCGGATGGCATCCACCTGTTGCGTCACCTGCATCGCCCCGATTGCGGCACTCATGCCGGAACCGATTCTTCCCGCAATGAGAAGAGAGGTGAAGATGGGACAGATTTCTTTCACGAGTGAAAGTGAGACGATCGCCGGAACATAAAGAGTCCCACCGAATTTCGCGAGTCCGTACCCGAACTGGAGAGTCATCACGAGGCCCGTGACAAAACCGATCACAAGAGTAATTGAGAGGGAACCAATGCCTAAGTGAATGATCTGCTCAAAGACACGACCCCAGTAAAAAGGAGCAGTGAACATTCCGTACACGCTTTGCTGGAAGAGAAGGATCACTTCTCCCGTTTGCTGAAACTGTCCTTTAATGGCACTGATCATTGAAACTCCACCGAAGAGAGGAAGCGATCAAAGAGTGCGGGATCTGTGGCCAGGTTCTTTTCGGGAGTGATGGCGACGAAATCAAAGTAACAGTTGTTTCTTCTGGTGTTGAGGATCCGAAGTCCAACGGGAACACCGTCTACTTTTCCCTTTCCTTCGAGACGATAGGCCTCTCTGTTATGGAGTGTAGTCCATTCGCCTTTTTCAGAATGAAAGTCACCGACCGCCTTGAATGTTTTCTCGGCAAGATAATCGAGAGCCTGTTCCTGGAATTCTCCGCAGAAACTATTCGAGAGAAGAATTCTTCCGTCTGCATTTTCAAAGACGTAGTCAGAGCGCTCGTCTTTTTTCAGAAGATTCCATCCGGATTCTGCGAACTGGATTTTGTATTGCTTTCCCTTTGCACTCGGGGGAGCTCCGCCACCCATCATAATGGAACACGAACAAGCGAGGAGCATGAGAAGTAGAACACGCATTTTTGATGACCGTTTCGAACGGGTAATAATTATTTCCATTTTAAGTCATTGTTATCTTTTAGGTATGTCAAAACATCGACTGGATGTTTTTGCCTATGGGTAAAAATGTTCTTTGAGAATGGGAAAATTCGGCTACACTCGAACTTAGGTAGGTAAAAATGGCCACACGGATGTGTCCGCTACCTAAGTAAAGACAGGAAGTCTTAACGAATGACAAACTTCACGGTTCTTCTGACGACAATCTTACTTGCCAGTGCACTGACCGCGCCGTCTGTCTTAGCCGACATCATCAATCAGGAAACATTCAAGACTCATCTTCGCTGGAACCTCGTCGTTCCAAGAGACCAGCTCACGGTTGTGAAGCGCGACCAGACTCTCTATATAGAGACTTTGAATCTCCAGCTGTTCGAAACACTCGCCGGCGACCTCGCCCGCGTGAAGGCAGATAGCTCTTATATAGATTCGGTTTCTTATTCCAAAGATAATTTTCCGTCGAAGCCGGCCACCGTGATGGTGAAACTCAAAGACCCATCAGTTGAGCTTTTCTCTTTTTATCGGGACGCTGACAAAAAATACATCCTCGATTTCTGGATCAATTCGGATCTCGTCTCAGAAAAAACGCCGGCGATGTCT
Organism: Bacteriovoracaceae bacterium; assembly: GCA_947451425.1. Taxonomy (GTDB): domain Bacteria; phylum Bdellovibrionota; class Bacteriovoracia; order Bacteriovoracales; family Bacteriovoracaceae; genus Peredibacter. The sequence continues at coordinate 3,210 of CANGAC010000223.1, read as the reverse complement.
AAGATGACTCCGCTTCCGGTTGAGCCAGTGGTGATCAAAAAGAAAGTCGAGCTTCCGTCGAAAAACGATCTTCTCACCGCCCGGAGCAAGCTTCTCACGAACATCGAAGTGAAGAAGACAGATGAATCCCTTATTAATCCTGGCTTCCGTGATTTCCGCTATGGCGCCTCCTTCATGTGGAACTACTCCGCCATGATCCCGTCTGTGGAAAAAGACATCAATCTCTCTTCTAAAACTCCGGAGACACTTTTCCCTGTGAAAGACCGGGATAAGCTCGATGACCCGAAAGAAGCTCACATGCAGCTGACGATCAACTTCTTCCGCGAGGAGAAGTGGGGTCTCATGAATAAGTCGATTGGTCTGTATGAGAAAAAGTACGGAACAAGAGACGCGAATTACGTGACGAATGAGTACCTCAAGGCCAATGCCCTTCTGAAAGGGAACCTCGCCAAGCCAAATCGCGGGATCACCCAGTCGGCGATGGTGATGCTCTCGAACATCAAGGACCTTACGACTGATTACGAACTGAAGAGTGCCATCCTCCGTTATCTCGTTCAATATAATGTCGATGTGAAAGACTTCGTGCGCACCCTTGAGCTCTCGAAAGAACTGTATGTCGAGGCGCGCGGGCAGTTTGACCAGACACTCATCATCCAGTCAGCTCTCACGATTCTTCACTCGCTCGCGGAACTCAAGCAGCCGGAAAAGATCGAAGCTTTCCTCTCTGAGACTGAGAATAAAAAACTTCAGAGTATCCTTCCGGCTCAGATGAGCATGGCCTACATCTCCTTTGCCCTTCTCATGAAAGGGGAGACGAAAGAAATCATCAAGCGCTACAAGCTTGTGGAAAAATCTTTGATGAAGCCTGTTCACCCGGCGATCCTGTTTAACGTCGGTGAAAGTTATTTCCGTCACGCCGATTACGAAGCCTCGATCAAGGCCTTCGACGAATTCGTTTCGGGTTACTCTTATGTAAGAGAAGCTCCTCACGCGCGCCTTCGTCTCGCCCTTGCTTACGAACTCCTTGATCGTCCGGCCTCCGAGACACTCACTCTTTATAAGAATGCCATCGACCGCTCAACAGATCCGGCGATTCGCTATGAAGCGAAGCTTCGCTATGTCGGGATGAGGGTTGCGAGAAAGATTAAGCCCGACATCAATGACCTTGAGACCGAAGTCTTCCTCGAACAGTCACCGGATGAAGCTAAAGTCATCTCGAACGATCTGAAAAAACTCCTGTGGCTCGTCCGCCTTCGCCTTTTTGTTTCGTCAAAAGACTACGACAAGGCACTGGCCTACCTCACGGGCATTCCGGTTGATTCTTTGTTACCGGCAGAAAGAAGAGTCTTTGAAGGCGACGGAGCGGAGATCATTTTTGGTCTCATCCAGGCTGCCTATCTCCAGGAAGACTACGCCAAGGCCGTTAAGATCTGGGAAACTTATCGTGCGAAGTATGAGCAGAAAGTGGCCTCGAACCTTTATCTCAACTTCGTCATCTGTGATTCGTTCTTAAAGCTCGGGATGTATAAGAGCTACGATCGCGCCCTCACATCCTTTAAAGAAGTCCAGAAGGCTGAACCCCGGACTTTCCCTCTGTGGGTAGATCGGACGAAGACGACGGACCTGGGCCAGATGATCGAAGAGCTCAATATCATCCGTCTCGTGGGAGACCAAAAGTACACCGAGGCAAGTGACAAGCTGACCACTTTGCCAGTGTCACTCCGGGACTCTATAAATTATCCGTATTATGTGGGTCTCATTAAATTCAACCAGAAGGCCTATTCCGATGCCGTGGTGGAATTTGAGAAAGTTCTCGTTCGCCAGAACCCGACGAACATCCTGACCCCCCGTCAGACCGCAGACCTTCTCATGGGTTACGTGGAATCTCTCTATCAGTTGAAGGACCAGGAGCGCTTTAAAACAGTGGTAAAAGCACTGTCTGATGACGTCTCCTCTTCGAAGTCGGCACCGATCTTGAATATCTCCGAGCGAATCAATTATCTCCTCATAGAAGCCTATGCGGGAGAGGGTTCACCCGAGTGGAAGGAGATCGAGACTATGACAAAATCATTCAGAGGCAAATTTCAAAAATCTCCTTACACCGCACGTATCGGATACCTTTACGGGTTATCATTGATAAAGAACTCGCGCGTGCAGGAAGGACGGGGAGTTTTGAACGATCTTACGAATGACAAAAACGTTCCTTCGCACATTAAAGAAATGGCAAGGAGCGAGCTCGCGACACTGGAACTGTTAGAAAAGAAATTATAAAAAACGAACCACATAACAACGGACAGGAGGTCTAATGTTAACTCAAGGTTTAGTACTCGTTGGTAATCACCCAAAATTCAACATCGCTCTGGAGACTGCACGTAATGTAGCTGTCACTAAGACTCCTGTTCTGATTTCGGGTGAAGCAGGTTCAGGCAAGAAAGCGCTTGGATCGTACATCCACAACAATTCTGCGAGAAAGAACGCACGCCTCGAAGTTGTTGATTGTGGCACGGATGGCGCGACGGTTGAGAAGATCGTTCTCGGCTACCGCGATGAAGACTCCGGGAAATTTAACCGTGGTGTTCTAGAACTTGCCAACGGTGGTACGGTAATTTTTGCCAACATTGATGCGCTGGATGAAAGTTTTCAGAAACGCCTCTATACTATCCTTCAAGAACTACCTGATTACGAGTTAGACGTCCGCATCCTTGCTACTACCTCGAAGAATCTCTCTAAGTTGGTTGGTGCAGGAAAGTTCTCACGTGCTCTCTACACTTATTTTAACGGCGCTTCGATCGACATGATCTCGCTCCGTGAAAGAGGAACTGACGTGGAATTGATCGCTCGTCACTTTATCGAAGAGTACGCTCAGGAAACTCAGTCTGAGCAGATCTATCTCGCTGACGAAGCTGCCCGCAAGCTTTCTGATTACAACTGGAACAACAACATCGCTGAACTCAAGTCGTTCATCCGCAAGACCATGACAAACATGGACGGAACAACTCTTGACCTCCAGGCGATTGAAAACGGCGAGCGTAAAGCTGAATTCACAACTGGTGAAGTTGATGAAGACGGAATGAAGCTGATGTCTCTGAAGGACGCTGAGAAACTTCTTATCAAGAAAGCTCTCGTGTTTACTTCTGAGAACCGCACGCAAGCTGCCAAGATCCTCGGCGTATCTATCCGCACACTCCGGAACAAGATCAACGAGTATCG
>CANGAC010000222.1 GCA_947451425.1 Bacteriovoracaceae bacterium | reverse complement strand
TTAATTTTTGTTAGTAGCGGGAGCAAAGGACACTTTGCTCCCTTTTTTTATGCCCGTGCGACTGCGACTTCAATCCCATCCTGCCCACGGATAAAGAAAATCCGGAAGGCAATGTTTCCGACCACAATCAACACCCCTACAGTTGCCCCAATAGCCGCACCCTTCAGTCCCCCGAGATCAAATCCCGCCAGACTCGCAAAAGTCATGATCGTCGTTGATTCGTGAATGAGAGTACGGATGACTTTTGGAGGAAGATCACTTCGCCAGGAGACGCGGTCAATGAATCTTTCCTGCCGGAGAATGAGTTCTTCAATTGTCCGGGCAACAATGGTGTAATCGACCGCCCGGAGTTTGAGGTTTGAAAGTTTTCCGAGCTTATTAAGATATTTCAGCCGAGTTTTCATACCGAAGAAAGTTGCAAGGTGAGGGCCACAAAACCCGAGAAAAAAGAAAGGGGCAGGTATTTCTCCTGCCCTGAAAAATTATTGCTGAATGAACTGCTCTGATTCTGTCGATCCGTGATACGCCAGCGTAGAAGAAAGACCTCCACTCACAGTGGTACTCACGAGATCAAAGTAACTTGTACCGACTTCACGCTGGTGCTTCGTTGCTGTGTATCCCGACTTTTCTGAAGCAAATTCCCTCTCCTGAAGGTCGGAATACGCACTCATGCCTCGACTCTTGTAATCATGGGCGAGCTCAAACATCGAATGGTTCAGGGCATGAAACCCCGCCAGTGTCACAAACTGGAACTTATATCCCATCGCCCCAAGCTCACGCTGAAATGATGCAATCTCTGCGTCACTTAAATTCTTTTTCCAGTTAAACGACGGAGAACAATTGTAGGCGAGAATTTTTTCCGGATACTCCTTTCTGATCGCCTCAGAAAACCGTCTGGCTTCCTTGAGGTCAGGTTTTGAAGTCTCGCACCAGAGAAGATCGGCATAGGGAGCATACGCCAGACCTCGGGCGATGGCGATCTCAATTCCTTCGCGGATCCGGTAGAATCCTTCCGGTGTCCTTTCGCCAGTCACAAATTCCCGATCGCGTTCATCAACGTCACTCGTTAAGAGTTGCGCTCCATTGGCATCCGTTCTTGCGACGACAATCGTCGGCACATCCATCACATCAGCCGCAAGCCTTGCCGCCGTCAATGTGCGCAGGAAATGCGAGGTCGGCACGAGCACTTTTCCCCCGAGGTGCCCGCATTTTTTTTCACTCGCAAGTTGATCTTCAAAGTGAACACCCGCGGCACCTGCTTCAATCATCATCTTCATCAGTTCAAAAGCATTCAGGGGCCCGCCGAATCCCGCTTCGGCGTCGGCCACAATCGGCACCATCCAGTGACGGCTGACTTTTCCTTCAGCGCATTCAATCTGATCTGCCCGCTGGAGGGCGCGGTTAATTTTTTTTACGACTTCAGGAACGGAGTTCGCCGGATAAAGACTCTGGTCCGGATACATGTGGCCGGACAAATTTGCATCGGCCGCAACCTGCCATCCCGAAAGATAAATGGCCGGAAGTCCCGCGCGCACCTGTTGCACGGCCTGGTTTCCGGTAAGGGCGCCAAGGGCCGCTACGTAATCCTCTTCATGAAGAATTTGCCAGAGTCTTTCGGCTCCCATCCGGGCAAGAGATTGCTCGATCCTCACCGTTCCCCGGAGACGGAAGACTTCTAAGGCTGAATAGTCCCGCTTAATTCCTCTCCATCGGGAATCGTTCTCCCAGGCATGCTGAAGCTCCCCGACTTCGTGCTCAAAGTATTCCATGAGTTGCTTCCTTTTTTCTCCATCACGGGATCACTCTCCGTGGTTAAAAAATTTCTGAGATCCTTTTCCAGAAACAGAGAGGAAGCTTTCCCGGCCGCATCCTTCCAGTTGCCGTTTCCGTTTTCGGCGATGATTTTTCCGCATTCTTCATCAAAGAGTTTCAGCACAAGCTCTTTGGTCACGACTTCCCCGCTCTCAAGTGTTATGCCGTGATGGAGCCACTGCCAGACTTGCGCCCGTGAAATTTCCAGCGTCGCGAGGTCTTCCAAGAGATGATCAAAGGAGACACAACCGATGTCGCGCTCCCACCCTTCCAGGTAAGCAATCCCCACCCGGATATTGGTGCGAAGACCATTCATGGTATAAGGACCTTCGCCTCTCGGAAGAACATCACTGTACTTATCAAAATCCGGCAAAGTTCGTTCCAGCTGGTTATCGCTCTGGAATGCTTCCATCGCAATGTCGATGAAATAGGGATGAGAAACCCAGCAGCCATCATGGCCCCAGGACGCCTCTCTTTGTTTATCCGTTCTCACTTTCATCGCCTGCTCCTCCCGCATCTCCGGAGTTTTTCCGGGAGTGAAGGCCGACATCCCTCCCATCGCAAATGCTCCCCTTTCATGACAGATTTTAATCACCCGCTTGGCGTAATTTTCCATCCACGGTTTTTCCATGGTAAGACTTGAGCGATCACCGAGAATTCTCTCGGGGTTATTCCGGAGAACTTTGATGTCGCTGAATATTTTGTCCCATCTTCCGACGTTGAGCCCGGCCGCGTGCTCGCGGATCTCATAGAGGATTTCTTCGACCTGAAAGGTGGCCGGGAGTGTTTCAATGAGAAAAGTCGCCTTAAGAGTTCCCGCGGGGAGACTCATTCTTTTCTGGAGCGAGACAAAGAGATCATTCCACCATCTTGCTTCATGGAAATGCTCACACTTAGGGATGTAATACTTCGGCGTAAGATTCTTATCGAGGTAAATGCAGGCGGTGTGAAAGAAGCACACAACGAGATCCAGAAGTCCTGCCGGAACAGCTTCTCCCTCAAAAGTCAGATTACTCTCAACCAGGTGAAGGCCACGGACTCGTACCATCACGTAGGCCATGTCCTCCGAATTCAACTGATATTTTTTTCCCTCGGCTTCGGTGGTCAGAGTTCCCTCCACCGCACCGATGACATTCAAATATCCGGAAAGGATGTTGAAAAAATCCGGTTTCAGCGAATCTTCAAAATCAAGCATCGCCATATCAGCGCGAGAACCTTTTTCATTCCGCGAAAGTATGTTGATCACCAACTTCGCCGAATTCACGGGCCCGGTGATTTCCACTCTGCGCTTCCTCAGCTCCTTCGGAATCGGATCCACTTTCCATTTTCCCGTAACGGCTTCGCTGTTCCGTTCCGGAAAATCCGGAAGCTCACCGCAGTTCCAGCCGAACTGCCTCTCTCCGCGACGGATAAGCAGAATGTCGCGCGCGGGCCCCAGTTCATGGAGAAGATGCGCCAGCATGTTCAGGAGTTTCTGTGGAAAAAGACTCTGGTACTCACTCGTCCAGTACTCTTCCGGAAACTGAAAACCGTGGCCAATGTCGATCATGCCCATGGGAACCTCCGGAGTGTGATTTAAATGACGATGCTCCGGGCCCGTCAAGGGGCGAACAAGAACAGTCGGAATAGCAGATTTTTCCTCCCGGAATTAAGAAACTGAATTATCTTAATCAGAAGTCTGCCTCTCCCGAAATGTGGGCATATCCAAAAGGTCTGAACCCATGAAGCTTCTGAGTTACGCTGTCTTTCTCTTGATTACTTGTTCCGCCATTGCTGCGGGTCCTGTTCCCGGTGTTGAGGGTCCGTTCGTCAATTTCCAGAACGGGAAACTCGTTGTGACGATGAAACTTCCTCACGCTGAGCATCCGACCGGATTTTCCTTCGGCGTGACAGAGGCAAAAAAATCTGTGGTGTCTTATCTTCCGAATCAGGAAGAAGGCGGAATGAACCTCGAACTTCTCCTCGATCTCGATGATCTTGCTTCTGTTGAAACTTCTGAGGGAATTGATTCAAAACTTCTCGATGGAAGAGATATTCCGGGGGTTCCAGGTGGCGCCCTCAAAAATTCCAGCCGCAAGGACTGGGGTCCTCAGTACGCAGACATTTCTACGTATCACTCTCCGAAATCTTTCGGCATTTCCCTTCCGTTCAACTGGAGCTTAGGCAGCACCAGAGACGGCCATCACTGGCTTAACTGGAAAGGAAAAAATATCGGGATGCTGTCGGTGGTGAATATCGCTGGTGAGAAAAAAGCGCAGGGAATGATCTTCCTTCGCTATGCTGCTCTCAAGGGAAACCCTGAGATCATGAAGCGTCTTCTTAAAAACTGATTTTCCCCAATTCAATTGAGAAGAGTTTTGCACTCACGGAATTTTTGATCTTCAGGAGTGAGCTCTTAAACGTAGGTGCCGGAACCGGTGCCACAGTAAACTCTTCATCCCATTCTTCGAGCTTTGACGTTTTCTCCACGACAACAATTTCCTTTCCATTAAGGATCTGGATCATGTCGACAGGATGCGGATTATGTCTGAAAGCTCTCATGGTGTTCTCCTCCACCCAAAGTAATCGCGAACAGTATTTCTGAACAGGGGCCCGGGCCCTTCTTAAGGCAAAAACAAGGCGGAATTTTTAACTTCGCGTCTTTGTTCCCTCAATAGCTTCTGTGTAGCTCAGGAAAGCGAATTTTGTCGAGCCGCAAATTCTTGTCACAAAAAGAAAACGGCCATCCGAAGACGGCCGTTTCTTTTGTTCTGTTCGCATTAAGGGCCAAGCATTCCGCTCCGTCCTTGCTACGGTCACTGAACATTCATAGTCATTGCAAGAGTGATTCCAGCTCGGAAAGTCCGATTTTCGGGAACTAGAAGCGCAAAGACTCCCGGAATCCGGTTTATCCGGGTAGGCTTTCCCTTGAACTCATACTCCCGCCACTCTCCATTCCGCTCGCCTTCCACCCCGACTTCGAATCTCACCTTCGTCACACTTCCGAAGGAAATCAAAAAAAAAG
>CANGAC010000221.1 GCA_947451425.1 Bacteriovoracaceae bacterium | reverse complement strand
GGATCTGTTTCGTCGTAAAATACCAGTCAAAGAGAATCTCAAAGTCCGCCGTGTCCCGGAGACTCTCGAATTCCCCATGAAACTCTTCCGGAAGTTTTTTCGTAAAAGCCTTCGTTACTTTTGCCCATCTTTGGAGTCGTCTTCCTGTGTCGCTCGAAAGGTTAAAAAACTTCTGCCAGTACGCCGAATCTACATCCTCCCATTCCAGGGCAATGATCCAGGACTCGTGTCTGGTCGGCATGACGAGGACTTTCTCAAGTTGAGAGATCCGGGATCTGATATCTTCTGTCGGAAGAGGAAATTCCGGATGAAGGTTTTTTTCCTCAAGGCATTTCCTATAAAACTGAAGCGGGTTTCCGGACTTCTGCATCTCAGACCACAAGTAGGCAGGAGAAATCCCGCTCAACTTCATGTCCTGAAGATTGGTCCTCAGTTTCTCGCTATAAGAAAAACCCAGGCGAGTGGAGAATCTCAGGGCCCTTAAAAAGCGCACCGGATCTTTCACGAAATCTTCACTGCAGGGATGAAGAACTTTCTCCCTCAGGTGAAGAAGCCCGTCCAGGGGATCGATCAGCTCTGCTTTCCCTTTCCCCGAAAGGCGGACGCCTATGGCATTGATGGTGAAGTCCCGGCGTTTCACTGCCTCTTCAAAGGGAGTCCGGAAATCAAAACTCACAGTGAAATTTTTATGGTGGTCTTCGTCGGTGAAAGTTTCTTTTCTCGGGGGAGAAAGTTCGAACTCCATATTCTGCGCCTCTACCCGGAGAACATCATACGGAAGGTAAGTCACCCTTCCGATAGGTGCGAGTTCTTTTCCTAAGTCTTTCCAGTTTTTGAGTTCCCAGGCAAGAGTCGGATGAGTGACTTCCATGTCCCAGTCTTTGCCGATTCTTCCGTCCAGAAAATAGTCGCGGACAATCCCGCCCACAATCGTGACAACATAACCGTGTTTTCCCAGAAGCTCGTTGATCGCAACGAGAGTCGCCGGAAGATGTTTTTCAAAATTCTTAAGATCGCTCACCCGATTATTATTCAAGAGGAGTGTTTCTTTGCCTATAGTTAATCATCTGATCATGACAAAACTTATGCAAAGCATCGCACTATTCCTCCTGATGACGGGCCTCTCATGGGCCCAGGTTCCGTCCAACATGCCGGAGCTTCAGGTTTCCACGGAAACATTGAAGCAGGAGATAGAAGAAATCCTGATTGCGGGAAAACTTCCGAAAGATCTCGTCACTCTCAGGATGGATTATCCGGAAGGAGAAACCGTTCAGGTTCTCTGCAAGAATCAGAAATTCACGCTCGTCCTGAAAGCAAGAACGGAGAGACTCTCTGTCGTCATGAAAGGAATGCGCGAATTGGGTTTTCTTTTCCCGCATCCGGAAGTGCAGATCACGCCGACTCTGTCGCGCATGAAGGAAGCTTGCGGGAAAACCTATCACTGGCGACCGGCCCTGAAGTACCGCGGCTCTCACCTTCACACGCTTCACCCAAGCGAGTGGATGGAAACTTTTTTCACGAAGAAGGGCAATCCTGCAATTGCGATGAAGACCGTCCGCTGGCTTGCGAGAAACCAGCAGAACCTCATGGATGTGAGTCTTCTTCGCGTTCCTCATTCCCGGATCCGGAGAAATGTGGGACCGGCGTTTGCTTTCGCCCGCACTCTCGGCATTTACACCGGCGCCTCTCTCGGCATCGCTCTTCAGCAACAGAAAAGTTATAAGCTTCTTTCCCTCTGGCAGTCTTTCTTCGGCTGGGGTGCTGAAGACAGTATTCGCAAAGGTCTTGAAACTCTCACGCGCGCCCTTCCCCTTTCCTATGTGGTTCTCGAAGCAGGAACCAGTGAGTTTACGCCGACCAATTATGAGAAGACGCTCGAGTGGCTCAATCTTTCCGCTGAAATCTTGAAAGAAAAGAAAATTGCCGTCTTCACCAAGGTACATGTTTCAAGTAACCAGCATTCCGAGAAATGGGGGAATTATAATTTTCTTCCTCAGCATGCTCATCGTGATGTGGGTGTTCTCCCTCACACAGTCATGTTCTATGGGCTCCTGGATAAATCAGCACCCATGTATGGGAACAAGGACTTCAGCTCCATCAAAGATTTTCTCCTGAAGGAAAAAGACAAGCGACCTGCCTGGTATTATCCGGAAACGAGTTACTGGATCGCGATGGATGTGGATATCCCGCTTCTTCTCACCGACTATCTCAAGTCACGCGCGGAAGACATGTGGCTTCTTCACGAAAAAGGCGTGGAAGGAAATCTCAACTTCACCACCGGACACGCTTTGGGCTACTGGCTCTATGACTGGAACAATGCCCTCGTCACGGATCTTGATTACGCCTTTGATCCGATGATCGCTCTTAAGCTTCTCGATGAACCTGTGTCACTCTGGCAGGAGCACCTGGACTTTCAGCACGAGTGGTTCAAGAAGAAAGGCCTCATCTCGATGCTGACATCGGCCAACCTTCAGGATGAGCTCAATCGCACGCACCGGATCCACGATAGAAAAACCATGAAGGAACTTTTTGATTCCCGTCGGGCACTCAAAAAAGAAATTGAGCTCTTAGAAGAAGGACTCCTGCGCTGGCCCTCAATTGAAGGGATCAGAAATCTTGAACTCAAAAAACTTCTGGAAGTGACGAAGCTTCGCCACATTCATGCTCTCAATATCCGGAAGTACTTACTTAGAGAAAGAAAAGAAGACATCGATACTGCCAAAGACGCCAGACGGGCAGCGAAGACCATCATCGAAGAGTTGCAGAAGCTACCGACGAATTACCCGGAGCTTCCGATTTTTAAAAAACACTCCAATCCCACGAGCTACCAGTTTGGTTACGTTTACCCATCCGCCGAGACCTACTTCTGGAAACGGGAAGAAAGACAGATCATCACGAAAATCTTCTTTCCCATGAGAGACAACATCATCAATATCTGGGCGATTCTTTTTTAAAGGAACATTATGAAAGTCTGTATCCTAATCATCCTCGCCATCACCCATTCCGCATTTGCTTCTATAGAATGCGATGTCTACACCGAACGGGCGCTGATCACGGCGGAAAATATTTCCGAATCTCTTCGCTCCACCAGAACGTATGATGAAGTGTCATCGGAGCTCGATCATGAGAGCGACGCTCATTACCTGGCATGGAACTATTGTTTTCATCAACAAAACCCCACACTCGAGCGGTATTGCCTCATCATGCGCCCTCTTCTCACAGAGAGAGTGGCCCTGATAAAAAGCAATGTCGTCGTTCGGGACGAATATGAACTAGGCTACCTTCTCTATTACAATGAAGGCAGCCAGATGATGGTGAGACAAGCTTGCCGGGACTACGGACTATAGGTCTTTCGTCACTTCAAGCAGGAACTTATAAAGTTCCTTGATCTTGTAACTTTGGGCATCGTCCGGATGAAACGCAAACGAGACCTTGTTACTGTAGACCTCAAAATCTTTTCCGGCCGTCTTCACTTTGTCCCTTAAGTGAGAGCGCTTCAGTACGTGCGTCGGAACGACGGCAATCCCCAGTCCTTCGTTCACCGCCTGAAGCATCTGCCCGAATGAGTTCACAACGAGACGTGGTTTAATATTTCTCGGGACGACCCCAAACTTCTCGCGGCACCAGCGGTAGAAATTCGGATCGTTGTTGTCGTAGAAGATGATCGGCTTCAGTAAGATTTCTTTCAGGTCAGTCTTCGATGTAATTTCAAACTTTGAGCTGAACACGAGTGTCGTGTGCTCGTCGTGAAGATCTTTTTTGTCGGCAAACGCAGGAACCAGATGCTCCGGCATGATGAGGCAATCGATCTCGTGCTGCTCAAACTTCTTGATGATATTTTCCGGAAAATCCATCGAGAGTCTTACTTCAAGCTCCGGGTACGCATTTAAGAAATCGAGCATCCTCGAAGAGAGCCAGGTTTTTCCGAGGCCATAAAGCGAGCCGACGTGAATCTTTCCTTTGATCTCGTGATTTTCAAGATGGATCTGCTCGATGGTTTCTTCGATCCGCTTGAAGTACTGCTTGGCGACTTTGGCGAGCCTCATTCCCTGCTCCGTCAAAGAAACAGATTTTCCCTGACGAGCGACGATCGGAAAACCGACCTTGGATTCGAGGTTTTTCAGCGCCTGAGAAACCGCACTCTGAGTGACATTCAATTCCTCAGCGGCCTTCGAGATGTTCTCGTTATGAGAAAGAGCGATCAGGACCTGCAGGGAAGACGTTTCAATCATATTGATGCCTTAAGTTATGTATTAGCGAAACTAATACGTCCGTAAGCTCTTGTAAATGAGAAATGATTACAGGGGGCCTGTTCATTCCCTGACCTAAGAGATAGAAGTCCGGAAAACGGAGCTCTTATGAAATTGATTTTTCTCGCATCAGTCCTGATTTCTACGACATCATTTGCCGGCATCACTTGTGGAGGAGCTCAGAGACTCGCCATAGGCGATGCGGAAGTTGTTACTTCAGCGATCAACCAACTTCCTCTCACGGCTTCCGTCGCTATGGATTTCCTGAATCGCGAGAAAGGAAATCTCGGCAACGTCAAAGAGGCCTGTGAAAAAGAATTTGAAGGAAAAGAAGAATTCTGCGCGAAGATGACGACTATGAATCAAGAACGCGAAAACGGCATCAAGTGGAACATCAAAGGTTCAGATTCTCAGAAGAACAAAGTCAGAAGCCTTAATAAAAAACTCCTCTCCACTCTTAAAATTATCTGCAAATAAAAAAGGGCCGCAGAAGCGGCCCTTTTTTATTAAAAAAATTATCAAAAAGCTTATTCAGCTCTCTCGTTAACTTTATCCTTACGGGCCGCGATCACTTTCTCCTGAACATGAGAAGGACACTGCTCGTAT
>CANGAC010000220.1 GCA_947451425.1 Bacteriovoracaceae bacterium | reverse complement strand
ACAGACATCCTGGCAGATATCGCAGCCAAAGATTTCTCCCCGGGAATTCTCCATCCCGGCAGGAGCGGGAGCATCTTTCATGAGCTCAATGGTGAATGTCGAGATACAACGATCGGCTTTGAGCGTTCGGGTCTCTTCATCGATCGCAAGTGTGGGACAGGCTTCTACGCAGGCGCGACACTGGCCGCAGTGATCGACATCCGGTGATTTCACTTCCAGCGGAAGTTTTTGATTCAGAAGAAGGCTTCCGATGATGAAATAGCTCCCTTCCTTCTGGTGAATGAGCATGGAATTTTTCCCGAACCATCCAAGCCCCGCTCTCATGGCGAGATCTCTTTCGAGTACCGGTTGGGCATCAAGAGTCATGAAAGATTTCACGTCTGGATGGGTCTTCCTGATCTCTCCGAGGATCTTCTGAAGAGAGCGCTTGAGGGCATGATGATAATCTTCTCCGCCAAAGCCCAGGGCATATGAAGCAATGTCATGGCGGTTATTTTCCAGAAGCCATTTCTTGGCCGGTCGGTAACTGAAAAGAAAGACGAGAGCTGACTCAAATTCAGGAAAAAGATTTTTAAGATCTGATCGAAGATCTTTCCGGTGATCAGAAAGATAATTGAGAATCCCGGCGTGCCCATCTTCTACCCACTGATGATAGCGCCCGAAACTTTGCGGGCGGCTCTCTTCTGTGTAACCCCAGTCGACGATTCCGAGTTCACTGAGAAGTTCAGCTGAGATCATGAAAAAGAAGGAATGATTTCAATGGCACCAGTAGGACAGGCCTCGACACAGGCCATGTCGAGTGTGCACTTGTGGGCCTTGGCCGGATCGATGCGGGTTTCGTTGTGATTGATTTCGGAAGTCACCCAGATATCAAATGGGCAGACGTTGATACAGGCCTGGCATGAAGCACAGAGTTCTGTATCAAGTAACAGCTTTCCCTTGTCGAAAGACACCTCCTGGATGGCGTCCTGGTGAGTGTGTGACAGACCCTTGGGAATATCTTTGATACTTTCCACGCGGATGGAATTAGTTGATCCTTGCTTGAAGAATTTGCCGTCACCGATGGTGACGACAATCTTGTCGCCATTATTGAGGTGATTTTCTTTCTTAAGCTTATCCACCATGAGGGTTTCAAGCTTGTGAACATCTTCATCTTCATGAATATTGAAATAGTATGAAGTCACTCCCCAGTAGAGGCTCATCTTGCGAATGACATCGATACGATTCGTAACACCTAATACAGGAGTCTTAGGACGGAATCTTGTCATCCGAAGGCACGAGTTCCCGCCTTCAGTGATGGAAATGATCCAGCGGGCATGAGTTTTTTCTGCAACAATGGAAGCAGCAACCTGAACCGATGCTGTGACACTGGAAATCTCCATATGACGAAGCATAGGTCTTTCTGCCGGAGCTTTCTCGGCTTCCTCGACAATTTTTCCCATCATGGTAATTGCTTCCAGAGGATATTTCCCGGAAGCAGTTTCTCCAGAGAGCATGACGATGTCGGTCCCGTCCCAAACCGCATTGGCAACATCGGATGCCTCTGCGCGGGTCGGAGAAGAGTTTGTGATCATACTTTCCAGCATCTGGGTCGCCGTGATGACAGGCTTACCAATGGAGTTGCAGGCCTTGATAATTTTTTTCTGGATCGCAGGAACAAGTTCGTTTCCGACTTCCACACCCATGTCTCCGCGGGCGATCATGATGCAATCAGAGGCCTGGATGATGGCTTCGATATTATCGAGACCGGTCGGCGTTTCGATTTTCGAGACGATCGGAACCTGAATCTTCATCTTATGAAGAATCGCTTTTACATCGTTAACGTCATCTGCTGTTCTCACAAACGAGAGGGCGAGGTAATCAATCCCCTGCTTGAGTCCGAAGATGAGATCCTCGCGGTCTTTGTCCGTCAAACTGGGAGCCGAAACATTCACGAACGGGAGATTAATCCCCTTATTCGATTTTAGAATGCCTCCGACTTTGATTTTAATTTTGAGAATGTCGTTACCTTCTTTCTCAATGGCTTCGGACACAATCAATCCGTCATCGAAAAGAATCCGGGCGCCCACATGAGCGTCTTTCACGAGATCCTTATAAATCGTAGGAATGAAATTTTTTGCGTATTGGGGATACTGGTCTTTCACGTGAGAAGGACCAATGACCCAGACGTCTCCGTCATTTAACTGCAGAGGCTCCGGGAGTTTATCAACGCGGATCTTGGGTCCCTGAAGATCGAGGAGAACGGCAATTTCTCTTCCTAAATTCTTCGAGGCCTGGCGGATGTTTTTAATGGATTGCTCATGGGCTTCATAAGTTCCATGGGACATGTTGATTCTGGCTGCGTTCATGCCGGCCAGAATCATCTTCTCAAGCATCTCGATAGTGTTTGAGCTAGGTCCGATGGTCGCTATGATCTTCGCGCGACGGATAGACATAGATGATCTTTTGCTAATATGTTGCTAACTAAATTAACTTAATCTTTTGAAGTCATTCAGCTGCTGCATTTGAGTCTCGTGATGATCCTTCAACTGCTGAATCTTGGCTTCATAATCACTCACAAGCTTCGACTTGTCGTCCGAATAATTTGCTTTCAGACGTTCAAGCTCAGTCCGGTTTGCATTGTCTTTTTCAGCAAGCTCACGTGACTTAGAGGCCTGAGATTCTTTCAATTTAGACTCATAATCATTGCTGATCAACTTTAATTTCAGGTCATTCTGTGACTGAACCTTAGCAAGTTGCTTCTGATAGTTGACCATCAGGTTATTCACTTCCATCCGGTGTTGGTGGGCCTGATCATTCATGGCGGCTTTAAGCCCACGAACTTCGGCGTCTCTTCTTTCGGCACCGGTGGTTTTCTCATAGTTGAGTTCCACTTCGCTTTGCTGTGCCATCGTCGCCATCTTCTGATCGGTACTCATCTTGAGCTCGTCAAAATTCTTCTGGGCAGTAGCAATACGGAATTCGTATCCCTGAACAGTCTGGTCAAGATGACGGTTATATTCCTGTTTCATGTCGGCGAGTTGCTCAATGGTGCGTTCGCTCGTCTTTTTCAGGAATTCTTTTTTATCCGCATTAGCCGTACGGGTAACGTCTTCGATATTTTCGCGGAGCTTGTCTTCAATTTCCGTGATCGACTTATGGAAGTTTTCCTTCAGGTTTTTCACCCGGGTGTCTCCCATTTTCTTTTCCTGCATGACCTGGCGCTCATAGTCTCTGCTCTTCACGAGATTCTGGCGTTCCTGGTGATCGACTCGGGTTTGGTTTTCAATTCTTTCTTCCGCCACCGTGATCATCTTCTCAGCTTTCAACTGATTGGTTCTCTTATCAATGAAGGCCTGCGTCTGGGCGCGATCTTTGTCATTAGTAATTTTGTGATTATTTGCGTCTGCCGCCGCCATCTCTTCATACGTCCGCTTCGTATCTTCGAGCGCACCTTTCATATTCTGGAGTTTGTGATCCTGAATACTCTTCCCATTGAATTCGCGGTTAGATGAAACGGCTGCGTTGAACTCACCTTCCCCGTTATCTCGGCGGCGGGCAAGGTTGTCGGCCTGACGGATTTCATTCTGGGCGTCCCGTCTGACTTTATCGAATTGCTCTTCGTACTGCCGGTTTGATTTGATCGCGAGCTGGTGCTGTTTTTCGGCGTCTCTAGCGTATCTTTCGGTGTAATCCTTAGCGAGCTGATCACTTCTTCCGGAGTGGTATTTTTCCGTTTTTACAATCTTGTCCTGAGTATAATCCCGGAGCTGATCGCCTTCCTGTTGATGCGTCTCTTTAGTCTTCACAAGTTCACCGGAAAGGCGATTTTTTACTGTCTCTTTTTCATTGAAATGGCGTCGCTGAGTTGCCGCCAGAGTCTCTTCCTGATTGCGGACGAGCTGCTGCTTTTCGCGCTTGAACTGATCTTTGATGTCTGCTCCGGCGCCGGCGATTTCTTCCTGGTATTTTTTGAGCTGGCCGTCCTGCTTGACCACCAGTTCTTTCACGTTCCCCTGGTATCTCTTCTTCTCAGCATCGCGGATGTCTGTATTCGTTTCTTTCTCTGACCCGAACGCACGCTTGTAGCTGTGCTTGATGTCGTTCAGGCGCTGGTCAAAGTCCTTGCTCTTGGCATTGGATTCCTGCGCGAAGGCCAGACGTTCCTTCTCACTATCCTGGTTAAACTTGTCAGTCTGGTGATTCATCGACTCGCGGTTTTTATCCACGAGGTTATTAATATTTCCCTGATAGGATTTTTCGAGATCTGCTTTGTCTTTGATAAAATTTTCGGATTGTTTTTCTACAACATGCTTTGAACGTGTTTCAGTTTCATCGAGACGCTGCTTATGAGCTTCATTATTTTTTTTGATCGAGTCCTGAAAGTACTCGCGCTCTTTTGCTAACCGTCTGGTGTAATCTACGCCGTTCATGGTGCTTCCTTGGGGCCAATTCTCTTGGCCTTATGGATCAGTTTAGCACCCCGGCAGAAATGAAAAAACCTTGGGTAAATCTTGCTGATTTCACCCAAGGTCTTACTTTTAAGAGGTTTGGTCGGTTACTTCGCGAGTTCTTCGTCGATCAGCTCGGCAAAAACTTCCATAGGCTGAGCACCGTTAATGAGCTGGCCGTTGATAAAGAAGGTCGGAGTCGACTTAACTTTGATCTTACGCCCCTCTTCCATGTCTGACTGGACCTGCTTAAGGTGGCGGTTTTCAGCGAGACACTTCTCAAATGCGTCAACCTTGATGCCCGCATCTTTGGCAAGCTTCGAAAGACCGGCATCATCAAGGTTATCCTGGTGAGCAAACATAGAATCGTGGAGTTTCCAGAATAATTCCGTACTCTGCTCATTAGCACATAGACTGGCAACCGCCGCTTTCTCCGCGTGGTT
>CANGAC010000219.1 GCA_947451425.1 Bacteriovoracaceae bacterium | reverse complement strand
GTGTCCTTGAACTGGCCATCGGAACTTCTGATCATCGGGCAAAAGGCGATGATCATGGGCTGGGCCGAGATCGCTGTGAAGAATGAGAAGGGAGCGAGGTTACTGGAACCATCGATATTCAGGGTCGAGATCACCGCGATCGGGCGGGGGATGATGGACCCAATGAGGAATTTATAATTGTCGGCGAAGGCGCCATTTGTCTGGTATGTTTTCATAAATCTAGCTTATAAGAGATGCCATCATGTTTAAAACCCTATTTTTTACCGTGCTCCTTATGCTTCCGGTTTCACGTGCCCTCAGTGCCATCGAAATGCGCTGGCTCGGCGTGGCTTCGTTTCTTCTGAGTGATGGTGAAACAAAAATCCTCCTGGATCCGGCGTGGACCAGACCGGGTGTTCTTCAGTGGATGGGTTTAAAGCAATTTAAGAGCGACCAGAAACTGGTGGATAAGGTCTTAGAAAAGATCGACGTGAAAAAGCTCGATGCTGTTCTGGTCACGCACTCACACTTTGATCACATCGTTGATGCTGCCTATGTGGCACGCCAGACGGGGGCAATTTTTTACACCGACAAGAATTTTGAGAAAATTGCCAAGGCCAATCCCTGGGCGAATCTTTTTACCAAACCTCTTGAAGTGAACAAGACATTTGAAGTGGGGAAATTCAGAATCACGGCGTATCAGCGGGATCACGCTCCCCTCATCGGAAGTATCGATTTCGTACCGGGTGATGTTCCGAAAGATTTCAACTTCGGTTTCTGGGATTACAAAGCTGGCCGCACCTGGATCTACCTCATCGAGCACCCGGAGGGCGTCATCCTCTTTCACAATACTCATGACGATGATCAGGACTTAAAAAACTACCGACCTGACGTCACCTCAATCGATGTTCTCATTCAGGGAGTCACGAAAAGTGATACCGACCCTCTCGTGAATGGCTACGCTAAGACTCTTAAGCCCAAGGTTTTCATCGCCAATCACTTTGATAATTTCCTCGTGGATTTTGACTTCGAGAGAACCACTTATCTTCCGACGATCAATCTGAAAGTCGTGGAAAAAGACCTCAAGGCCGCGTTCCCTATGCTGGAAGTTGTGGAGCCGATTCTGTGGGGGAAGATGAAGTGGGAGAACGGAGTCTTTTACAGAGATGTGCCGAAATAGGTTCCGCCCCGAAGGGCGAAACCTGAAGAGAATTTAGAAATCGATTGAGATCTTAGCTGAAGCTCGTTTCACCCGGGCCGTTTGAGAGAACTCCGCTCCGATCTTGAAGAACGCAAGCTGGATGTTCGCACCAGTCGCGAGGAATCCCCCGTTCGCACTGACGTCTTCTTTCTGTCTGTTCGTAAACGCGAACACTGTACCGGCTGCGCCGTTGGTATCAATCTTAAATTGAGAATCTGAATGCGAGTTCCCGACTTTCACATAGGGAGTGATGAAGAGAAAGGTCTTACTCACACCCACCCACGCGACCTGGGACTTCGTGGCGACCTTGATCGTCGAATCGACGTCAGTGTTTGAAGTGGAAGTGTTATTGATTGTCTGATCGAAGGAAATGTCGGAGCTAGAGGTGTTATAACCAACAGCAATGTCGATCGGGAGTCCGAGGAAAGCACCAACGTTCCAACCAACTCCGAAAGAGTTCGATGATACCGAGACATCACTGATGTCGCGCTTCGGAAGGATCGTAGCTTCTGCGAAGAGATCGAAGGGAATGTGAACCCGGGCAAAGGCAGCAGCATGGTAAAGTGTTTTGAAGTCGTTGCCTGACCCACCCGCATTGTTCACAACATCTTTGAGATTCGGTGATCCTGTTTTTCCGCCGAGTGCACCGACTTCAACCCCCCAGAGGCCATCTGTTTCCGGAGCTGCCACAGTGGTGTGAGAGAAGTTCATGGCAAACTCATTCCCAACTTTTTTCAGATCATCCTTTGAAATGTTATCGATGTTGATGGATGCTGCAAAAGCGGGAACCGTCAGCACAGCGAGAAGTGGAAGCAGAAACTTTTTCATGGTCATCCTTATGAGAAGTGAATGACCCATTTTCGCACGCTTTGGAAAATTCTCCAGAGGGAAAAGCTATCCGGAGAAACCTGAGCGGATTACTTCTTCATCCAGCTTTTCCAGTAATCCTTATTCTCAAAACGACTAAAGGCTTCGGTCATTTCAAGTGGATTACGGGTATCAATCATCACTGCGAACTCATCCGTGAACTCATTCTTATTGGCATTCTGGAACGCCTTGGGATGGGGTCCGTGATTGATTCCCTGCGGATGGTAAGTGATGGCACCAGCGTCAATATTGTCGCGGGAGAAGAAATTCCCCTGATGATAGAAGAGGACTTCGTCGTAATCGATATTACTGTGGAAAAACGGAACTTTTAAAACGCCCTCGGATGTGTGCTCGAGCGGACGAGCAACAAAGGAGCAGATCACAAAATTCTGCGCCACAAAGGTCGTGTGCCCCGAGGGAGGGATGTGATAGCGGTGGGAATTGATCGGACAGTAATCGTAGATCGAAAGCTTCCACGGATAAAGTGACCCTTTCCAGCCGATGGCATCGAGAGGATTGAAGGGATACGTCACGGTGGATTTCTTCCCGCGGTAACGGATGTCGATCGGATAATCTTTTGCCTTCTCGGTTCCGATCGCGGCTTCAGGAACAAACTTCGCCGTCTGATCGTAAAGAGCATTCGGTCCCAGAATTCCACGCGTCGGCTCTTCGAATTCTGAACGCGATTCCACCTTCAGGACCTTGAGAGGCTTTGTGAAATAGGTCTTATAGGTCGTTCCGCGAGGGACGATGATGTAGTCACCTTTCGTGAAAGGAATGTGACCAAAGGTCGTTTCCATCTTTCCTTCACCTTCATGGATGAAGAACAGCTCATCGTGATCAGCGTTGCGGAAAAATGTCTCATAAGGCTTTGTGCGTGAACCGAGATAAACTTCAACATCTGAATTGAAGAGAATCTTCACGAGTTTATTCTCAAGCCCTTTGTCTTCAAACAGGGGCGGGAGATTTCTGGGTTTGAGATCGCCTTCGATATTTGACCAGTCCGTTGGCATGTTGGTGCGATAAAGATGTGAGACGCGGCCGAAGAAACCTTTCCTTCCGTGCTCTTCCTCGAATGTTCCCTCAGGAAGTTTTACGTGGGCCTGCTTGGTATATGTACCAGACGCCTTGAAGTTTTCCATATCAGTCCTTCTTGTTGGGTGTTCCCACAATATTTTTCAGAGTGCCGATTCTTTCAATCGAAAGTTCCAGCATGTCTCCCGGCTTGATCCACTTATCGAGCTCAAGCCCACATCCAGTGCCGACTGTGCCGGAGCCGATGAAATCCGTGGCGCGGATCCATTCTTCCATTCCCATGTGCTCAATCATCTCGCCCCAGGAATAGTGAGAGTCGCCGGATTGTCCGCGTGACCATTCTTCGCCATTCACCGAAGCCGTCATCAGAAGATTCGGCTCTTCGTAATTAAACTCATCGAACGTCACAATGACCGGACCCATGATGGAGCACCAGTCTTTGCCTTTGGCCGGTCCGAGACGGATCGACATTTCTTTTCTCTGGATGTCGCGGGCGGAAATATCATTCAGGATCGTGAAGCCGAAAATATGCTTCTTAATATCCTTGGCCTTGACGTTTTTTCCGTCGCGACCGATGACCACTCCGAGCTCGAGTTCGTAGTCGAGTTGTTGCGAGTAATAGGGCCAAGGGATCAGATCATCCTGACCGATGAAGCCGGTGTTTCCGCCTTTATAGTAGGCAGGGATTTCATACCAGGCCGGAGGAACGGCTTCGTTTCTTTTTTCAAAACCTTTCTTCACATGTTTTTCGTGGGCGTAGAAATCGCGATACATGGCAATTTCATCAAGGGGAGCAGCGAATCTTGTATCCGGGGCATCGTACAGGTGAAACGCGCAATGAGTGACACCTTCCTTGGAAAGCTTCTTATAAAGTTCGAGCGTGTCCTGAAGCATGGGAATGGATGCGTCCTGGTGAACACGCAGGAACTGAGCGAGGGACTTCGGTGCAAAAATCTCGGCGCGTTTTTCCGGATCAAAGAAGTTCTTCCGGGCAAACTCAGTCTGCCAGAGGAGGTTCACATCGATGATGGTTTTCTCGTCGAAGAAAAGTCCCAGGCGCTTCAGGACTCCGATCGGAGAAGGACGGGTGTAAGTGCAGACTTTCATTTATGACTCCCGAACTTTTCTTTGTACTTCGGCATGACCTTATCCATCGCCTCGAAGAAGTGATTCATTTCATCTTTCGTTCCGAGTGAAATCCGCACGTGATCCGGCATGAGATTGGCACGGAGGGGACGGATGATGACGCCAAAATTCAGAAGCTCATTGTAGAGATACAAACTCTTTTCTTCCGAGCCCGTTTTGATCGTCACAAAGTTTGTGACTGATGGGATCGGTTGAAAGCCGGTGTCAGTGAGATATTTAAAAAGCTCTTCGTAACGCTCGCGATTATTCTGGAGAGTCCGCAGAAGATGCGGGTAATCCTTCAAGGCGCCGTAGGCTCCCTTCTGCGCAATGAGGGAAGGCTCAAAAGGAAGTTTAACCTTGTGAAGATTTCCGATGAGATAGTCGTGACCGAATCCGTAGCCGCAGCGGATGCCTGACAGTCCATAGGCCTTGGAGAAAGTTCGCAGAGTGATCACATTGTCGTAGCGGTAGTTCATCGAATCCGGATAATCACCGAACCCCTGGGCAAATTCAAAGTACGCCTCATCGAGAATGACGATGGTGTGCGCGGGAACATGGCCCATGAGGAAATCAAATTCTTCTTTCGTGATGTACGTTCCCGTCGGATTGTCGGGATTGGCGATGTAGACGATCTTCGTATTCTGCGTGATTTTTTTTGCCATCGCCTCGACGTCGTACTTGTAATCAGCTTTCCGCGGCACCTGGATGAGTTTTGCTCCCACAGATTTCGCGAGAATGAGAAAGCCGATGAAAGTGTTTTCACTCGTTACCACTTCTTTATTTGG
>CANGAC010000218.1 GCA_947451425.1 Bacteriovoracaceae bacterium | reverse complement strand
TCGTCGATAATATCGACCTGATGGTGAAATCCGCGATTGTCCGCAAAGCGGCAATGGATCACGCTCTTCTTTCCGGTCCTCCGGGACTCGGAAAAACATCGCTTGCGATGCTCATTGCAAAAGCTCTCGGGTCAGAACTACACGTTGTTTCCGGTCCTGCTATTGAGAAAAAAGGCGATATTGCTGCCGTTCTCACGAATCTCAAGCCACGCGACGTTCTCTTTATTGATGAGATCCACCGCATGCACATTTCTGTCGAAGAAATTCTTTACTCTGCGATGGAAGATTTCCGTCTCGATATCCTGATAGGTCAGGGTGCTTCGGCCCGCACGATGCAGATTGAACTTATGCCTTTTACTCTCATTGGGGCGACCACCCGCTCGGGACTTCTATCCAATCCTCTTCGTGACCGCTTCACCGCTCACTTAAATTTTGATTATTATGAGCCGGAAAAAATCGCCGAGATCATCCTGAATAATTCAAAGAAAATGTCGATTGAACTCAACACGGAATCTAAAAACGAAATCGCCAAGCGCTCCCGCGGAACACCGAGAATCGCCAACCGGATTTTAAGACGCGTCCGGGATTTTGCTCTCGTGAACGGAACCTCAAAAGTCGGCATGAAAGAAGTCCAGGCAGCCCTGACACTTCTGGATATTGATCACCTGGGACTCGATACGATGGACCGGAAAATTCTTACTGTGATGAAGAATTACTATGCGGGCGGACCGGTCGGAATTGAAGCGCTGTCGGCGACACTCGGAGAAGACAAGCAAACGATCGAAGAAGTTTACGAGCCCTATCTTTTAAAGCAAGGCCTTATCCTGCGGACACCCCGTGGGCGGGTTTTGTCGGAAATGGCCAATTCACATGTCTCTTGACTGTTAGAGTCGGGTTTACTACATACAGCACAATTTTCTCTCGTACAAACTTACTAAATTCATTTATAATCGAATGACGTGCCTGTTTTATTGAAAGGTTAGAATGATTAATCAGAGGACTATCGCAAAAGATGTGAAGGTGACCGGAATCGGGCTCCACTCTGGTCGTAAAGTGACCATGAAGCTCATTCCCGCTGAAGCAGATTTTGGGATTCAGTTTGTCCGCACTGATATCGCTGGTTCTCTTCCTATGACGGCCAACGCCCTCACTGTTGGAACAACCGAAAATGCGACGACTCTGGGGTCGGGAGCTTCTGCCATTCACACTGTTGAGCACCTTCTCGGCACACTCTATGGTCTCGGCATTAATAACTGCATGATCGAAATCGATGGTCCGGAAGTTCCGATCATGGATGGCTCTGGAGCTTCTTTCGTGTTTCTTCTGAAAGAAACCGGCATCAAGAATCTCAATAAATCAAAAAAGTTTCTCGTTATCCTCGATACAGTCCGGGTGGAAAAAGACGGCAAGTGGGCCCAGTTTGAGCCAAGCCAGAATCTCGTGATTGATTCAACGATTGTATTTGCTCACCCGGTGATCAAGACTCAGCGTTTTTCCTTCGATTTCTCCTGTGAAAACTTCATCCAGGACATTGCACGCGCACGTACTTTTGGTTTCGCCAAAGACGTTGATATGCTCAAGAGAAAAGGCCTCATTAAAGGCGGATCTCTCGATAATGCGATCGTTCTCGATGACTACAAAGTCATGAACAATGAAGGCCTTCGTTTTGCCAATGAGTTCGTTCGCCACAAGATCCTCGACACCATCGGTGACGTGAGTCTTCTCGGTTACGAAATCGCGGGCAAGATTACGACTTTCAAGTCTGGTCACAATCTCCACAATCTTCTCTGCCGGAAGCTTCTGGAGAACCCGGCCGCATATGAAATCGTTTCCGCTTCGGCTCTCAAAGCCGAGGTGCGTGAAGCTCATAAATTGCCTCAATTCATCACCGTTTCTCACTGATCTTTTCCCAAATTGAGAGCTTTTAGTTAACATGGTCCCACTCAGGGGGACCTATGCGCATTTTCATTTTACTCGCTCTCATTTCATTTCCTTCTTTTGCGGGCGTCTGGTTCGATATGGAAGCCGGAAAGGAATATTCCATCCTTCAAAGCCTCTCTCTTCCTCAAAGGGAAAGAAGCGGATCATTCCTGGAAGTTGTGAAGGGTGAGAAATTTGTCCTGAAAGAAATCATCGGTATTGGTATGGGCCTTGGTCTTTTTAACTTCGAATATAAAAGCTGCCCGGGTCCCGAAATGGAAACGGAAGTGGAAGTTTACCCGGTCTACGGCACTTCTCCGCTCGTTGAAATCGGTGCCATGGTCGCAGTAAATTGCGAATTCTGGGTTTATGTTGAACTCAAAGATTTTTGGACTCAAAGCTTATTTGAATAAGGGATCTCATGCGTCTTTCTACTGGTTACTGGCAAACTCTTAAAGAAACTCCGAACGACGCTGAAGTCGTCTCTCAGCAGCTCATGATGAGAGCGGGTCTCATTTATAAAACAGGAGCTGGGCTCTATACCCTCCAGCCCATGGCCTTCCGCTCGTACAAAAAGATTGAAAAAATCGTCCGCGAAGAAATGGACCGGATTAATTCTTTTGAAGTGCTCATGCCGGTTATCACCCCGGGAGAGTTGTGGCAGGAATCTGGCCGCTGGGACGCTATGGGTGGACAAATGCTCAAGTTCAAGGACCGCGCGGAACGCGATCTTTGCGTTTCTCCCACGAATGAAGAAACCGTCACGGATCTTTTCCGGCGCACGGTAAATTCGTATAAGCAGCTCCCGGTTTGCCTCTATCACATCAACACAAAATTCCGTGATGAAATCCGCCCGCGTTTTGGTCTCATGCGTGCTCGCGAGTTCATCATGAAGGATGCGTACTCCTTTCATTACGACAAAGCCTCGCTCGATTCTTTCTACGATGAAATGTTCACCGCCTATTCCAATAGCTTCCGCCGTATGGGACTTGATTTCATCGCCGTCGAAGCTGATGGCGGTAATATGGCCGCTGGTGGAGCGAAAACCCACGAATTCCAGGTCGTCGCTGACAATGGTGAAGACTATGTTGTGACCGTTCCTCGCACGAAATTTGCGGCCAACATAGAGAAAGCCATCACTGTTCGTAAAAACATCGCTTCATCTCCAGCATCTGAACTGACAAAATTCGCCACTCCTAATCAAAAGACCTGCGAAGAAGTTTGTGCTGCTCACGGTTTCCAGATCACTCAGAGCTTAAAATCTCTCGTCATGCACACGGTGATTAAAGGGAAAGATCAGTTTTTCATGGTCATGCTCTTGGGTGATGACTCTCTCAATGAAGTGAAATTCAAAAACAAAGTCGACGCGGAACATATTCGCCCTGCTCAGCAAGCCGAACTCGATCGACTCGGTCTCGTGAAAGGCTTCATGGGACCTACGACCACCGCTGAAGGATTCAAAGTCATCTTCGATGAAGCCATCGATATGAACGCTTCCTATGTCGTCGGTGCCAATGAAGCGGATCATCACTTAAAAGGATTTGTTCCTTCCCGCGATACCAAGCCAAAAAATTTCCGCGCAGATCTTCGTCTCGCCAAAGAAGGGGACTTTATTGGTGATGATCAGATTGTGATCAAGAAAGGAATTGAAGTCGGTCACATTTTCCAGCTCGGTGACAAATACACCAAGGCGATGAAAGTGACTGTCCTCAACGAACAAGGTAAAGGCATCACGCCGCTAATGGGTTGCTACGGAATTGGTATGACCCGCGTTCTCGCTTCGGCGATTGAGCAGAATAACGACAAAGACGGAATTATCTGGCCCGCTTCCATTGCGCCCTACGATGCGTATCTTTGTTTCATCGGAAAAACTCCGGAAACAAAAGCTCTCGTCGAAGGCATATGGGAAGATTTCAAGAAAGAGGGTCTCGAAGTTCTCTTTGATGATCGCCAATTGGGTCCTGGTATGATGTTCAAGGATGCCGATCTCATCGGTCTTCCTCTTAGAGTTGTCATCGGCGAAAGAGACTATCTTGCTACTGGTGAAATCGAAGTGAAAGTCCGTAAAACTGGCGAGACACTCAAGGTGAAAAAAGACGAACTTCTCCCGACAGTGAAAGCAAAACTAAAAGAGCTCGGCAAATGGCTGTAGATTTTGAACTAATTTTTGGCCTGCACAGTATCGCTGCTGCTCTCATGAATCCGAGACGCACGCATACACGTCTGGTTGCAACTGATGAAGGTCTCATAGAGCTTCAGCGCAAGCATCAGATCAATCCGAAGAAACTCAACGTGAAGATTGAAATCCTTTCTTCCCATGCAGTTCAGGAAGAAGCGAAACAACTTTGCTTCTATATGGATGTGGAGTTTTTTCGCGTCCCTGGTCAGATCTTTCTCGAGACTTCACTTCTCGAAACTTACGAGCTTCAGGATTTTCTTAAAGCTCCCGCGATGAAACTTCTGGCACTTGATCAGATCACTGATGTTCATAATGGAGCGGCCATTCTCAGAACGGCGTGTTTTTATGGAGTAAATGGTGTTCTTATTCCTTCCGCTAAATCTTTCGGACTCACTCCCTCATTTTATCGGATTGCCTCAGGTGCAACTGAGTATGTGAATCTCATTCGCGTGAACTCTTTAAGTCGCGCAGTCGGACAGTTAAACGATGCTGGTTTTCTCACGGTCGGGCTTTCTGAGCATTCTTCCGAGAATTTGAGCCAGGATGACCTGAGGAGCCAAAAGAAGATTTGTTTGCTGCTTGGTGCCGAAGAAACCGGATTATCGAACGCTGTCGCCCGACTTGTGCAGAAAAATCTCAGTCTTCCTTCTCAGGGAGAGATCAAATCACTCAATGTCGCATCGGCTGCCGCGATTTCGATGGAAAAAGTTTTCGGGCAATAACCCGAAAAAACTTGATTTCGTCCCCTTATCCCATTATAAATTTCGGACTCGTCTGTTTTTCTGATGAAGTTTATGGGCTGCTCTAGCTCAGTTGGTAGAGCAACGGTTTTGTAAACCGTAGGTCGCAGGTTCGATTCCTGTGAGCAGCTCCATTCTCTCTTTCAGATGATGAGTAAAAATGGCGT
>CANGAC010000217.1 GCA_947451425.1 Bacteriovoracaceae bacterium | reverse complement strand
TTCCGATCCGAAGTCGCTCTCCTCAAATCCCCGGCAGACGAAGCAGCTCTCCTTCTCATTATTTCCGATTTAGATTCCTGGGTGAAGTTTCCCGTCGACTCGATCCTCTTGTGGCCCGGCTGCAATCGCGATCAGAAACAGCATCAGTATCCGAAAAACCTTTCCTATAAATTAAAGAAGGCCGGAGTCGCTCCCTACAATCGCGCCAATGGTCCTGCTCTCTCGTCGTATTTGTTTGCCGGAGGCGAGCGGCCGAATCGCACAGACGATAGTGGCTGGTCGGTTCATCATTTGTATTCAGGAAAATTTCCGCATCCGGATAAACGCGAAACTCTTCATGCCGTCAAAAACGGAAGTCACTTCACAATGAGCGCGGGTTTAGTGGCGATTCATCCCGTGGCCGATGCGATGGCGGACGAGTATCCGTGCTTCTCCTGGTATCTCCGGGCGAAGGCGTTTCAGTTATTTGAGTATGATCCGGATAATGTGTTCCAGATCATGACGATCAGTCTCAAGCGTTCAGCTTAATCGACCCAGTCAGGGGCCCTGTTGGTTCTGCCATTGTAGGTTGTTTTCCAGTTCCCGAAGTTATCCTTCATCTGGATTTCTTTATAAGACCAACCAGAGCGATCATTGTAATAGCGAACGCGCTTGTTCCCCGTCACTTGCTCAAATCCCGCGAGCCAGCTTCCCCAGTATCCGACGACACCTTTCTCCATGAGAATTCTTCGCTCTTCGCGACTGAGAGTTCCGACACTGGAAAGGATCCGCGCCTTCTCCGCAATCTGAGCGTCTGTATAAAACCCAACCCGCGCTGGTCCACCGTCTCTTCCCATTTGTCCGGCACCCACGTGGTGCGCTCTTTCGATCGCCGCAAGTTCTTCGCTCGTGAGCCTTCTGCCGATGGCGCTACTGGCCTTGGTGAATCGATAAACTTTGCTCACCGCAGATTTTACGGATTGAATAGCGGCCGCTTTAACGGGAACACCGCGTGCGTAGATCGTGATGATTTGACAGAGGAGTTCGACCTGAGCCTTTCTCGTCAGACACAGAAGTTTATTCACTTCCATTTCTGCCTCGTGGGCAACGGCCTTAAAAATTTGTCCGCGGTTTTCCATGTACCAATGAGCGAATCGATCTTTCGCCGTCGCCAGTCCATTCAGCGTCCGATCGGCAGCGTTGATCAAACCGATCGGCCCGATCAGTGGCGAAACCATCAAGTCTTCAAGGCCCTGATTACTTAAACCCACTTCTCGGGTCCAGCGAAGATCATTTCCTGGAGCAAACAGCATCGATGTTGAAGTGACGACGTCGATGACTCCGTCACCGCAGCCTTTCGCCATTTCTACCGGACTCGGATACCCAGCGGCTTCATTCTCTCTCCGGATATCTTCCGGGCGAGTAATTCCTGCGGTTAAACATTCTGCTGCTGGACGATTCAGGTGTTGCAGTGGCGAAGTGATATTTCTAATGGAAGAATCAACTTCGGGTTCACAGATCTCGGGTTCAACGCCCGCGTGTGCCGAAGGAAGACCGAGCTCACGGATCAAATGAATAATTCCCGTGGTCACTGGATTACTTTCTTTCAAAGCAGCGAGAAGTTTTTCTTTCTGTTTCTTCGCATTTTCTTCACCGTTCAACGAAGAGATGAAAAAGAAAGCGTATTTGGATTGATAGGTCTCATTCAAAGCATACTGAACATCATGAGCTGTGAGGACAGAACGTGCGGCCTTGAGCTCTTGCTCTTTCAGAAAACGAATATCAACGATCATGCCCTGGAAGGTTCTTTCTTTATCCGAAACCAGAAGCACGACATCCGAAGCTACTCTGAATTCCAGGTCGGCGGCGACTTTTCGAAATTGATCGAACGAGTCCGCTGAAGCGACGGAAATGAAAAGGATGAACCCGACAAACGCGTTTGTTAATTTCATATTAACAATTTCGGAATATTTGACCTTAAACATGAGAAAACAGGGGGAAGGGCTTGAGACCTTGTTCAATAAATCTTAGACAACAAGGTTGCGGTTGTAATCTCCCAGTATCATTAGGTCGATGGGAGGCTTAATGATACTCGCCAATAGAGTTCTCGTACTAGGACTGAATCCCTCTGAAGCAGATGAGCTCTCGAAGATCGACGGCAATTATCTTTTCATACGAGTGACAAACTTCGAAAAGCTTCAGTCGGTGAAAAAGAAATACGATTGCCTCGTCATCGCCGAAAGCGAGCTCAAAAACTTATCGTCGATTCTCGGAAGCTTCGATCCCAAAAAAGTTTTCATCGTGACTGACAAAGAAGCCTTCGACGAATTCACTGTCATCGCTCGACCACTTCGGGCGATGGACGTTCAGGGCATCCTCGATACTCAGCTCGGGGAATTCCGCTTGCCTCCGAAGGACACGGGGCTCATCCAGAAAGGGAGCATTGTGAAAAACAAACTCTTTCCGGAATGGGGCCTGGGGCACGTGCAGGATGATCTGGGAGATGGGAATTTTCTTATCAAGTTCACCAACACAGAGAAACTTATGAAGAAAGCAGAGATCACCTGCCATAAGAGCCTTCTCCGTATCATTTGCACAATACAGGAGTTTACGTATGAAAATCGTTAACGAGAAAGGCATTCTTACGGAGGAGGCTAAAGAACTCTTTCTCAAAATCGGGAAGAATACTTCCTGCGAGTGTCCTCAGCACCTCGTGGAAATTCTCGATGTGATCCAAAGATTTTCGAAGTACCAGGAGTCCTGTCTCAACAGTACTCCGCAGGATGAGTACATCCACACCTGGCTCATGGCCTCGTCGAAGAACCTCGAGCACATCGTCTCGAACACGATCATGAATCTCGCGCGGATGGAGGGGCTGGTGGATCACAATAATGAGTTCATCGCGAAGGATGAGCTTTAGGGGCCCATTTGCTTTCGATAGAATCCGATGATGGCTCCAATCTGGTTTTCGTTCAGTCCTTTCACGTAAGTTTTTAGCACAAAGAATCTGTAGAGAATCTCTGCGGAAATCTGGCGGGCCTTCGGAGTATTAATATAAAGAAGAAGGAGAGCTAGTCCGAATTCAGTGATATCTACTTTGCGATCTTTCCTTTCTCTTCCTTTGGGTCCCGTTGGATGAATACTTTCTATAAGATTATCTTCCAGATGATAGTTTTCAAAAATGCTCAGTTCACTTTTACATTTTGAAATAGCTCTCAATACATTTGAGTGTTTCAAATTAAATCTTTCAGCAATGACGATTGAATCTGTAACGGGTCCGAAGGGGGTGTCTCTCATCCAAACATCACCCATCACATATTGATTCACTAGATCCTTGAGACGTGGTGGCCTTGTCTCAAAAGGTATCTCAATTCTAAAATTACCGTTCATATGTCCCTCCATTGCGATTGATTTGCTGGCTTACAATCGATGGAAGTTAGAAGTCTCTCCGGGGAATGTGTTTGAAGATGATTTTTGCTTTTTGAACTTCTAAACAAAATTTACTCTCACTCAGCTCAGATTTGAGCTGAGTAGTTAAGTAATTGAAATTAATCGGATTCACGGGGGGAATTATCCCTCGATTTTAGGATTTTGTCCTCACTAAATAGATTTTATTCCTACATAACTCAGATTTGAGTTGTGTAGATATGTGGTTGAAATATCGTCCCATTTTCTGAGACCGCCATTCCCTATATTGGGGTTATGAAGATCCATATCCGCGGAAAATACAGCAAGAAAGGCCCTCACTGGAAGGTGGAAATCCAGCCGCTCGGTCTGTGCTTTGAAGCCGCGTCTGCGATGCAGGCCTTTCACCATCTACATAAGTATCTTCAGAAAGAAATTCACCAGAAGCTCGGTTGCGATATCCGCATCAAGGATCAAGGTGAATTCCTCATTACGACTCACACGAATAATTCAGAAACCAATTCCTGGCTCAAGGCCAAGATTCTTCTTCATCAGAATGATGCAGGAGAAATTCTCGATCAGATAATTTTTGAAGAGGAGTTAGAAGATGAAGATTAGGTCAGCATTTCTGTTTGCGATAATAACTTTGTCCCTGAACCCTAACTCCTGCGGAAAGATCGTGGACGCATCATCTAACAGCGATGAGAACAAATGTGGACTGAAATATGTAAGTGGCAAGGAGTGTATCGTTTGTTCGAAAGGTGGAGTGAGCTGCCGATGGGACTAGCTCGCCAGTCTTTCAAGAATATCAAAAATTCTATTCAACCGATTTTCTCTCGTTGAAGAATCATCATAGGCTAGAAAGCCATACATCGCTTCTCTATACTCATCTCTACTTGCGAGAATTTTCTTGAATTCATCTAGAATAAACTGCTTCGCCGTTTTATCTGATTTTCCAATCTCTTGCTCAAACTTAGTGGAACCATCAATCAACTCTGTTAAATCTTCTAAATCCTGGCTCAAGCGGATATCGCCGGATAACCCTCTATCATTAAAGGCCTTAAGCTTCGTCGCTACAAAATATTCAAGCTTAAAGATCTTCACTTCTAGATCACCCAATGGTGCGACGATTGAATTTTCAAGACCCTTCTTAAACCATGGATTCCCGTATCCAAGCACATTTTCTTCAACAGGCATGAAATCAATTTTCATTCCAAGAATGAATTTTCTGCAGGTGGGAGGATTAACATCGACTCCAGTAGAATCGACATCCTGAAAACCTTTTTTACGAATCTCTTTTTCGAAGTCACACCACTCTCCATAAGTCGCAATTTCAACCACGCAGTCAATGTCCTCAGAGGGCTGCGGCACGGGTGCTGCTTTATCATCAATATACAAGCCGACTGTCGCGCCACCGACAAAGACAACATCGTCCTTCATGTCACCCAGGAGTTTGGCGACTTCGCGTAGTCGCACTAAATTGATATTCATCGAAGAATACCTTTAAGAATTTTCTGTGCTTCCTGAAGATGCCTCACGCCACCAAGTCCCCTAAAAATTTCGACCACATTTAAGAAAAGAAACAGTTTATCGCTCGTCTTCACTGCTTTAGAAAGTTCAGGAAGGAGTGGAGTAACAATAATTCCCTTGTGATTGCCATCGGAGTCGGGCCAGACATAATTGTACTCGTCAGAGTGAACCTTATCTTG
>CANGAC010000216.1 GCA_947451425.1 Bacteriovoracaceae bacterium | reverse complement strand
GGAGGAAATCCGACTCCTGAACAGATCTTGAATACGGCCCAGGTTGAAGTGGGTCTCAAAAACTTCGAGCAGATCAACTACACCTTCTCCGAACTCACGGGTGTTCCGGTCACAAACGGATCCATCGTTTCCACTTACAACAGTGTGGAATCAACTCTTCCGACCGACACAGAAGTGAAAGTCCTTCAGTCATCGAACCAGGTCGCCATCACAAGACTTGCGGCGGAATACTGCAACCAGCTCATCTCAACGGCCTCCGCAAACCGCGATGCGATCTTCGGTGCCGGTGTGTTTGGACAGACGCCGGCCCAGCTTGACCTCACCGCCTACGTGAACCGCACGACGAATGCGTTCTGGGGTGGAGCTGGCGTGATTGACCAGGTGGAACTCGATGAAGCACGCATGATGCTCATGACTCTCTACGGAGACATCGTGAACATGGACGCGAACAAAACTGCCGTAGCAACAAACGTCAAGGCCGGAAAAGCAGTATGTACTGCTGCTCTCTCCAGTGCCTATGTCACAATAATGTAGGGAATAATTTTATGAGCGACGAAAAAAACAAGAAACCAGAAGTCGATTCCACAATTAAACCTATGCACCACTCCGGGCATAATCCCAAATCGCGCCGTGACTTCATGGCGCAGGGATTTCTCGGGATGACGGCCTTCGCCCTCGCACCGGATCTTCTCATGAACTCGGCCCGTGCACAGACGACCGGCGCCTGCGCGGCGCCTGCAGCGGCAGGTCTTACTCCGGTAATCGTGATCGATCTCGCCGGCGGTGGTCACATCCCGGGTTCGAACGTCATGGTCGGCGGCCCCGGCGGACAGATGAACTTTCTTCAGAACTACATCCCATTGGGAATTAATGCTAACGAGCACCCTTCTATTGCCGGCATGATCAACCAGGACATGGGACTTGTGTTCCATAGTCAGTCGACGATGCTCGCTGGGATCAAGCAGATTGCGAGCATGCAGACTCAGCAGAATATGGAAGGGACAATTTTTGCGACGATCAGTAACGATGACACCGGAAATAACCAGCACAACCCGATGTACTGGCTCAATAAAGCTGGTGCCCGCGGAACACTGAATCAGCTCGCAGGAACAAGTGACTCTACATCCGGTGGTAACTCTCAGGCCCCTGCTGAATCTGTCAACCCGACGATTGCTCCCGTAAGAATTGCCAGCACCAACGATGCCCTGAACCTTGTGTCTCTCGGAAACGCTCTCGGTACCGGCACATACACAGTTGCTCAGAGAAATGCGATCCTCGATGCCTCTTCTAAAATTTCGAACAAGAAACTCGACAACATCCCTCGCCGCTCCCTTCCGGACGCGATTAAGCAGATTGTTTCCTGCGGCTTCTCCGGAACCCTTGATCAGGTTCAGAAGTTTGATCCTTCCGTTGTGAACAATACCCTCGATGCTCAGCTTACGACGATCTTTAACAGAATTCCGGACGCAGGGATCAGAAACCGTGCAGCTCCGATTGTAAAACTCGTTCTCGATGGTCTGATCGGTGCCGGAACAATTGTTCTTGGAGGCTATGATTACCACAACAACACAAGAACGACCGGTGATGATCGTGACCGCGAACTTGGTCAGCTGATCGGAGCCATCGTTGAAACAGCAGCAGCAAAACAGAAAGACGTCGTGATTTATGTCGTGACTGACGGTGGTGTTGGTACTGACGGATCTCCGGATCCGACAAATGGTCGTCCGGTCTGGACTGGCGATAACGGTGAACGTTCATCGACGATCATGATGGTCTACAAGAAAGACGGCCGCCCTGCCATGAGAAGCCAGAAGCGCCAGGTTGGCGCGTTCCAGGCAAACGGTGCCGTGAACCCGACAGCGATGCTCACTTCAAACTCAGTGACAAATACAGCGAAGGCCATGGTTGCGAACTATCTCGCCCTTCACGGATTAGAAGGAAGACTTGAACAGGTTGTCTCGGACGATCCGTTCCGTCTTCAGCTCGACAGCTATCTGATGTTCGACAAGTTGAGATAAGAACAACAAAGGTTTGCCTATGGCAATTTATAAGTTTCTGGTGCTGGTACTTTTGGGAACGATCTTTGTGGTTTTCACGAACTGCGGAAGTCCGTTTTCTTCTCAGTCGCAACTCGTGTGGAAGAGTAACGTTTACGGCGGAGCAGACGAAGCTTCGTACAATGCGTTTGCCGCAACTGTTTACCCGATCACCCGTGCGAACTGTGTCGGGTGTCACACGACCCAGGCACCAAAACACGCTTCCGCTGATGTCCGCGAGGCCCATGATGAAATCATGAGCACGATGAAAGTGAACTTCGCCAATATTCCTGCCTCCCGCATGGTGAAAAAACTCCGGGATGAATCGCATAACTGCTGGAGTAACTGTGCGGCGGATGCCGATGAAATGCAGGCGGCGATTGAAGCGTGGGACATTGCCATCAAATCCTCGGCCCCTCCGGTTGTGGGTCCTCCGATCGATACGACGATTAAAACATCACAGACAATGACCATCGAGCAGGAACTTGCCAACGTCGCCAATCCGCTTAAATCCAATACTGTTTCGATTAACGTCGGCTCTGCCATGGTGAATGCACCGATGGTGAAGGCCAACGATGCGTTCGGGGATTATCTTCATGTTCCGGATGACGGTCAGAATCTCACTCTCGCCAACAACGATGCCACTGCAGGTGTAGCGATGATGAACATCAAGCTTCCTGCAGCCGGGAACTACCGCATCTGGGGATATTTTGTTGCTGCTGATGCAAACTCAAACGGTTTCTACGCCGGGATCGCTCCGATGGGAACACCGGCCGCTTTCATCGGCGGGATCCGGACCTTTGACGTCACCGCCAGTGGTAACCCTACCTGGCGCCAGATGCCGGGAACGATCGCGATTCCATCAGCGGGGAACTACACTCTCACGCTTCGTGAACGGAAAGACGGAACAAAAATTTATAAAATCTTTGTGACGTCAGATACTATGTTTAACGGTGAAGATGTGGCGAGCTATCTCGGTGTCACACTTTCGTTTGATATTTCGACGATCGTGAACTCTCCGAACGTGAAGTTCCAGATCGATGTCTCGGATTACGACATGTACACTTACCTTCTCGCCAATCCCCGGATTGTTACTCCGACGGCAAACATCCGCGTGAAGAACGTACGCCTCATGGTGAACAATATCTGGAGTCCGCAGAACTCAACTTACACAACTGTGGACAAGGTTGCGTCTCCGACCGACGGAAGACTCTCCGGCTTCCCGATGATCGTGTTGAAAGACAAGGGAGCTGCGCTCGACAAGTTCTTCTTCGAGTTTGAAGTCCTCGAAGTGTATACGGGCACTGTCAACATGGCTTCGCTCACGTCCTTCCAGTCAACCGTGTATCAGATTTCGCGCCAGAACTGTGCCTCATGCCATTCGGCCATGAGACCTCACGCTTCTCCGGATCCACTCACGGCACATGACTTTGTTCTCTCGAACGGATACGTAAACTTCAACAATCCGGCGGGCTCTAAGCTTCCAACGACGATCAGAAATGGTCACCAGGGCATCAGCGCCGCAACAGGGGCCGCACTTGCGACTCAGTATGAGAATGCTATCATCCAGTGGAGAACAGGACGCGGTTCGAGCACGATCCCGTAATTTTTTCCTGCTAACCTTTTCTTAACCTTAATGTTTCTTTTCCTCCGGTGGTTTCCCCTTGTGGGAGACCCCGGTTTCTTCTAGAAACGGAACATGTCTCCCCAGAAAGAAGCCAAAATCAGAAGCCTTCTGAAAGAAGAAGTCGCTAAGCGAAGTCTTGGTGCTTCGATCTCTTTTTCCCTCCTCGCTATTCTCATTTATCTCTACCACTTCAAGACAGTCACAATGACTCCTTATATCCGGGCCGCGAGTGTGCTGATGTTTGTCTCGGCCGTTCTTCGTTTTCTTTCCTGCCGGGCCTATATCCGCAAACCAGAAATGATGATGTGGAGAAAAATCCAGTTCTCGATCTGGGGCAACGCTGTGGCATGGGGAACAATTTTTTTCCTGACGGCGTATGAATTAAAAAATAACGGCCTGGATTTCATCGTACTGATCTCACTTCTCTGCGGAGCTCTTTCCGGATCATTAGTCACTCTTTCCAACAGCAGAAGCCTTTACCTTCCCTTCCTCGCTGCCTGTATGACTCCGATGATGGCAGTTGCGGCGATTCAGTGGCTCTCCTGGGGTCAGGATAGTGGACTCTACCTGTTTCTGTGTTACGCAATTTTCTCGATGTATCAGGCGATGCAATTTAAAACGGTAAGGCAGCTTCAGTTTGAAAGGCTTGGTAACCAGGTGAACCTGGAAAACTCTGTCGAAGATCTCCGGCTTTCGCAGGAAGCCTTTGTGAAACAGACAGCAAAACTTTTCCACGCTTCAAAGATATCTGCTTTAGGTGAAATGGCCGGCGGGCTTTCTCATGAAGTGAATAACTCTCTCATGACCATCATGGGCTCTGTCCAGCAACTCGAGCGCTATCTTCAGAGAGACGGAACACTGAAGCCGGATTACGAAAGGAAGATCCATAACTCTCAGGATGCCATTCATCAGATTAAGACGGTGATTGATGGGCTTCGTTTTTTTTCCCAGCAAAGTGAAGAAGTGGAAAAAGTTGATCGCCCGCTAGAGGAAATCATTCAGCGGACCCTCAATTTCTGTCACGAGATGATCAAGGCCAATGACATCAGGATGATCGTGGATCATATTCCCCCGATCCTTGTTCACTGCCAGCCGATGCAGATTTCCCAGATCCTTTTCTCTGTCATAAAAAATGCTTTCGATGCCCTGGAATCCGTCACTGATCCTTCCAAGCGATGGATCCGCATCTCGTTTCTCGAAAGAGATGAAGAAGTGGAGATCCGGGTAATGAACGGTGGCCCACAGATTTCCCTGGAAGTCCGCTCACGTCTTTTTCAACCGTTCTTCACGACAAAAGAAGTGGGGAAAGGCACTGGTCTGTCGCTCAGTATCTCAAAGGGAATCGCACTTGCGCACAAGGGGGATATCTATCTCGATGAAGACAGTGAGTGCACGACCTTTGCCCTGAAAATTCCTTCTGCGCCGGATGCCGGAGCCGCCCACGCCTGACATTTT
>CANGAC010000215.1 GCA_947451425.1 Bacteriovoracaceae bacterium | reverse complement strand
TTCGTTATAGAGTCCGTACTTGTCGCGGAACATCCTGAAAGCTTAATGGAAGCATCTGCGTTCGGCAAAATTTGATCCCTCAAATATTTAGGTAGAAGAATCAACTACCCCGCTTACCCTTAGAGGAAGATTCAAAGGAATGAAATGATGAAAAAATCTATGACCGCTGCTCTCATGTTCTCAAGTGCTCTTGCCATTGCCGGGGTCTGCACCGTTGTTCTCCTGGACAACGAAGAACTGCAGGCAGAACTGGAAAGGGTAGGCATTGGCCATACGATGATCATCAAGAATGTCGAGAAGGTATTGGCCAGAGATACATTGGTCTTTGAAACCGCACCGATCGATAGTGATTTCAGTGTGGAGATCGAAGGGCTCAAATCGTATGCGGCCGGGCATTTCATTTTAAACAGCGTTGTCACAGAAGTGAAAGCACACGAAGTGGATAAGCTCGCCGTCTTAGAAAAAGATACTATCACTTCGTCTCTCACGGTCATGCGGACCAAGGATGGGAATGTTGTCCTGTTTGCGGATAAATCCGTGGGCCACGCCGACTACAATAAGATTCACTGTACCGCCTGCTCCGGCATCTGGAGTGGAACCAGTGTTGAAGAGTCCATCGTCACTGCCCGCGATTCCGGGACTGGTCTAGCGACCGGAAGACGTGATGTCGGTACAGGACTGGCGACGGGGAGAAAATCGAAGACTTACCAGCAGCAGACTGATTCCGATATTGCTTCCAGAAAGTTGAAAGGCAAGGTCGTCACCGCTGGTGATTCCGGATTGCTCAGAACATGGATGGAAGGATTCTCTGAAACTTCAGAGAAAGAACTCGTCGTTGTTTATGAAAAGATGGGACTGGAGGCCTTACAAAGTATTCAGAATGCCCATCGGGTGAAAGTGAAATTTCCTACACTCAACGGAGAAGAAAGATCTGCGGATTTTGCCATCAAAGAAAATGGTATTAAGTTAGCGATTCAGGGCAGTCAGGTTACAGTGAGGATGGCCGTGACATCCATCACCAAGTGATCTGAAGATTTCCCTTCTTCACTTTTGCCTTGAGGCCATCGGGAAGGCGCAGATTCTCGAAGCGGAGGGGAGACATAATGAGTTCGAATTCCGGTGAACATGCAGATTTCGTCACCACTCGCGTGTTGTAGGTGCTGGTGAGATTTGAAAGTGGAGTCTTCATGCTGGAGCCGAGATAAACCGAAGGCACCATCACGTCGTATCTTTCGAGCTGTGACCACTGGCCATGGAAATTTCTCTCAAAATATTCCTGAAGCGCACCCGGCATGTCCTGCTTTCTTCTGTCAGCGCGCTGAAGATTCTGGGCCGCGATTCCTGTCGCAAAGATTGTCGACACCTGGACGTCCATACTCTGAAGCACCATCGCATCGAGAATGGTTCCCGAGAAAGTTTCTGAGGCCACAACTGTGGAGCCGAGACAGACGAAGGTGGCGATGTCCATCTCAAGAATTCCTGAATCTCTTCTTAAAGCGGCGTAGCTCACGGTCCTTCCGGGGATTTTTTCGAAACTCGATTTCGGAATGATAACTGTTAACGATTTCTTTTTTTCTTTCACATCAAACGAAAGTCCGCCTTCCTGTTCCCAGCAGCCCCAGTTCCCTTCGAACTTCACGGGCATGTTTACTTTTTGTGTGGCCGTGCCGGAATGGTTGCCGTTGTTATTGATCGAGATCCCTGTCCGTCTCACGATGGAGATCTGGTCAGACTGGCAGGCGAAGGCCGAAGAGAGAGCGAAGATGAAAAGAAGAATATACATGGCACGATCGTACGTCTCTTCGAGCGCGATGGAGTTCCGCCGTGAAAGAATTATCCCCTGACTAAACTCTGGACACTAATCGCGCTTCTGAATCACCCTGGATACAAGCCCGATCTCGAGCGCTTCGTCTGCGGTTAACCAGTGATCGCGTTCCATGACTTTTTCGAAGTACTCTCTCGGGTGGCCTGTTCTGTCTGCGTATTGGTCGAGGATTTTTACCTTCAGCTTCAGGATGTCCCGGGCGTGGATCTCGATGTCCGACGCCGGACCCTGGATCGTGCCTCCGACGAGGGGCTGGTGAAGGAGGAATTTTGCGTTGGCGGTCGCCAGGCGATTCTCTTTCTCCGCCGCCAGTGCGATGAGAGACCCCATACTCGCGGCGGCGCCCGAGACGATGGTGATGACCGTCGGCCGAACGAAGCGGATCATGTCGTAGATCGCAAAACCGGAGTGGACTTCCCCGCCCGGGGAGTTGATCCACAGGACGATGGGTTTTTCTGCGTCCTGCTGTTCGAGAGTCAGGAGCTCGGCCTGGAGCCGGCGCGCCTGATGGCCGTCGACCACGCCACTTAAAAAGACATTCCTCGAGCTCAGTAGACTCGTCTCGAGGATCTCCGGAAGGTTCGGGCTTTGGACTTGGTTCGGTTCGCTCATAAAATTATACCCCCGAGGAAAACTCTAGGATAAGAATACGCAATAGTGAGTATGAAAAATTTACACAGTGACTTGCCAGGTTCCAGCACACTTTTCCATAAACAATGCGTAATAAATACCTATCTCTCCTGACGGATACTGGAGAATTTCTTAAATTCCCGTGATGAATATTGTTCTGGGCATTTTCCTGTTATCTGGTCTCGCCTTCGGGCAGGATCTGGATTTTCATCGACGGGAGTCGAGTCTCGCTTTTGCCAAAGAGTTTGGAGTGAGCGGCGGAGAAATTCTCATCGAAGAAAATTCTCAAGACTGCCTTCGAACGGGATACCAACGCTCATCCGGAAAAATCATTTTTTGTTCCGGTTCGCGGGTC
Organism: Bacteriovoracaceae bacterium; assembly: GCA_947451425.1. Taxonomy (GTDB): domain Bacteria; phylum Bdellovibrionota; class Bacteriovoracia; order Bacteriovoracales; family Bacteriovoracaceae; genus Peredibacter. Next base: position 2,347 of record CANGAC010000215.1, on the reverse strand, counting down.
ATTAACGGTGGAAGAAGTTCTGTCGACGTCATCCATCACGAATTTTTCCACGCCCTCTTCTGTGGAGTGAACCCCGAACTCTGCGCGGATCCGGAAAACGACTATCTCCAGGAAGCCCTGGCCGATGCGTTTGCGTTTCGATTGACCCCGGATGAATTTTTTGGAGAGAATTTCTACACCGATCAACCTTACATCAGAAAGTATCAAACGGACTGGCTGCCCGAACTCGTTCAGTCTGAGCATGAAAAGGGGAGTGCGGTAGCGGCGAAATTCATCCGCAGTGGGAAACCACTTTCAACTTTTCTTCCGCTGTTCGGGAAACCAATGCCGTCGTTCGTTTCTGTCTCAGTGTTGGGGGCCCCGTATTCCAAACTCAACCGCTACCGGCTGAAGAAGAATCAAACCGTAAGTTTTAACTTTCAGTTTGATCCGTCAGTTAAGGTGAAGACGATTTCCTGGCAAACTCCACCTGGTGTTGAAATAGTCACAAACGGTTTGTCGAGTTCCATTCGTTTAACAGAAGTGTTTCAGGGCGATAAATCCTTCGTAAGCTTTAAAACCGACGACGGAAAAGAAGTGGGACGCTGGACGTTCTATTTTGGTCGGGAAATTTAGCCGCGCTCCTTGACCGGCTTTCAGTCCGGGAGAACAATTAACCATCTTTTTCAAGGAAGGTTTTATGTCTCTAGCAAAAGCGTACGCGGCCCTCTCAGCAAATGCACCTCTTACTCCTTATACTTTTGAGCGAAGAGCTCTCCGTGATTCTGATGTCGCTATCGACATCAAGTTTTGCGGAATCTGTCATTCCGATATTCACCAGGTAAAAGACGAATGGGGAGGATCTGCTTTCCCGATGGTACCGGGTCATGAGATCGCGGGAGTCGTCACAGCTGTGGGAGCAAAAGTCACAAAATATAAAGTTGGAGACTCTGTCGGCGTCGGTTGCATGGTGGATTCCTGTCGCCACTGCAAATACTGTGAGCAGCACCTCGAGCAATTCTGCGCCAATGGCATGAGCGGCACTTATAATTCCACAGAGCAGGATAAAGTCACTCCCACTCAGGGCGGATACTCGAATAAGATTGTGGTGACGGAAGATTTCGTCCTCAGAATTCCCGAAAATCTACCGCTCGATGCGGCGGCTCCACTTCTGTGCGCCGGAATCACTCTTTACTCACCACTGTCTCACTGGAAAGCGGGGCCCGGGAAAAAAGTTGCGATCGTGGGCCTCGGAGGTCTCGGTCACATGGGTGTGAAAATCGCGCGCGCGATGGGAGCGGAAGTTACTGTGCTCAGTCACTCTGAGAAAAAACGTGAGGACGCCAAACGTCTGGGTGCCCATCATTATTACAATACGTCGGATGCGACGGTATTTGAAAAACTCGCCGGAACATTTGATCTCATCGTGAACACAGTTTCCGCGCAACTTGATATCGGCGCATATCTCGGACTTCTTTCTGTGGACTCGACGATGGTCCAGGTGGGAGCTCCCGATAAACCGAATACTGTAGATGCCTTTCCTCTCATTTTCGGTCGGAAGAGCTACGCGGGCTCTCTCATCGGCGGGATCAAGGAAACACAGGAGATGCTCGATTTCTGCGGCAAACACAACATCAGCTGTGACATCGAAAAGATCGCCATCAATCAGGTCAACACGGCTTACGAGCGCGTCCTTAAGAGTGACGTTCGCTACCGGTTCGTGATCGACATGGCCACGCTATAATCTTTTCACTCGCCTTGTTCTTAAACGGGGCGAGCGCTATAGGTCTCCCATTAACCGGGAGACCTTATGAAAATCACAGCACTCGCTCTTCTTGCGACGATGACCTTTGCCACGGCAGAAGCGGCCGTCATGAAAGTCATCACTCAGGCGACGAATCCAACCGTCGCTAAAACTTATAAAGATCTCGAGAAGACATTCAACGAATCAGGAAACTGCCTCGATCTCACTCTGGTGAAAGTGATCCAGTGGTCACCGGCCAATGGCCGCGATAAGGAAACAGTCAGAGAAGCGATGATCCGCGAATCCTTTCACCGTTTCGTGACTTCATGGTTTGATGAAGGGATCGATACCAATCGCTACACGAAAGCCACTGAGCTCGATACCAGCGAGTTTGGTGATCTCTCCGAAGTGATGCTGAAAGATCTTACCCTCGCACTTCGCGATTCAAACCTCCGGGTTTACGGTGGTGGTGCCGGTGGGAATAATACCAGTGGAACCGTGTACACCATCTACGATCTGAAAAATGATGAGATCCTTAACCTCACCAATTCGAACTTCGCCAGCGATTCGGACTGCGGCGATTAGCTCTGGCTACTTCACCATCGTTCTTGCTGTCTGGTACTT
>CANGAC010000214.1 GCA_947451425.1 Bacteriovoracaceae bacterium | reverse complement strand
TGCCTACGCCGAGGTCCCGATCCGGCCTGAGGTGAACAACGTCTCCCATATGGCACCAAGAGAAGTTTCTCCCAATGAGAATCAACCGAATGTCATGACTGATGGGGAAACGGTTTATCTCATGAATACCCAGGGACAGATCCTGTCCTCGTGGCTCTTCCCCAATGGATTTAGCTGCCAGACTGCTTCTCAGTGCTTTTCACATATCTGTCTTGGTCAGCCCGATGGAACAAAGGTTTGCGATTCCCGGGGAATCACTTGTTCCGGTGCTTCCGATAGCTGTACCGCGGACTGCGATTGTTGTTCCGGAAAATGTTCTTCCAGCGGCATGTGCGTGGCCGATGGGACGAGGGAGTGCATTCCGAATGATGGCAATTATAAGGCCTCTTCAATCGAGTGCTGTTCCCGCAAAGGGAATTCTATGGGAGTTTGTATTCCTTCCCAGTTAAGTTGCCAGGCGCTCGACGAGAGTTGCCACACTGGTAACGATTGCTGCTCCCGCCGCTGTAATTCCCGAGGCCGTTGTCAGCCCTCCCGGCCTTCTCAGACGCTTCGTCCTCAGATCATTGAAACTCTCACACCCGTCGAGGCGAAACGATGAAACTCATTCTTCTTAGTTTCCTGATGCTTCTCTCACAAGTGACCTTGGGTCAGAGCTCTGTGAGACTTCCCGACGGGCTTCAATGCCGGACCGCCTCGGATTGTCTTTCCGGTTACTGCGGAGTGAGTGGAAACGGAAGCAAAGTCTGCGCGTCGCCCGGAAACTTCTGCTATGGCCAGGGCGATACCTGCGGGAATGATTGCGATTGCTGCTCCGGAATCTGTTATTCTGACGGCACGTGTGTGGCCGATGGAATTATTGAGTGCGTGGCACCCGGAAGATTGTATAAGAGTTCTTCCCGTGAGTGCTGTTCCGGACTGGGATCTTCCAACGGAAAATGCAAGGCCAGCGAATCGAGCTGCCTTCCTCTGCGGGAAATCTGCAATTCTCACTCCGAGTGCTGCTCAAACAAGTGTGGTTCAAACGGAAAATGTCAGCCGAATTCGAATGCCATCTTCGGAGGTGCCCCGGTGCTCTTGAAAACGGGCGGCGAGAGAGCTCCTGCCTCGCTCAGGAATCTTAATTTATCTTCAGAGTGATCTGAGAATTCCCGTCTCTTTTTTTCTGCACGAGTAGGTTCACCGGCAGGGTGTCGGTGAGCGTTTTCACGTGCGAAATAATCCCCACCATGAGACCCCGGTTCTGAATCTGATTGAGCATATCCAGGACATCTTCCAGTGAATCCTGGTCAAGAGTTCCGAACCCCTCGTCAATAAAGAGAGTGTCGATCTCGGCCGTCCCACGGGTCATTTCCGCAAGTCCCAGCGCCATCGCCAGCGATACCATGAAAGTCTCTCCACCCGAAAGCGTCGAAACTTTGCGGATTCCTCCGTCGCGGAACTTATCGAGGATGAAGAATTCGGGAGCTAGCTTATTGGTTTTCGTCTGATGAACAATCTCATAGCGGCCCTGGCAGAGGCGCGCGAGTTCTTCGTTGGTCACAATGATCAGATTCTCTTCCACGAGCGAAAGAACATAGGTCCGGAGCTCATCTTTCCCGAGGATTTCATAGAGCCGCTCACGGCGGGCGAGCTCTTTCGAGACATCCGCGCGTTTCAGCTCCAGAAGCTGAACCCGGTCGCGGCGCTTTTCCTGAGTTTCCCGGATGGCCTTAAAGTGGGCAACTTTTGAGCGCGCCTCGTTGGTTTTATTCTTGAGGGAAAGTTTTTCTTTTTCTAAGACCTCTTTCAGGGGAACAAAAAGTTCGGAAGGACTTTCGAGATCAAGGGCGAGTGAGTGCATCGTCTTTTTCAGACTGGAAAGATCTGAGGAAAGCTCCGGGAGTTCCGGCGTGGTGATTTCGATGATCTCTTTTCTCGCCTTCATAAACTGCAGCTCATTATCGCGGGAGACTTCGTCGTAAGTGATGAGCTTACTCTGGAAGTCTCTCAGGATGTCTTCCTGCTTTTTACGTTCCGAATCTTTCTTGTCGAAGTTTTCGCGCGCCAGTTTCAGTTTCTCAGAAAGTGCCTTAAGAATGTTGCCGGCACTTTCTCCGTTAAGCTCCGAAGTAAGGAGGGCCGTGAGTTCGCTGACCTTGTTGTCTGAGAAATTCTTATTGCTGGTCGTCTCTTTCAGGCGGGCCGCAAGCTCGGAGCGTCTTTCTGAGGAGTGTTCGAGATTCTGCAGGATGCGGTTCATGGCACTGATTAAGGTGGTGATGTCCAGCGACAGGCGAAGGTCTGACCGGAGAGCTGGAATCTTTTCCGGGGAGAAAGTGACAAAATCTTTCAACTTCTCCGAGAGTGAGCTGACCCTTGAAGTCCTTTTTGTGAGTTCAGTCTCTTTGGCATCAAAAGATCCCTTCAGTGTTTTCCACGAGAGCCGGACTTTTGAAAGCTCCTCATCGATTTTTTTCTTCTGAGGCAGGAGTTCTGTTTTTTCCCAGACGACTTTTCTGGCCGCCTCTATTTTTGGGATGAGATCAGAGTCATTCAGGTTAATAAGTGATTTTTGCTCTTCCGTGAGGGCCATGAGAACTTTCTTTTCTTCTGCTTCTTTCTCTTTGAGAAAGTCACTTTCCGTAGAAAGTTTCAGAACTTCTTTTGCGAGAGTTTCTGCATCATCCTGAAGCTTTTTGGCGTTAAAGCCTCTGGCAATCTGGCGGAGCTCAGAAAACTTTTCTCCTGCAAAAGGAGTTTCACAAACCGGACAGATGCCTTTTTTTTCCGTTTCCGGGTGAAGGACGCAAAGGGAGACGGCCGAAAGAAGTTCCTGAACTTTCAGAGAAGCGAGAATGGGAACTCTTTTTTCTTCGAGGTCATGAAGGATTTTCCGGATTTCCTCAATACGTCCATGACGGATGATCTGTTGCTCCTGAAGTTTCTTCAGCTGAAGCTTGATTTCATCTTCCCGGGCAAGGGCACGGGTGGCGTCGTCTTTTTTCTTTTCAAGATTTTTGAGAATGGCCTCTGCATCCTCCGGAATAGAGTCCAGCCGGACTTTCAGGGCATTGGCCGATTCCGCCAGTTCCTTGCCCTTCGTCTCAAGATCCTGGAGCCTTTCCTTCTCCGAGACAAGATTCTCTTTCAACTTATCGAGCTCATTTTGCTCGTCAAAAATCGCCTCAAGATCATTCCGGTGAGTAATGAGGCCTTCATAGGAAAAAGTGAGTTTCTTTGAAAGAGTATCTTTCTCCAGGATTTTCGTCGCCTGGTCTTTTTCGAGGGAAATGTGTGTTTCTGAATTCTTCTTCTCTTCTGCCGACAAGCGGGTGAGATCCTCAAGGATCCGGGCGTGGATCTGCTTCTCTTTTTCCAGGGCCTCTTCCGTTTTCAGGAGTTCAAGAAGTCTGGGGGATTTTTCATCAGAGGATTTCTGCGCTTCCTCTCTGGTCCGGGCAGCATCTTCTGTCGCTTTCAGGAGGACATTGTAGACGGTGGTGCCACTCGCTAAGTCTTTTTTCGTGGCATCGATGCGCTTTTTATTTTCCAGCGCCTTCTGGTGATAGTGGTGAAGACTGGTAAACTGCGTGTTGAGTTTTTCCAGAAGCTCTGACCAGCTTTCATGGAGATTCAGTTCGCGCTCTGATGACTTGAGTTCCGCCTCCACATCAACGTGAGCACCACCATCATCGAGGAGGGTCTTGAGCTCGATATCGAGATGGTTTTTCTCGCTCAGGTAATAATCCAGCTCAGACCGGAGTTCTCTCGAGAGATTCTCGAGGAGCTCGCCCGGATAGAGTTTCTCCAGGATGTCTTTTCTTTCCGTGAATGAGCTCATGAGGAAGCGCGCGAATTCGCCCTGGTTTAAGATCACGCACTTCGTGAACTGGTCAAAATCCAGGTGAAGGATTTCTTCGACCTTCTCCAGAGAGATGGTGCGGGGAGAATCAAACTGATCGCCGGAAAGAAGATAAAGCTCTCGGGAGGGTGAGGGGAGAATCGCGTAGGCCTCGCCGTTTTGTTTTCTCACGCGGGCGCGCCAGCTCGCAAGATAGGATTTCCCTTTCACCTCGAAGATGAGCTCGATCATTCCCTCTTTCTCCCCGAGGGTCACGACATCATTCTGGATGAGGGTGCGTTTAAAGATCTGGCCGTAGAGGGCGAGTCCTATGGAATTTAAGAGAGTGGATTTTCCCGCACCTGTTTCACCGGTGATGGCAAAAAGCGGGGAGTGGTTCATGACTTCGCGGAAGTCGACGACATGCTCACCCTTGAGTGAGGCGATGTTTTTAAGCTTAATTCTGGTGAGCCGCATGTTTCACCTTAAGCAGGAGCTCTTTGAAGTCGTTTCGGATTTCTTCGGGAACATTCGGAGAATCAGGAAACTTGGTGGCGTAAAACTCATCAAAGAGTTCAACCGGAGAGAGCTCGAAAAGGTTTTCTTTCTTCTTCCGGTTGGTGTCGGTGGCGCCATATTGTGGAATGAAACTTAAAAGCTCCATCCCTTTTTTCTGAAGGAGATCGCGGATTTCTTCCGAGAGACCCATTTGGGGCGAAGGAAGTGAAAGTTGAACTTCCACCATCGGCATCGGGCCCGTGGGAGCGGGAAGGGTATTCAGTTTTTCCTTCCAGTTCTCAAGTGTTGCTTTCACGAGGTGAAGCTCGCGGAAAACAGGAATGGAGATTTTCTCAATGGAGATTTTATCCGTAAGCGTGATGACGAGAACATTCTTTCCCAGAGTTTCAGAAAACCGAAGGGGAATCGGGGAGCCCGAGTAATAGGCGTTGTCGGCAATCTTCTGTGGCTTGTGAATGTGCCCCAGGGCCACATAATCAAAATCTTTGAGGAGTTCTGAAGGAATCGAATCGACTCCGGAAAGGGAGACCACCTGCTCACTTCCGGCCGCTTCAAAAATTCCGGCGAGGTGATGAAACAGAAGGACCGTGGGTCTGGTTTTCTTTTTTTCTAAGTAAGACTTGAGTGCGGTGATGGCGTCGCCTTCTCCCTGGGGGAGAAGTTCAAACGAACGGAAAAAGGGAAGGGCGCAGAGATCAAAACTATCAGGTCCAATCGTGACTGTTTCCCAGTGAGTTTCGGGATTTTCCGAGAGCTTTCCCCAGATCTTCACGCGATGAGTGCGCAGGAGCTCTTTGGGAGCTTCCAGCAGGACTCCCGAGTCGTGATTGCCGGCGATGATATAAGTCAGGACTTTGGTTTCTACTGAGAGTCGGTGAAGGAATTGGAAAAACAATTCGAGGCTCTGGTGGGGAGGATTCGGAACGT
>CANGAC010000213.1 GCA_947451425.1 Bacteriovoracaceae bacterium | reverse complement strand
GCGAAAACTCGATTACACGCACCGGGAGCTCAAGGCCAATTATGAGAATTCGCTGGCGGTTCTCGAGATCAATCTGAAGCGGTTCACGACGACCTCTGACGAAGCTGATAAAAGTAGGGCCATGGCCCAGGCGGAGCAGTCGCGCTTTCGGCAGGGTGGCTCTGAGCTCTTTACGGTGCTCCTGCGGGAAGTCGACGTCGCGGACGCAGAGATCCGCAAATGGTCATCGTGGTACGATTTCCATCAGGCAACTCTCGACGCCAAATTGTTTAACGGAACGATCTAACTCTGAGGACTAGGGATTCAGAGGATCAATCTTAGGCTCGTCGTACGAGACGAAAGTTTCAGCACTTCCCCAGGAAAGCCGCTTCACTTCAGGGTTCTCAAGGACAGCGTCTTGCGAGCCGAGCTTCGTGCGAACGACGGTGGTGGCGTCTTTGATGATCATGTTCTCATGAGGGACGAAGGGCATGCCGACGTAGGCCCAGCAGGCACCGCCGTAAAAAATAACCGTGAGTCCACACCAGAGGGGCATCCCTCCGCCCACCGAATAGCTTCTCTCGTAAGTCACGTGCCCATTCCCCTGAGAACTTTTATACGGGGCCTTCACCTGCATTCGGATTGTGGAGCAAGAGAAACTGAGGAAGACGAGCATCACGAGAAGAATGGTTTTCATGGAATAATTGTGCCCCCTGAGAGTTCATTTCTCAAGGCGAACTTATCCGGGCCGAGGATGGCCAGAAGGGAAATCTTAGTGAGATTTTTGGTGCCGCGCACCGCGACGGGATTCGCGTCTGGTTTCCCGCTTGTCTTCATTTGAATCACGGACATCTTCCGCTTTATCAAGTTTTCCACCCTGATGGAGAGCATCGCGCTTGTCCTCACGCAGGTCGTGGCGGTCTTCGCGCTTGTCCGGTTTCACGGCGAAGGCTGAGAGAGAAATAAGAAAACAAAGAAGAAGAAAAAATTTCATCAGACATCCTCGAAATGAAATGAAGCCTCAATGGCATGGTGATCAGAAAGTGGACACGTTTTCCCGCGTCTCTGGAATTCGAAAAGCCTTACCCGCATCTCAGAGCTGGTGATGCTGTAATTATCAAACCACATGTGATCGATCCAATCGAGAGTCGATCCGGATTTGAAGCACTCATTGGGGCGTCCCCCGGTGTTTAAAATGGGGCCCGTAAGTTGAGCGTAATTCATTCCGAGAAGATTGAGGCCCATCTGGAATTCCGGCTGGTGAATATCTATGTTCAGATCACCAATTAGAAACTGCGGGACATTTTCTTTCTTGTTCCGTAGAAGCATCCGGTGAATCTGCCCAAGCTGCTTCATCCGGATCCGTCCCGCGCCTACGGTCGCCTGAAGGTGCGTGTTCACCACCTGGATAAGTTGATTATCCGGTAAAGTGATCTCGATCATCGCGGCCCCTTTCGAGGCGAGGCAATCGGCCGAGGCACAGCTCGTATAATAAATGTGATCAATGAGCCTCAGAGGAAACTTACTTAACACAAACAAACCCGAGCCAAATACCGGAATCGGGAATCTGTTATTTTTCAGGTAGTAAGTGTGCGGATGAGTTTTCGCTAAACCATCACGCATCTTATTCCGGAAACTCTTCATGAAAGCTTCCTGCATGAAAATCAGATCGTGGTCACTTTGACTGATCTGTCCGGGAATGATGCCAGACCGGGTCTTTTGCATGCTGTTTTTAATCGGCTTCGGGAGCATGTAAACGTTCCACGAGAGCACCTTAAAATCATAGGCAAAAGAAGAGACCGGAATGAGAACGAACAAGAGGAGAAAAAATTTCATACACGTATTATGGCGTGGACTTGATGGGGAGTTCAATCAGAAAGCGCGCCCCACCCGTGTTAAGATTTGATACAGAAATTTTTCCGCCGTGAAGGGTCACGATCTCTTTGACGATGTACAGACCCAGTCCCAATCCGCCGCGATCACTCCCGGCACCCAAACGTTCAAACTGGTTAAAGATCCGCTCGTGATACTCGGAAGGAATTCCCGGCCCCTGGTCGCAGACTTCGAGAAACGCCGTCTTCTCATCAGAGGTCAGCTTCACGTAGAGCGGTGCTTTCCGCGCGTATCTCATGGCATTCGTGATGAGATTTTCCAGCACCTGCTCCAGCCGGTCCGGATCCCAGAGGCCCATGACGTTCTCAGATAAATTAATATTCACCGCCATGCCGGCCAGTTTCAATTGATCCATCATCCCGAAGACAACTTCCCGGGTCAACTGAGCGAGATTGATTTGTTTTTTCCGGAGCTCGAGCTTTCCGCGAGTGATGCGGGAAATATCGAGCATCTCATCCACGAGTTTTGAGAGCTTGTGCACCTGCCGGTCCATCTTGGAGATCGCTTCCATGGAGATCTGCGGATACGTGAGCTGGATGAGTTGCGAGTTCAGTCGAAGTGCCGTCATGGGAGTCCGGAATTCATGCGAGGCCACAGAGAAAAACAGATCCTTTGCCTGAAGAGCATCTCTTAGTTCCGTTTCAATCCTGAGCTTGTCAGTGATATCCCGGAAAAGACTCACGGCCTCTACTGGTGTGCCAAATTCATCGCAAATTGCGCGACTGGAGACGGCAGAAGTTTTCACTTCGCCGGTCTTCGTGTTCCGGAACTTGATGATGGTTTCACCGATATTTTTTTCTCCCCTGAGAACCCTCCGGGAAGGAAGAAGGTCAGAAGGGAAAGGGCTTCCGTCCTCTCTAAGATACTCGTGGTAATCGACAAGTGCCTTCTTCGACATCCATTCTTCCGGAGTAGAAAATCCGGCCATTCTCGCAGCGGTTTTATTTGCGAAGGTCACATTGAAGTTGGCATCCTGAACCAGGATGCCCTCGTCCACATTTTCAAAAATAATTTTCAGGTGATCCTGCGCGAGTTTCAGGTCCGTGATGTCGGTGAAGAGAACGGCGACCTCGACGACATCGCCCCGGTCATTTTTAACCGGTGACAGGATGGCCTCAAGCCAGCGAGCTCTTCCGACTTTGCCTCTTTTGGAGGGGTCGTAAAAATTCGCCGGGACATGCACAATTTCACCCGCTATACACCGGCGGATACAGTCGGCAACACCGGTGGCAATGACCTGAGGATCTTCGAGGACATTGTATCCCTCAAGCTCCGAGCGCCGGGAAGCAAAGAGCGTTTCCCAGGCATCGTTCACCTCAACCGTGAAGCCTTTTATATCGTAAATCTGGATGGCGACAGCGGATTGCTGGAAGATCGCCTGGAAGCGGTTAAAACTCATTCTTTTTTCTCCCAGGCAAACAGAGCGACGTCTTTTGTGTCACCTGGCAGGCAAATATTTTTTTCGAAAACCAGACCCAGCTTTCCCAGGAGACGGATGGAATCTTTATTTTCCGGGGACGTGATCGCGACAAGGCGGTTCAGTTGAAACTCTTTTATCGCCATCTTCTTCACGGCTTCGGCCGATTCACGGGCGAAGCCTTTTCCGTGATGCTGCGGAAGAAACGCAAAACCAATGTCGGGATCACTCAGACCCGGACGGTGAATCATTCCGGAGATGCCGAGTTTTTCCTTCGCGTGAGTTTCCACGAGGTAAAAACCAAATCCCTGCTTCCGGTAAGTGTCCTGCATTTTTTCAATGTACCTGAGGGCATCTTCTTTTGTCCGAACACCCCGGTCCCCGATGTTATCCAGAAACGAGCGATCATTCAGAAGGGTGATGATAAAATCCTGGTCCGTGGAATCGAGCCAGCGAAGGAGAAGCCTCTCTGTGGAAAGGATTTTCATTCCGCCTCGAGCTCCAGCTGTCTGGTGGTTTTCGCCCCGAGATCGCGGAGACTTTCCATCCGGGAAGCGACACTTCCGCGGCCCGTGACCATCTTGCCTTTAAGATTCACGAAGGCCAGATCCACTTTCTTCAGCTGAGACTCAATCGTGTCGAAGTCTTCCACCACTGTGACAAACTTATCGTAAAGAGCTCCCGCTTGTCTGGCGATCTCAAGCGCATTCTTGGTTTGCCTTTCCTGTTTCCAGAGAGAGGCCACGGTCCTCAGGGTCGCGAGAAGTGTGGACGGACTCACCAGGACAATATTCCTTTCCCACGCGTGCGTGAAAATTTCCTTGTCCTTCTGCATCGCGAGCATGAAGGCCCCCTCGAGCGGGATGAACATCATCACGTAATCCGGAGTCATGATCTTATCGAGATGCTGATAGCGCTTCGCTGAAAGACCCTTAATGTGAGCGTACAAAGAATCTTTGAAGGAATCGAGATCCGTTTCATTCTGCTCATTCACAAATCTCTCGTAGGCAACGAGACTCACTTTCGCATCGATGATGAGGTGCTTGTTATCCGGAAGGTGAATGATCACATCCGGCATCTGATGGCGGCCTTCCTCATCTTTCAGTTTCATTTCCTTACCCTGGAGAACAAACTCTTCCCCATTCCGAAGCCCCGAGCTCTCGAGGATTTTTTCGAGGATCATCTCCCCCCAGTTCCCCTGCATTTTCACGTCCCCCTTCAGGGCCCGCGTGAGATTCTCTGTTTCCTGGCTCATGCGCAGAGATGTCTCAACAATTCTTTCGAGTTCCGCGTGAAGCTTGATCCTGTCTTTGGTGTCCGTCAGATGCATGTCTTCCACTTTTTTGGAAAACTCATTCATCTTCTCGCGGAAAGGATTCAGCATGAGCTCCATTCCCTTCAGGGAATCTTCGCGGAAGGTCCGCGACTGCTCGGCACTCAGCTGTTTTATTTCCAGCTTCAGTTTTTCCGAGGCTTCCTGGTGAAACTTTTCCTGGAGCGAGATTCTTTCCTGGAGAACGCGGTAATCGGTCCGGAGTTTCCCCTGGAAAATCTGCGAAAGGCAAAGACCCACGATGAGGCCACCGAAAACCAGAAGAAGCGAAGTGAGCATGTATGGATCTCCTCCTGTAAGTATTCCAGAAAAGCACACACTCTATCCAGCACTTATAAGTACCCGAGCATTAAACTCCGCCTGGCTTTTTTCCGATGAACTCATGATGAAATGTTCCCTGTTTATTCTGATTCTTCTCATCCCGATGATGGCGCTGGCGGAGCTTCCGCTGGATGTCGTTTTTGATATCGACCTCACCATTGTCACCAGAGTGGACGATGGCCCGCACGGAGACCTGCTCGCAGATCCCACCGATCCCCGTAGGGGCACGGTTGATATCAATTTTCTGGAGCCGGAGTATGATCGTCAGAATCGTCCCCTGGGAAACAGAACGACTCCCCGGAATGAGCGCTACCGGATTTATGACGGAATGACTGACCTCATGGAGAAACTAAAAGTGCTCCAGCAAGAAGGAAAAGTCCGTGT
>CANGAC010000212.1 GCA_947451425.1 Bacteriovoracaceae bacterium | reverse complement strand
CATCGGATTTCTGTCGCGCGAGATCTACGACGGCACCTTCAATCGCTATTTGATTTATCCCCTCTCCTGGATTCAGTACAAGACCTGTACTTACCTCACGTACAGTCTTTTCTACGCCAGCCAGCTGATCATTTTATATTTCATTTATGTTTTTACTTTCGGATCCGGCGCAGATTTCTCATCAGTCATCAATCTCCTTTGCGGAGTTGGACTCTTTCTTTTTTCTGCAGTCGTTTATCTTCTGATGGCGATGGGAATTGAACTCCTCTCGCTTTGGGCCGATAACATCTGGTCCCTCATGGTGATGTTCCGCTTTTTCACTAACTTCTTCGGTGGAGGATCCATTCCGCTCGCCTTCTTTCCGGACTGGGCGCGGGAGCTTCTTTCTTTCACACCGTTTCCGTATCTCGTGAGTCTTCCGGTGAGGACCATCATGGGTGAAACATCATGGACAGAAATTTCCCATGGGATGATGGCCCTATCGGTATGGGGGCTGATCTTTCTGGTCATCGTTCAGCTTCTCTGGAAGCGCGGACAGAGATCCTATAGCGGAGTCGGCATATGAACCGCTACCTCAGGCTCTATCTTCACTTCCTGAGATTCTCATTCTCGAAAGCGATGGAGTTCCGCCTCGACATGAGTTTCCGCGTGCTCATGGATTGTATCTACTACTTCGTGAATATCTACTTCTTCAAAGTGATCTTCCTTCACACGCCACTGGTCGCCGGATGGACAGAACCGCAGATGATGATTTTTGTGGGAGGATTTCTTCTGGTTGATGCCATCAACATGACGGTTTTTTCCACCAACCTCTGGTGGCTCCCTGCTCTCATCAACAAAGGCGAGCTCGATTACTATCTCATCCGCCCGGTTGCTCCGTTATTTTTTCTTTCGCTCCGGGAGTTTTCTGCAAGCTCGTTTGTGAATCTCGCGATTGCTCTTGGATTCTGGATTTACTCCCTGCTGAATTATCCAGGGCATTTCTCTGCGGGCGATCTCTTCCTCTATGTGATTTTGATTTTGAACGGCACCCTTCTCCACTACTGCCTGCAGTTCATTATGATCCTCCCGGTGTTCTGGACACAAAGTCCCCGGGGATTTGTGGATCTTTTTTATTCGCTGACGATTGCGATCGAGAGACCTCACCGGATCTACCGGGGATGGCTCAAGATTGCTTTCAGCACGATCCTGCCGTTGATTTATATTTCTTCCGTTCCGGCGCAGATATTTTTTGAAGGAGTTGATGCGAAAAGCCTCGTTCAACTCACCGTCGTGAGCATCGCTTTCTGGTTTATTCTGAATTTTGTGTGGAGAATGGGTCTGAGAAACTATTCGTCAGCGAGTTCTTAGAACGCAGCTACTTTGCCGGAAAGGATGTCCCAGAACATTCTGAAATCACCCATCAGGCTGTAGAGCGGATGCTTAAAAGTGGCAGGACGGTTTTTTTCAAAAACAAAATGGCCAATCCAGGCGAAGCCGTAACCAATCACGGGAAGAAAAATGAGGACCGAGAGATTACCGGTGAAAAAGAAAAGAATCAGGAGGGAGATAACGGCACAGGTTCCAACGAAATGCAGACGGCGGCACATGAGATTCGTGTGCTCCTGTAAATAATAAGGATAGAAGTCTGCGAAGCTCTTGAATTCCATAAGCTCTCCTCCTTTCATCATACTACTTAAGTAAGGGATTTCACAAGTTCTCTTTCCCCTCAAGCTTTACCCGACAATTCCGATAAGAGAATGAATGAAATCTCACAAACTTTGGTCTCTTCTCTTTCTCTCTTTTTCCGTCTGGGCGCAGGATGCTGATCTCATCAAGATCCAGTCTGTCGATTATCCCAGAAATCATAAGGCCTCTTTTTGCAAGAGGCCGGTTGAGATGCTGGATACAATTGTGTTCCACCATTCGGAAACTCCTCCGACACAAACTCCTCTCCAGATTAACCAGCTCCATCTCGATCGCGGAACTCCCTCTGATCCGTGGTACATGGTTGCGTACTCTTTCCAGGTGAGCGCTCCGTACGCCGGCACATCACTTCCAGTTCCGGGAGTTTTTGAGGGCCGTCCCCTCGATCTCGTGGGAGCACACGCAGGTTCAGATGTTTTCGTGCCGATGGATCCTGAGCAGAAGCGCATGTGGGATGAAGGGCAGATCCTCTGCGGGAAAGAAGGCGGCGAATTTAAACCCGATCCGTATCAGCTAAACAGTGCCGGAAACATCAAGGCCAACGTCACCACTCTCGGAATTGTTGTGATCGGAAACTACGCTCCTTTCGGAAGAGATAACCCGAACGGTTACCGCCCGAGTAAGGTGAGAAATCCCTCCGCTGATCTTCAGGATATGCTCGCGCGGACATCGTGCCAGCTTCAGAAAAAATATCCCCGGATGAAGTACATCCGCTGGCATAACTTTTATCACTCAACCAGCTGCCCCGGTAACATCAAGAATTTTGTTCCGCAGATCAGAGCTCTCGCGAAAGGATACGGATGCGAATTCAATTAGTCCTTCTACTTTTAGCATTCTCGAATATGGCGATCGCTTCCAGCGACAAGGCGATGAGAAACCTCTTCATCAAGTACGACGCCGTCATGCTTCGCCAGCAGACTCAATACGTGGATGAAATCTTCTCCCAGAAATTCCTCGAGGCCCATGGAGGAAAAGAAGAATTCATCGCGATGGTGAAGGAACTTCCGAAGGACGAGAGCAAGTCTTTCCTCCCTCCGAGTTTCACCTGGAAAAAATCCCAATCAGAATCCCATTTCTTTGCGACGCTGAAGCCCCTCGACTCCGCTTTCAAGTCCAATGACAAAGAAAAGCACAAGGGAACTCAGTTCATCATCGTGAAGGAGAAAGGGAAACTCAAAATTGAAGGAACGGTAAGTGATGCCCATTAGGATCATCTTTCTCCTCATACTGGTTCTCTCATCTTTCCCTGTGGGCTCACAGGACTGTGTGAACTGCGGAAACGGATACGATCCCGCTCCCCGTGCACCCGATCAGCCGTGGCCTCTTGAATACGTCACGATTTACCGCCCGGATTATCCAAGAAACAGTCGCGCGACATTCTGTAAGCGCCCGCCAGAGATGGTGGATACGATCGTTCTTCACCATACGGCCACTTCATCGGGTGCGAGTCCCCAGGACATCAACCGCATGCACTTAAACGAAGGTACTCCGGGAGATCCGTGGTACATGGTCGCCTATTCCTATCTCATCAATGGTGCTTACCCAGGTGCGAACAGTCCGGATAACGCCGTTTACGAAGGCAGACCTCTCGACATCGTCGGAGCGCACGCCGGTTCCAATATTTTTGTTCCGATGGACAACAATCAGAGACGTCTCTGGGCCGAAGGGAAAATTACCTGCGGCGGCGAGAATCTTCCTTTCTCCGTGAATCCGTCTCTGGTTAACGGCAATACGATTAAAGCGAACGTCACGACCATTGGGATTTCTGTCATCGGTAACTACGCACCGAGATCCATCAGTAACCCTCTGGGCTACGGGCGCAATAGTGTGCGGAATCCGTCTTCGGCGACGCTCGACAATATCGCGCGGCTTTCGTGTCAGCTTCAGAAAAAATATCCCAACATGAAAACCATCAAGTGGCATGGCCAGTATCATTCAACAGAATGTCCCGGCACGATCAAAAATTTCATCGGACAGATTAAGGCACGAGCCAGGGGGATCGGATGCGAATTCAATTAATCCTCCTCCTCCTCATCTCTCTTCCCTCTTTTGCGTCTTCAGATAAAGAGATGAATGAACTCTTTAAAAAATATGATGCCCTCATGCTTTCGCATAAAGTGGAAGTCGTGGACGACGTCTTTACGGAGAAGTTCCTCCTTTCGGCCGGTGGAAAAAAAGAATTCCTCGAAGGTGTGAAAGAGCTTCCGAAAAAAGATGAGAAGTCTCTCAAACCCTCCGTGATCACCTGGAAAAAAGGCGTGAAAGACGAACTCTGGCTCGCGAAGAGACGGGACGCTTCAGAGAAAAAATCTGAAGGCGGAAACCAGTTCATCATTGTGAAAGAGAAGGGCAAACTCAAAATTGACGGGACGATGAGTGATGCAGAATAAATTTATCATCTTCGTCTTACTGGTCCTCATGAGCTGCGGGAAAGACGTGAAGTTTACCAATCAGCTTGAAACGAGTAACTCCATCACCCAGGCCCAGCCTATAGCCATTACCCAGTCAGCGGTGATCGTGAAAAGTTCGACAACACCCCCGGGCAAGATCATCATGAACGGAAGAAACTATAACATCAGTCCTTTCAGCTCTTATCTTGCGATCAAGTTCATCAATGAGCAGGTGGAAGGCGCGCAGGTGACAGTGAAGATCAGTGGTGAAGTCAAAGGCAGCGAAGTTTACATCAAGGTCATTGAATAGAGAGGCCCGGTTTCCCGGGCCGCGACAATCAAATCTTATCCGGTTTCACATTCAGATGCGTGAGGACGTTTTCCACGACTTCTCTGAACACAGGAGCCGCGTGAGTTCCACCGTGAGCACCGGTATTGTCTGTATTGGGATTGATGATCCCGACGTAGACCTCGACTGAAGGATTTTCGACCGGAGCAAACCCGATGAAGCCCGCATAGTTTGCCAGTTCTTTGGATTTATACCCGCTGTCTTCAATGAATTTCTTATTCAGAACCGTTGAAGTTTTTCCTGCGGTGGTATAAAGCTCGCTCTGGGCACTTTTCCCAGTCCCGTACAGGACGACATTCGTAAGCATTTGCTTCATCTGCTGAGAAGTCTTGCGCGAGAGAACTTCTCTCAGCACTTTTTGTTTCTCTGAGTGAGAGATGGGTTCATTGAGAGTTCCGCCATTGGCAATGGCTCCGTAGGCCTGGAGAATTTCAAGCGGTGAACTCTTGAATCCCAATCCCATGGCCACCTGAGGAAGACCATGAGATCCGTTCACCGGAAGTTCCCCGGCCCGTGCTTCAGGAAATGAACTCGCTGTCCCCGCTTCGCCGAAGCCAAACTTCTCGAGCATAGTACCGACTCTCTCTACTCCGATGAGCTGAGCAATTTTTAAGCTGCAAATGTTGCTCGATTTTTCGAGGACTTTGGATGTTGTGAGCGATGGCCATCCATCCACTTTCCAGTCAGTGAAAGTCTGGCCGCCGAAAACGTATTTTCCATTCTCACACTTGTGCTTACTCTCCGGAGTTGTTTTTCCCAGCTCAATCGCTTCTGCTACCATAATGGGTTTGGCGATTGAGCCCGTTTCCATGAGCTCACCAAGTATCCAGTGACCCTTCTCATCCGTTTTCACATTCCGATTTGAAACCGCAAGAATTTTTCCAGTCACCGGATCAGACACAAT
>CANGAC010000211.1 GCA_947451425.1 Bacteriovoracaceae bacterium | reverse complement strand
TCCCGGATGGGAGACGGAAAGGCCGTCATCCGTTCTTCGGTCCGTGAATATTTATGTTCCGAGGCGATGGCCGGACTCAACATTCCCACGACGAGAGTTCTGGCGCTCCTGACGGGAGAGGATGAAGTTTACCGTGAGACGATTGAGAACTCGGCGATCGTCGCCAGAGTTTTTCCGACGAATCTCCGTTTCGGGCATTTTGAACTTTGCTATCACTTCCAGAAAAAAGAAGAACTGAAAGCTCTCATTGAATACACCCGGACTACTTTCTTCGGGGGAATTTCTGTCAGGGCCATGCTCGAAGAAATCGTGAAGCGAACAGCGACCCTCATGGCCGACTGGATGGCAGTCGGTTTCTGTCACGGGGTCATGAACACCGACAATATGTCGATCCTGGGACTCACGATTGATTACGGGCCCTTCGGCTTTCTCGAAGACACGGATCTCAATTACATCTGTAATCATTCTGATGAAAGCGGTCGCTATGCTTATGGTCAACAGCCGGGGGTCGCGCACTGGAATCTTTCACGACTTCTCGTGTGTTTCATGGACGAGCTGTCGCAGGAAGAATTGCAGAGTATTCTCAATCTCTTCCCCGACACTTTTCATCCGCACTTTCTTAGTCATGGAAGAAAAAAACTCGGGCTGGAGAATAAGGAAGCTTCTGACCAGAAACTTTTCCTCGATCTTCTTCAGGTCCTGGGAAAACTCAATATCGATTTTACTTACTTTTTCCGTTCCCTATCTGAAGATATGACTGCGTTTCGTGAGTATTACGGGAAGCGCGAAGAGCTTGAGAAATGGCTGGAGCGGTATGAGGAAAGATTAATTTCTGAAAGTCTGTCTCAGGAGAATCGTAAACGGAACATGTGCTCTGTGAATCCCAAGTATGTTTTAAAAAATTACATCGCCCAGGAAGTCATCGCAGATGTCGAAGCGGGGAGTGCTGAACAATTAGAGCATTGGCTGAAAATTCTTTCCTCTCCCTTTGATGAGCATTCCGCTTTTCTCAGTTACTCACTACCGACGCCCTATGAGAAAAAACATATCGTGGTGTCGTGCTCATCTTAATGACTCCAGCGCTTCTTTAATCTCAATTAACAATTCATTTTTCCCCTTAACCGCCTTGATCTAACATGGCGGCATGGAACATCTTGGTGACAAATCCGTTCTGAATCCCGAACACATTCTCGGACAACTCCGGCAGAAGATGCATCGGGTAGGAAAAAAACATCTCGCTCTGGAAAGTGTCCTGCCAGTGATACTGGGACGCCTTAGCGAAGTTATATCTGTGGGATCGATCGGTGTTCACGTTCTCGATGAGGATAATGATGAAGCCAGTATGGATGAGATTGTAACTGAGTTTGAAGTCTTAAAAGGCATCATCCTGGATATTTTGAAGCCTTCCAGTGAAGAGGAAAAAAATCTCATAAATGATACCATCCTTTATTATCTTGGTCTGTCCTCATTGGAATACACTCAGGAAAACATCGTTCCTCACAAAACGGATGAATCAGAGAAGGCTCGTGAGAAATTGTGGTTTGAAAATGTTCTTAACACTCTTCCCATGGGAGTCATCATCGTTGAGAGAGTCACGGGGAACCTGCTCTTCGTGAACAGGACAGCGAAGGCGCTTGCCGGCGGCTTTTACCCCATGGACATACTCCCGGATGATCAGCGGGAATACTACGCGATCGACAGGGACGGAAAAAGAATCGCCAGAAACGATCTGCCGAGATTTCGCGTCGCCCGGGGGGAAAAACTCTGCGGATATGAGCTGAAAATATTTTATCCGGGAGGAAAGATCACGATTGTCATCCATTCCGATGTCGTCCCCGAAACGGATGATCATCCGGAACGGCTCATCATGGTCTTCCAGGAAATTGCTGAGAGACAAACCTGTGAAGAGAATCAGATAGAAGAAGTGAATGACCTGAAAGAAGAGCGATCTTTGCGGGAAAGTTTCGTTTCCTCACTCACCCATGACCTAAGGACACCCCTTACGATTGCCAGGATGCACGCTGAAGGGATTGCGAGGAAAGTGGATTCTCACATCCTGGAGAAGTGCCGGAAAGTCATCAAGCACATTGATGAGGCCGACCGGATGATCCAGGATCTTCTCGACGCTAATAAGTTAAAGGCAGGCGAGAGTATTCCCCTACATCCCTGTGAGATGTGTCTCAATGATATCATTCGCGAAGCCGTTGACGATTTTCGGGATCTTCATGGAGACAGGTTTGTTGTCATTGGACCGGAAAAAATCTGTGGTTTCTGGTGTGGGAAAGCGATGAGACGCATGCTCGATAATCTCCTGGGAAATGCCGTGAAATACGGCGACCAGATCGCCCCGGTGGAAGTCATCATTGATCAGGACAAACTGACAACCTCCCTTAAGGTTCACAACTATGGGCATCCGATTCCAGTGAAAGAGCAGGAGTCACTTTTTGAACCCTTCAAGCGTTCGAAGAAAACGGCCAAGCTTATTAAAGGCTGGGGGTTGGGACTTTCCCTCGTGAAAGGGCTGGTTGAGGCACATCATGGAGAAGTGGGCCTCGAGAGCAATGAAAAAGACGGAACCACGTTTGAGCTCCGTTTTCCGAACAGACTCCCGGTTAGTCCCTGAAGGAATCAATGACAAACTTCCGGTGAAAGAGCCACGTTTTCACGATCGCCCAGAAATGATTATCACTCATCTCTAAAATTCTTTTTGGTTTGGCAATTTTCTGGAGAAGGCGCTGGTAGGGGCCGGGAACAGTCGTGTCGTTATCAGCAATTACCATGGAAATTTTCTTCCCCGGATAACCTGCTTCAAAGAAGAGGGGATCAAGCTCGATGTGTTTTTTTAATTCACTGTAATAGTCATCACGGGTCTTGAAGCCAAACATCTTGTTTCTTTTTTCCCGGGCCACGCGCATGATTTCCTGGTCGGAATCAACGATGAGACCGGTGATGTCGGCCCCACCAGTAATGATAAGAGCTTTTTTAATCCGCTCGATTCTTCCGGTGGAAATGGCCGCGTGAAGGGCCCCCACACTGGTTCCGAGAATGCTGACGGTGTGGTCCTGAGGGATATCACTCAGGATCAGGTCAACCGCGCGCTGGGTTCTTCCGTAATAGCGGCGATGGATTTCGAGATCGAGGTTGTATTCATCATAGCCCGTGAATTTATCGAGGATGTAAACGTTGAAGCCTTCCGAACAAAGAATCCGCGCGTAGCTTCGGTCGATGACATTGGTTCCACCGGTCGGTGGCATGATGATGATGGTTTGTTTTGATCCTTCGTAGGGATAAAACTTTGCGGTCATGTAAAAGTCCTCGTGCTCGATCTTCTTTTCTTCCGAGAAGCAGTCTTTTGCCTCAAGCGTGCCGAGAATCCCCAGTTGTGCGAAAAAGAGGATCAGCTTCTTCATAGGTTCCCGATAATCAGATTGGCCGTCGCCAGATTGCAGGCCATCGGAATGTCATACACAACTGCGATGCGGAGGAGGGCCTTCACATCCACATCATGGGGATGCGGAGCGAGAGGATCCCAGAAAAAAATAATGGCGTCGATTCTGCCTTCCGCGACACCGGCGCCGATCTGCTGGTCGCCACCGAGTGGACCACTCTTGAAACGGGTCACCGGAAGTTTTACTTCCTCTTCGATCTGTTTCCCGGTTGTGCCGGTCGCAAAGAGGTTGAATTTTGAAAGGTAATTCTTATTCGTACGCGCCCACTCAACCATCTTGGGCTTTAAGTTATCGTGAGCGATGAGAGCGACGTTTTTCATAAGTTCTCCTCTCATGATGGTAAACAATTTAGCCGTGAGTGTCTTCATTTAAGATGAAGTTGCCCGGGGTCCTGACCTTACCTAGCATAGTGAGAGCCAAAGGAGTTTTCATGAAAAGTCTGACCTGCGCCGCACTTGCTACCCTGGTCCTCATTTCCTGTTCCACACCTAAAGAAAAACAATCTGACGAGTACGTGGATAAGAAAACTGTCGGCACATTGCCTACTGAACAAGAACCGGTACTGGAAAAAATCGCCGAGTTTCGGGGAGTTCAGGTGACGGGAGTGACGGTCGGACCTGAAGGGAGAATGTTCGCGAACTTTCCGCGCTGGAGAAAAGATGTTCCTTTCTCTGTCGTTGAAATCACCCCGGATGGAAATCACAAACCCTATCCCGATAAGAGCTGGAACACCTGGAAGGGGAGACCGGAAAAAAATGTTTTCACTTGTGTCCAGTCTGTAGTCGCTCACGGGAATTCTCTTTTCGTGCTTGATCCCTCGAGTCCGAACATGGAAGGAGTTGTCGGGAAGGCCATGCTCTATGAGTTTAATCTCTCCACCAATAAGCTCGCCAATTCCTGGTCCTTCGATAAGGAGGTCGCTCCGAAGAAATCGTACCTGAATGATGTCCGGATCGACGATGCTGGTAACAAGGCCTACATCACGGACTCCGGTCTTGGGGGAATTGTGATTCTTGATATGGAAACAGGGAAATCTACCCGGGTGCTCGGCGATCACGCCTCAACGAAAGCCGAGAGTGTCGTGCTCACGGTGGAGAAAAAACCTTTCCTGTTAAAAGGTGCAGCTCCGAAGATTCACTCGGATGGGATTGCTCTTGATCCTTCGGAAAACCGTCTCTACTGGCATGCTCTGACGGGGTACCATCTCTACAGTGTGCCGACGGAAGTTCTTCACGGACAATTGGATGAATCGAAGATTGAAGAGAAAGTTTCCAACATGGGTGTGACACCGGCGCCGGACGGAATGATCTTTGATAAGAATGGAAATCTCTACATGGCGGATCTCGAAAGAAACGCCGTCTCTTACAGAACGCCGAAAGGGGATATGAAAATCCTCATTCAGGATGAGCGAATTAAGTGGCCCGATTCCTTCTCCATCGATGATGACAATAACTTAATCTTCACTGATTCTCTTTTGCAGGATACAGCGATGGGAGAGCCGGTGGATAATATGTCCTTCTCGATTTACAAGGTTTCCCTACCTACGGAGAAAGAAACGCTGTAGTATTTACGTATGAATGAAGCCTTCAGGAAATTTGCTCACCGGTGCTCAACCATTGCCGGTTCTCCGGTCGCTTTTGGTCTCTCCGTCATTATTATCATCACGTGGGCCTTCTTCGGGCCCACGTTTCATTACTCCGACACCTGGCAGCTGATCATCAACACGAGTACCACCATCGTCACATTTCTCATGGTGTTTCTCATTCAGAACACGCAGAACCGCGACAGCCGGTCGCTTCATCTTAAGATCGATGAGCTGATCCGCGCGAACAAGCACGCCCGGAATATGATGATCAATCTCGACAATGCTTCTGATCAGGAACTCG
>CANGAC010000210.1 GCA_947451425.1 Bacteriovoracaceae bacterium | reverse complement strand
GTCCCATCGGCCACGCACATGCCGCTGGAAGAACATTTTCCGGAACAACAATCGCAGTCCGCGGTACAGCTATCGGAAGCACCGGAACAAGTGATTCCCCGGGAATCGCAAACCTTTGTTCCATCGGGCTTACCAAGACAGATATGTGAAAAGCACTGAGAAGCAGTCTGGCAGCTAAATCCATTGGGGAAGAGCCACGAGGACAGGATCTGTCCCTGGGTATTCATGAGATAAACCACTTCCCCATCAGTCATGACATTCGGTTGATTCTCATTGGGAGAAACTTCTCTTGGTGCCATATGGGAGACGTTGTTCACCTCAGGCCGGATCGGGACCTCGGCGTAGGCAGAACAGAGAATAAAGACGAAGAGGAATTTGATCATTGACCGAGAACCCTTCCGGCCGTTCTTCGCCCTTCACGGGAAATGCTCGGACAAATTTCGGCGACCCGGCTTCGTCTGGCGATGAAATTCTGCCGGTAGCGATCGAAGTTTCTGAAGGCTTCGCACTGCCAGTTGGCATACGTGGCCGGAGTCATGGGAGCAGGATTCGGAACTGGAGGCGCGAGCTCCGGATCATTCAGGAAGTAGCTGCAGTTTCTCTCCCACTCCTGGGCCTTATCAGAGCGGAAGTCCGGTTCAGCGTTATCGCGGAAAAGGTAAACCCCCGCGTTCAATAAACAGGTCGCATGAATTTCATTGGCCGAGCGGATGATCGGATCAAGATTGGAATTCGTCTGACAGGCCTGGGCAAGACCAGTTGTCCCGCCGATCCTTTGCTGAAGAATGTCTGAGATTTTCACATTCGTTGAATTGTTTCCGGCCCAGACTCCGTGATAGCGGGCCCAGTTGCGGCTAGCCTCGGCGGTAAGTAAGCTTTGTTCCTGAATGGTCCGCGCCTCCGCGAGATCCGCGACTGCCGTATCGTACGCACTTAAACGTCCGCGAAGAGTTCTCACTTCCATCATGCGCGTTCTTCTATCGGGATTTGTTCCGCCGATGGCGTTCAGGCATTGAGTGAGGAGCTGATCCGAGGGACCGGAAGTTCGTGGAGTCCGGTAAACCTGCCGGCTTGCGATGGTACTCAACGGAGCACCAGTTCCTTCGGGATTCCCATAGAAGGCCATCCGGTAGTCGTTGAGATCCGGAACAGTATCACTGAAAACTTTTTCACAAAGTTGGTGAAGCCTGCCGGAAACTTCCGAGAGTAGAGGCACTCTTGAAACTGCCGTCTCATCTTGCTGGTAAGCTGCGCAGGTACTCTGAGCCGCCATAAAGATCTGTCCGAGGTTCGGTTCAAACGGTCGAGGAGGAACCGTTCCACTCGTCGTGATGGTGATCTGGCCACTCCCCTGAGATGCTGGTGGGGCCTGGAAAAGTGCTTCGACGGCAGGGAGATTCCATCCCGTGATCATTCTTCTCAGGGCTTCCTGGTTGGTCGTCGCCGTACTCTGACGGACACAGTTCGCATGGTCCTCATCAGGATTCGACGAAAAAGCTGTCTGGTACTCCGAAACTTTTGTCCGGATGAGGCCTTCGAGTTCTTCTTTATCGCTCACTCTTTTCTGAAGATCTTCAATATTTCTTGGCGTGTTCTCGCAGCCGAGATGCGCGCGCTGAAGATTCATGTAAAGGCACTGAGCTTCGGATTCCATCCGCTCTTCTTCCGTTGCCGTGATCGCCGCTGCCGCAGTCTGCGTGCGTCTCATGAAAATACTATTGAAAAGTGACTGCCCGGCAGAAACCAGAATTCCTGCCAGTGGAGAAATCGGAGAACTCATGACGAGTGCCGTTCCGAGATTCAGAAGTGATGCTGCCGCCCGGGGAGCGGCTGGACACTGAGAGTTTCCGCTGAGGGAAATAGCCGTCGTAATAGCGGTCCGGAGGGCACGCTGAACTCTCTCGGAAACAACTCCCGGTCTTCCGCACTGGCCGCCTCCACCCGAGAGGGACATCGCATCCGCACCAGGATCAGCAGTAGCGACTTCGAGGTCATCGATCGTTTGCGTGCAGGTCATGTTCACGTAGAAAGTCGTGACTCCATTATTCGAAGCCTGCTCGACACAATCATTGTACGGCCGAAGTGCTGGCACATTCGACGAGTAGTAATTGAATTTTTTCCAGCTGCCATCCCGACCCTGAATGGGAGTGTCTTCCGACGTGGCATCCGTCGCCTGAAGGGTCGTCATCGTCCGGACGAGAAGTCCCTGCCTTTGACGGACGCGGCTGGAAACTGTGGGGCATTCTGGTTCTGCTGTTCCGAGCGCATCGATGGCATCAGTGAGATTCTGATCGGCCCCTTGCTGTCCACCACCGGCCGCCGCTAGATCACGTGCACAGGCTTGCTGAACTGTTTTGAGACCTTCGAGACTCGATTTTGCTTCATCAAAGAGACCCTGAAGTTCAGTGGACCTTTGATTCATCGGACAGGTTTTATTGTCCGCGAGTGCAGAAAGAGAAAGTGAAATCAGAAAAATCGAAAAGGTATTTTTCATTTTGCACCCATCGCTTTGGCAATTTTCACAGCGGCGGGATGAGGCCCTTTCATGGATTTCCCCATGTCTGTTGAAATGAGTGCGTTCTCGATCGTGAAGGCCTTTGAGCCTTTCAGAACGCTTCTGACTTTCACAAAGCTGTGTTTCTGAACTTTCGTGGTCTGGTCAACCGGATGAATGACCCAGCAATTTCCACTTTCCGTTTTCTCATCGAATTTAAAAAACATCTCACCGTTTGACTGTGCCTGGGCCAGTCGGCACGCGTGTCGGGCGGAAGCTTTAACGGACGGGGCCTGTTTACTTGCGATGTCGCGGCTTCTCAGGATGAAGGCCGCGGGCTCAGACTGCTCGGGATTTTCCAGAACAATCGCTTCGGGCAGAAGCGGAATATTCTTCGAGGGCTTCTTCCAACCAGCTTGGGAAATGACCTTCTCCAGCCCGGCGGTTTTTTTTCTCCAGGAATTGGCCTCGTCGATTTGTTTTTTCGAGAAGTTCCCCGAGAGCGCAGTCGTGGAAATTCCTGTGACCAGGAAAAATAAAAGTATTTTCATAGAAGCCTCCGATCTAACTATCGGTGATGACAGGG
This sequence comes from Bacteriovoracaceae bacterium, assembly GCA_947451425.1. Lineage (GTDB taxonomy): Bacteria > Bdellovibrionota > Bacteriovoracia > Bacteriovoracales > Bacteriovoracaceae > Peredibacter. The sequence goes on along the minus strand of CANGAC010000210.1, from coordinate 2,256 downwards.
AAAAACTGTAATTATGAGAGTTCGTTTGACCTGATTCCTGACTGTTATCTTCCCTACATGGAGGCAACTATGGGGTCAGAGTGAACCCATAAGATGACAGACTTTTCCACTAGGGTTTTCCCCTCCCCCGTCCTATATTTTCGCCGTACATCCCCATAGGAGAATCGAATGAAATTCCTCACTGCACTTATGCTCGTTTTTGCGACCAGCGCCTACGCTCTTCCGCACATGGACCTTGAAATGACTTCTGCCGAATACGCAGAAATTCTGAAATCCGTTCCCAAGTCCATGCAGGCCGATCCGGAAATTGAAGCTGCCCTGAAACTCGGGATGCGCCTTTCCGCGTGGATCGCGAAAGTGAACACGGGCCGCTCTGCTACAACAGCGATTCGCCTGACTTCTCCGACAACCCGTCGTGGTGTTCCGATCGACAAGCCGTCGATCTACAATCCGGCGATCATCAAAAAGACTCAGGAAGATGTTCTCGCGAACATGCCGAAAGAAATGCGGGATGTGATCACATCTTCAGCTGAACTCCCGGGAACGATCCCGCTGGATGACGAAACTTTCATCACACACGCGCGCCTCCTTGACCGGAACTATCAGTCCGCTGCCCGTTACAAATCCCTCGATCCTTACCGCACAGGCTACGCTCAGAGAGCCGCCCAGGACGTTCGTGGTTACTACTACCTCATGACCAATAAGATCACCGCGAACGAGCTCCGTGATACGGCCCTGATCCCTGCTGATAAAGTGAAGCCGATTAAAGATGCTCTCATCGGAATCTGTAAAAACAATTCCGGCTGGGGAAACTGCACAACGAAAGTTGAAAAAGCATGGACCGACAACAAACTCGCTGACGTCTACAACCAGATGATCGCAACTTCGAAAAAACTCTGGGACGGCTTCTTCCAGATTCCTTTCGGCGGCGCCAGAGGCGACGTGAAGTGGGTTGGCAACACGATGACTGTTCCTTTTAACACTCCTTCCATTGCGAAATTCGGACCGTACCTTCAGGACAATATCCAGGATGAGTGGAAGTGGGAAAACTGGGCGCTGAAAATCGCCTTCGGTACGTATTCCAATGGCCCGGAACTCGTCTTTGAAACGGGTGTCGTTCCTCATGTTAACGGCCTCGGTGGAAACACCATCACGATGGATTCAAACCAGCCGATCGAAGAGTACGAGTCTCAGTGGACGATCCGTCATGAATTCGGTCACGTCATAGGCTTCCCGGATTGCTACCACGAGTTCTACGATAACGACCTCAAGGCCTACGTGAATTACCAGCTCGATATCACCGATCTCATGTGCTCACGCGCAGGAAATATGAAAGAGCGCCTCTACACTGAACTGAAAAGGGTCTACGCTAAATGAAAACTTTATTCCTTTCTCTCGTCCTCGCAACATCTGCCTTCGCTCACGGCGACCAGGACTGGCGTGAAGACTACGAAGCCTTTCTCTCGGTGAGCTACGAAACGATCCCGATGACGAAATCAAACATCCCGTTTGAGCCACGGATTGATATGGGTTTCTTCAAAGAGAAGCTCATCGTTCTTTCCTCTAACGAAAGAAAATCCAACGCCGGTCTTGATAAGGCGCGTACCTTTCTCTCTGACGAATATAAGAAAATTGGCTTCGATGTTTCACTTGCTCCTTTCGGATCAGGAACCAACATCATCGCTGAGAAAAAAGGCACGACTCACCCGGAGAAAATCCTGATCATCTCTGCCCACATCGACTCCGTCGGAAACGCCGGCGCCAATGATGACGGCACAGGGACCATCGGTCTTCTCACGGTCGCTCAGATCCTCGCGAAAAACGATTACCCGATCACCATCCGTGTGCTCGGCTTCGACCGTGAAGAAGTGGGCCTCAAGGGCTCTGATGCGTACGTCGCTGCTCTTCCGAACAAGACAGACATCATCGGTGACATCCACTTTGAAATGATGGGCTACAACTCGAGAAAAGACGGCGCCTTCCACGTCATCGATTGTAACTCGGGTCTCTTCGGCGGAAATCGTCCGGTGAATAACTCTCTCTTCCTCTCGCAGGGAATGAAAGACTCGATCGCTGAACTCGGACTCAATCTTACGATCTCGAAAGCGTGCACAGACAGATCTGATCACGCATCTTTCTGGCGCAACAAGATCCCGGTCATCGTTATCTCCGAGAACTTCTTCGGTGGTGACGGCGATCCTTGCTACCACGCCAAGTGCGACATCGTAGACGATCGTCTTGACTACGATTACATGG
>CANGAC010000209.1 GCA_947451425.1 Bacteriovoracaceae bacterium | reverse complement strand
TTTTCCGGTCATTGTCACCGGCACAATATCTCCGTAGGTCGCTGTCGTCGCATTCGAGAAGCTCCACCAGATGGCATCAAAAAAATGATGGAGATTCGGGTTCACATCTTTTTCCAGAAACCAGAACGTCACTCCACCCAGACCGATCAGGCTGTTGCCGATAATCGTGAGCATGGCAAAGACCGGTGACTTGATCAGGAAGAATATTTCCCGTGTAAACACTTGAAGGTTAGAAGTGATCTTCATCGCTTTATTGTAGCAAGAGCACATCCTGAAAACATGACGAACGTCATGCTTTCCTGAAAACGTACTCTGACAGCGGTCAGTGTTTATCTTAAGGTAGAGAGTATATTTGCCTTATGTTTCAATGCGTACATTGTGATGAACAGGCACTCTCGCCCATTTTTCTTCCACAGGATTCTGAGCGCAAGCTTCCGTTCTGTTGCCAGGGCTGCCTCACGGTTTACGAAGTACTGAAAGAAAAAAGTCTCTCCTCCTATTATGACATTAAGAAATCTTCGGCGATCTTCAGACGGCGCTCGCCGGTAGAAACTTCCCGGAACCAGTACACTTTCCTGGATGATAAAAAATTTCTTCACGACCATATCTACAGGAATCCGGATAATTTTCCTGTCATGGATTTTTATCTCGAGGGGATCCATTGCCTGGCGTGCCTGTGGCTGATTGAAAAACTTCCGGAATTCCTCCCGGGTGTGTGCCACGCCAAGCTTGACCTCGATAAGTCTGTCGTGAGTGTCACAATCTTTCCGGAAGGAAAGTTTTCCCTCGTCGCCCGGGAGCTCGATCGCCTCGGTTATCGTCCGCATGCGCTCGACCGTAACGAAGATGCCAAACGCCTTCGGGAAAATGAGGAGCGTTCCTATCTCATGCGCCTGGGTGTCGCCGGAGCGGCTGCCGGGAACATCATGATCTATTCTTTTTCCCTCTACGCCGGGGCGTCGCTGGAGACGGCAAAGATTTTCCACGTTTTGACCGTGATCCTCGCCCTTCCGGTTTTCACTTACAGCGCCTTTCCATTTTATCAAAGTGCCTGGACTTCTCTTAAAAACAGAATGGTCTCTATTGATATTCCCATTTCCATGGCCCTCATCATGGGGGCGATCATGGGAGTCCGTGGGCTGCTCCTTAACTTCGAAGAAAATTATTTCGACTCTCTGACGGCCCTTGTTTTTCTTCTCCTTCTTTCCCGGTATTTCCTCCGGAAAATTCAGGACAAGGGCCTCTCGGTTCGGGACATGCATTACTTTTATCAGAACGAGAGCGTTCTCCGGAAGACCCCTTCTGGATTCGAGGAAGTCCACACCAGCTATGTGAAGCCGGGTGACATCATTAAAGTCCGCTCTGATGAATTCATCCCCGCAGATGGAATTGTCATCGAAGGGGATTCACTCATTAATAATTCTCTTCTTACCGGTGAATCTCTTCCGGATCACGTGAAGAAGGGTCACAGAGTGTTTTCCGGCACACAGAATCTGGGAAGTGACCTTCTGGTGACCGTAGAGAAAACGAGTCGCGAAACCCGCCTCGGTCAGATTCTCCGGCACGTTGAACAGGGGTGGTCGATGCGTTCACGGACGGTTGATCTGACATCGATCGTCGCCCGCTATTTCACTCTTTCCGTCATTCTCCTTTCGGGGATTGTTTTTTTGATGGTGTTAAATGAATCCGGCGCGGAAGCTGGCCTCACCAGGGCCCTGACTCTACTCATCGTGACCTGTCCATGTGCCCTGGCGATTTCCGTTCCTCTGACATTTCACCGGAGCTTATCTCTCGCCGCTAAGAACGGCATCATCGTAAAGTCGGATGAAGTGTTTGAGAAACTCTCAAAAAGCTTCAAAGTTTTTTTTGATAAGACGGGGACCGTTACCCTCGGTCAACTCGAAGTAAAAGAAGTGCGGATTCTCCAGCCGCTACTCGTGAACGCCAGCGATGTCATCTTCACCCTGGAACAACGTTCCCGTCATCCGGTGGGTAAGGCCTTGTTGGATTTTGCAAAACGGAGCGGAGGGCAGGCGCTCGACGTTACTGATCTCAGGGAAACTCCCGGGGTCGGAGTGGAAGGGGCCATCAAAGGAATTCATTACTCCATCAATGGCGGGATGATTTTTGAAAACGAAAGCAAAGTCGCAAGTTTTTGCGTGAAAGACGGCCTCCGGAACGATTCGGCTTCAGTCATCTCGCGCCTGAATAAAATGGGAATCGAAACTTCAGTGCTCTCAGGCGATCGCGCGGACGTTGTCCTTCTGATTTCTCAGGAAGTGGGAATTCCGGTTGAGCGCTCGTATTTTTCGATGACCCCTGAATCTAAGTTAGAGATCCTGAGGAATTCTCCTCAGTCCGTGATGGTAGGGGACGGCGCCAACGATGCGATGGCGATGGAATGCGCTTCCGTGGGCATCGCTGTCTCAGGTGCGATGGATATTTCTCTCAGAGCGGCGGATGTCTACCTGACAATCCCTGGGCTCGCCGGAGTTGAAAAGCTTTTCATCCTTTCGAAAGAAACCATGAAAGTCGTGAGACGCAACCTCGTACTCTCTCTGACCTATAACTCTGTCTCTGTGGCCCTCGTTTTCACCGGGCATATTAGTCCGCTCGCTGCTGCGATCGTGATGCCGGTGAGTTCATTGACCGTGCTCGCTTCCACGCTTGCGGGCACAAAAAAAATGAGGACTCTATGGAGATCCTGATTGTCCTTCTCCCTCTTGCTCTGGGTTTAGGGGCTTCTTTCCTGGGATTTTTTCTCTGGTCCGTGAAGAAAGGTCAATACGACGACGTTGAAACACCAAAATACAGAATGCTTCTTGAAGATACAAAAGTTGACATGAAAAAAAGGAAAGAGACATGAGTTCGGAAAACAGGAGTGCGGTGAGAACCGGCACACCCGAAAAGTTCAGTTACGATGACCAGATCGTAAAGTTATTTGTCATTGCCACACTTGTCTGGGGAGTTGTCGCACTTCTCCTGGGAGTGACCATCGCGTTTCAGCTCGCGGACTTCCGCCTGAACTTTGGTCTTCCCTGGATTACTTTCGGTCGGCTTCGTCCCTTGCACACGAATGCGGCAATTTTTGCTTTTTGCGGGAACGCTATTTTCGCGGGGATTTACTACTCTCACCAGCGACTTCTGAAGGCCCGGCTCTTCAGTGACACACTCTCAAAAATCCACTTCTGGGGCTGGCAGCTGATTATTGTTTCTGCAGCACTCACTCTTCCTTTTGGGATTACGACCGGGAAGGAATACGCCGAACTCGAGTGGCCGATCGACATCGCTATCACAGTCATCTGGGTCGTCTTCGCTGTGAACTTCTTCGGAACCATCATCCGTCGTCGCGAACGCCATATCTATGTCGCGATTTGGTTCTACATCGCCACCATCTTAACCGTGGCGGTTCTTCACATCGTGAACTCTCTCGAGATCCCCGTGTCGCTCACAAAATCCTATTCGCTCTACGCTGGTGTACAGGATGCGCTTGTTCAGTGGTGGTACGGTCACAATGCTGTGGCCTTCTTCCTCACGACTCCGTTTCTGGGGCTCATGTACTACTTCGTTCCTAAAGCCGTGAATCGTCCGGTTTATTCGTATCGCCTCTCGATTATCCACTTCTGGTCCCTGACCTTTATTTATATCTGGGCTGGTCCCCATCACCTTCTTTACACGACTCTTCCGGAATGGGCGCAGACTCTCGGCATGATCTTCTCGGTCATGCTCTGGATGCCGAGTTGGGGCGGGATGATCAACGGTCTCATGACTCTGAGAGGTGTCTGGAGCAAAGTCCGCACAGAGCCTTCTGTTCGTTTCATGGCGACGGCACTTACGTTCTACGGAATGGCCACTTTCGAAGGTCCACTCCTTTCCATCAAGAGTGTGAACTCCATCGCTCACTTCACTGACTGGATTCCCGGTCACGTTCACTCCGGAACGATCGGCTGGAACTACATGCTCATCGCCGGGATGCTCTTCTACCTCGTGCCGAAGCTCTGGAACTCTGAACTCTACTCAAAAAAACTTGCGCATCAGCAGTTCTGGTTCGCGACGATCGGTCTGGTTCTCTACATCATCTCCATGTGGGTTGCGGGAATCACGCAGTCTCTTATGTGGAGAGCGATGGATGATGCCGGAAAGCTCATCTATCCGAACTTCATTGAAACGGTCGTAAAAATTGTTCCGATGTACTGGGTCCGGGCCATCGGCGGAACGATGGTTCTCATTTCGTTCATCATGATGGTTTACAACCTCTGGAAAACGGCGAAGGCCGGCAAGAAGACTGATGTCGTTGTTTACGAGGCGTATCCTCTGCACGCGTCTCACGTTGAAGAGGGCGCAACTTCTCACCGGAAACTCGAAGGGTGGCCGATGATCTTCGCGGCCCTGTCTCTCATCGCGATCTTAGTAGGTAGTGCCATCGAAATCATTCCGTCTCTCATGGCAGATCAGTATGTCGTGAAAGTCAGTGCGATCAAGCCCTACAGTCCGCTCGAACTCCTTGGTCGGGACGTTTACATCAAGGAAGGCTGTTACCTTTGTCACTCGCAGACCGTCCGCCCGATGCCTCATGAAGTCGTGAGATACGGGAAAGCTTCCAACGCAGCTGAATTTGTCTACGATCACCCGTTCCAGTGGGGCTCGAAGCGTACCGGTCCGGATCTTGCCCGCATTGGCGGAAAGTATCCGCACATGTGGCACTACAAGCACTTCTATGAACCACGCGAAGTCACCGCGGGATCCATCATGCCAAGGTACGTCTGGCTCTTCGATCAGAAGATTCATTACAAGGATCTTCCGACGAAAATGCGTGTGATGCAGCAGCTTGGCGTTCCGTACACTGACGAAGAAGTTCTGAAGTCCGTTGAAACGGCCCAGCTCCAGGCAAAAGGCATCGCCGATGAACTCGCTCAGAGCGGAGTTCCTGCGAAAGTCGCCGAGATGGATATCGTTTCTCTCATCGCCTACATCCAGAGAATCGGAATGGATTACACGTCGATGCCGGATGAAGAAATTGCGACGGAGGGTAAATGAAACAGGAAGTATTAAAAGCTTTCGATCTCCCGTGGCTCCCGGTCATTGCCCTTGTCCTTTTTGTGACAAGCTTTGTCCTCTACACATGGTGGACCTACCGGGCAACAAATAAATCTCACTACGAACAGGCCGGGAACATCCCGCTGGATGACAAGGACATCGCTTGAAGAACAATGAAGAAAAGAATCAGGTTGAGGAAAGCGAAAAGCACCTCCTTCTGGATCACGACTATGACAATATTCAGGAATTCAATTACCCGCTCCCGAGCTGGTGGAACGGAATCTTCATCATCTGTATCGTCTTCGCCGGCGGTTACT
>CANGAC010000208.1 GCA_947451425.1 Bacteriovoracaceae bacterium | reverse complement strand
TGCATCTTCGTCCGCATGACCACTTTTGCCACCGCTACTTTCTTCGTTTTCATCAGGGCCTCGGCTAAGAGGAAATAGCCTTTTTCACCGTTTTTCTGAGGCACGAGATAGTAGGGCTTTTCGAAATACATGAGATCGATGTCCTCGAACTCTACGAAGTCCTGGATGTCGATGGTCTGAGAAGCCTTCGGATTGGCGGCCTTGAAATCGTCTTTCGTGACGAGCACATACTGGCCGGAATCGTATTCATAGCCTTTCACAATTCTTGGCCACGGAACTTCCTTTCCATCCTTTGCGCTGACTTTTTTGTACTTGATCGGAGAAAGATCTTTCTCATCGAGCATCTTGAAAGAGAGCTCGTGACCTTCCTCAGCTTTCTGCACGGTCACAGGAATATTTAAGAGACCAAAACTGATTGAACCTTTCCAGATACTGCCTGCCATAAATACCTCCGGATGAAATCGTGTAAGAAAAAAACTGATTGAGCAATTTGCAGAGGTTTACAGTCAAAATTCCCCGCGTTCAGGAATGTCCATACCCGTTTCAGGGTGGTTGGCCGTGGCATCCTCCTTGCAAATTATCAGCGCCCCTGTGGGAAGGAGTTTTTCATGCTGCTGAAAACCAAAAATAAGATCCGCTACGCCGTCGTGGGACTCGGGTATATCGCACAAACCGCTGTGCTTCCTGCATTCCGTAATGCGCGTAAGAACTCTAAACTGGTGGCGCTGGTTTCCGGTGATAAGGAAAAGCTGAAAAAGCTCGGCGACAAATACCGCATCGAAAAACGCTACCTCTATTCTGAGTTTGAAGATCTGATGAAAAGCGGCGAAGTCGATGCCGTTTACATCGCCACTCCGAATTTCCAGCATCGGAATATCATGGAAACGGCGGCCCGATACGGTGTCCACGTCCTCTGTGAAAAACCGATGGCAGTCACAACCGAAGACTGTTACTCCATGATGGCCGCTGCAGAAAAGTACAATACGCAGTTCATGATCGGTTACCGCCTTCACTTCCAAGCCGCTAACCTCGAGGCCATCAAACGGGCGCATTCCAAACGCATCGGAGACCTCCGGATCTTTAATTCTGTTTTTTCCATGCAGGTGAAAGATCAGAACAATATCCGGCTTGATACGGTGGAACGCGGAGGTGGCCCTCTCTACGATATTGGCATCTACTGCATCAATGCCAGCCGCTACCTTTTCAAGTCAGAGCCACTGGAAGTCTTTGCCACAGCGACGTCCACGAAAGACAGTCGCTTTAAAAAAACGGATGAAACCATTTGCTGCATCCTGAAATATCCAGAAGGAAGAATCGCTAATTTCACAGTGAGTTTTGGTGCTTTTTCCTCGAGCGACTATGACCTCATCGGGACGAAAGGGAGAATCCGTCTCGAAAAAGGCTACGAGTATTCCCAGTCGATGTGCCTCAAGACCTACGAAGAAGGGAAAACTTTCAAAAAGAGATATGCCAAACGTGACCAGTTTGCTCCCGAACTCATCTATTTTTCTGATTGCATCCAGCGGAAGAAGAAAGTTGAACCTTCTGGTGAAGAAGGTCTGATGGATATCAAGATCATTGAAGCACTCCTTCTTTCCATTGATCTTGGATCCCCGATAACCCTCGAAGAAATTCATAAAAGATCGCGCCCGGGTGAGACTCAACGGATCACTCGTCCCGCTTTCCTTCAGCCGAAGCTCATCAATGCCCGAGGCCCTGAAGGAACACGACATTAACAGGAGGTTTTATGTTTGAAGGTATTTTCCACAAGAAGAATCAAAAAATAAGTCCACCGGATTTGAGAGATATCAAAGAGCTCTCCGGAACCCGTGCGGCCATTCTCGCCTGTGACGGTTTTGAGGAATCGGAACTCTTCGAACCCAAAAAAGCACTCGAGAATGCAGGGGTTGAAGTCACCATCGTTTCTATAGAACCCGGAAAGATTAAAGGGTGGAGCGGAAAGAACTGGGGAAAATCTCTCGATGTCGATATGACAGTGCTGGATGCTTTCTCAGAGGAATTTGATTACCTCGTTCTCCCCGGAGGAGTCATTAATCCGGATAAACTCAGGAACAATCCCAATGCTGTCGCCTTCGTTCAGTCATTCGTGAATAAAAGAAAGCCGATCGCGGCCATCTGCCACGGGGTCCAGACTTTGATTGAGACGGGAATGGTGAAAGGAAAAACTCTGACATCCTGGTCATCCCTTCGCACGGATCTTCTGAATGCCGGGGCGAAGTGGATTGATGAAGAAGTGGTCGTGGATCACTATCTTATTACGAGCAGAAAGCCCGCGGACATTCCATCTTTCAACAAGGTGATGATCCGGGAATTCATCGATTATCACATCACTCATACTATGCCGAATACCGAAAGCTACGTCGTAACTTTATAATCAGGGAGTTTGATCATGAAGTCTGCTGTTCTTGGCCTTAGTCTGATGCTGTCTATCAGTGCATTCGCCACTGTGGTGAAAATTGAAAATACTTCCGCTCAAAAAGTCATCGAGGTCTATGAAGAGATGCAGGAACAGGAAGAAGTCGGAGCTTCTTCGGACAATGCCTGGATTCATGATTTTGAGACAGAAAAAGTGGGAAGTGAGATGGACCACCTGTCACGTCTCAAAAGGACTGCAGATAACCTGGAAGAGATGCAATCGGCAGAGAAACTTTAAACAAGTCCCTCTCCCAAAAAATGATTCGGCCTGAACCTTTCCGCCATGGTCATCCACGATCTGTTCTGGCGGGAAAACACCAGAGTGCGTTCCTCATGATTCTCATCGCCATCATCAAAAAAACCGGAACGCTTAAGGTGAATGGCGCGCTTTGTTTTCCTTACAATTAAGGCAGACAAAGGAGTCGTCTATGAACAAAGATCTCGTTAAGCTTGCCGAAACCATTAAAGAAATCAGAATTGCTATGTTCACCACCATCGAAAGTGATGGGCGCATGTTCTCGCGTCCCATGGCCACTTTAAGAATTGAACCGAAAAGTTTCGATGGGAAGCTCTGGTTTTTCACCGATAAAAATTCCGACATCGTCCAGAGTATCGTTCTTGATCAGAACGTCAACCTTGCGTACGCAGAACCAGCAAAGCAGGAATATATCTCTGTCTGCGGAATAGCGTCGCAGGTTGAAGACCGTGTGAAGATGAAAGAACTCTGGTCAGCCCCTATGAAGGCCTGGTTTCCGGAAGGGATTGATGATCCGAATATCGCCCTGGTTTGTGTCGAGGTTACGTGTGCCGAACTTTGGGACGCTCCCCCTTCAAAAGTGGTTGAGCTCGTGGGCATGGTGAAAGCCGCCGCGACCGGTGAAAGATATCACGGCGAAAAACATCAGCATCACATTGACGTCAGAGGAGCGCATTAATGTTCTTTTTTAACAAGAATGCCCTGAAAAATAAAATTCAGCACATTAAGCGCGAAGCATACGAACTCTTTATGAAAAAGAAGAAGGCAGAAGATAACCAGAAGGTCGACGAGGCCAGCTGGGAAAGTATGGACGCGAGTGATCCTCCTGCGCACATTTCAAAAAGTGCAGAAGATCAGCGCCAACATCACTAAGAGCAGTCTGAACAAAGGGCCTGGAAGTCCAGTCGATGACTGATGTTCTGAAAGCCCTTCTTTTTTAAAAATGCTTCGAACTCTTTCGGAATGCAGAATGGGAGGACCGTGATGGACTTGCATTTTGTGCAGATGACGTGATGATGATGATCGTGGGTGAGGCAGAGATATTCATAGCGAAGAAATCCCTCACCCAGATTCACCACTGACAAAACCTGGGACTCAGAAAGCTTCTTCAGGGTCCTGAAGAGACTCGCCTGATCGTATTCAATCCCCTTCAACTTCTGTCCTATTTCTTCCACCGACAGCGGAGATCCGGCCTTCTTCAGCACAGATATAAGTTTTTCCCTGAGAGGCGTCGACTTAAGCCCCTTTTGGTGCAGAATATCACGGACATTATCGTGGTGCGTATGCATGTTGACCTCGACAATCAGATTAGCCCAATTTAGCATCTAAAGGCAACTCACTTGCTTTTACCTGAATGGACTATATGAAAAGATTCATTGTACTCACTCTTATTTCCTCAACTGCTTTTGCTCATACAGAAAAACTCGAAGAGATCGAAGTCACTCATGGGAGAGAAGAAACCTCTCTCGGGACGTATGTCGCCAACGCCACTGTCATGAAAGAAAAAGAGATCCTGAAACGCCGGGAATCATCACTCGGTGATACGTTGAAAAACGAAGTGGGCATTCAATCCTCCAGTTTTGGACCCAACACCGGTCGCCCGATCATCCGGGGACTCGATGGGAACCGCATTCGCATTCTCCAGAATGGTCTCGGCACTCTCGATGCTTCTTCTCAAAGTGTGGATCACGCCATTCCCATTGATACTCTGACAGTGGATAAAATTGAAATCGTCCGCGGTCCCATGTCTCTTCTTTATGGATCGGGCGCTGTCGGAGGAATTGTGAACGTGGTGAACAACCGCATTCACAGCGAATACAACGAGGGCGCTGTCACTCAGGCCGATGGCCGCTACGAGACCGTAAATAACGGACTGTCACTCAGTAACCGGATTGATTACGGCGCAAAAGACTGGATGTTTCACTTTGATGGCTCCCTCCAGAATCAGGGAGATCAGAAAATTCCAGGATACGCGCACTCGGAACGCTACCGTGACCGGACCGCAACGAATCCAGAACCAAAAAATAAACTTCCGAATAGTTTCAGTAACCAGAACTCTTTCGCTCTGGGTGCTTCAAAAATTATGAAGAAAGGTTTTTTCGGACTTTCCTACTACCGGTTCAACAACGACTACGGATCTGTTGCTGAAAAAGATGTCATGATCCGCATGGGACAAAACCGGATTGAGCTCGCTTCTGAGTACAGACCGGAAGGAAGCACCATCCGGACGATTAAGTTCCGCTCGGCCCAGAGTTTTTACAAGCACGAAGAATTTGAGGGCGACGCTGTCGGAACAACTTTCCGGAACGCAGGCAATGAATCGCGGCTCGAATTTCATACCGGAAATGGAAAGCTCACAGGCATTTCCGGATTCCAGGGACAGGTCAATACGTTCAAGGCCAGTGGAGATGAGGCTTTCCTTCCGACATCAGAAAATCTCATTGCATCGCTGTTTACTCTCCAGAAATACCAATTCGATTCAGATGATACGATTGAACTCGGTGGACGTGTGGAGAACACGGCGATCAGGAAAAAGTCTTCGGCCAATTTCGGAGCTTCTGACGATAAGGGCTTCATCGGCTACAACGGGTCTTTGGGCTATCGGCATCTTCTGAAGAAAGACCATTCTCTCAATGGATCGTACTCCTACACCGAACGTGCTCCCACTTTCCAGGAACTCTATGCCGGCGGTGCCCACATCGCGACCGGAGTTTTTGAAAACGGAAACTCGGCCCTTCACAAAGAAAAATCCCACGCAGTAGAACTCAATTTCAAGCGTGA
>CANGAC010000207.1 GCA_947451425.1 Bacteriovoracaceae bacterium | reverse complement strand
GGCGAAGGTTCAAGATTCATTCTGAACATGCAGGGTTCCTACCAGAAAACTGTCGTGAAAGCAGATGGAACGACAGCGACCCAGACAGTTAACCCTTCTGACAGTGCACCTTCATCTTATTTCAACGATATCGTTTCTACCTGTGATGCTCAGTTCACGACTAACAAGCTCGGCTCAACCATGACAGGAGCTGGAGCGATTGCGAAGTTAAGAGAAGTGAATCAGCAGTACAAGGCACTCGCGACAAATCAGGCCAACACGATCAAGAGCGAAATCAGAAGAAAGCTCATTGAGTGCGGTAACTCAAACGAGGCCAACAATTCGAATGCCGGTTCTTGTACTCCGGACCGCTTTAACACTTCTTCTCCATCGTTCTGTGCCAATGGCGCATTCACTTGTGCCAATAACATGACCAGCTGTAATACCCAGGCCCAAGGCTTCGTGAAACAGATTAAGGCGGAACGTACTGCCCGCGTAACGAACTACAAGGCCCTCGTTCAGAAGAACAAAGCAGACATCGTAAAAATCTTTGATACCGCCCTCGCGAAATACATGAAAGAGGGTGAAGCGATGAGAGGTCTCTTCGGCTCAGGCTTCTCTTCTCCAAGTGGGATTCAGCGCGAAGTAAGCGGCGACGGAAAATATCTCAGTAAGTTCCGTGATGCCACTCAAGGATCTGTTGATGGCGCTCTTATGCTCGAAGATCCGGATAAGTATGTTGAGATGTTCAAAGGGAATATTGCCAAGCTCAAAGCTTCGGTGACCAACCAGCAAAACGAAATCCTCGGAACTGGTGGTCGGGGTGGTCTCCTCGCTCAGCACATCGATCAGACTGAAAGAAACTATCGCAAAGCGATGACCGACGCTGAGCAGATGTCCAATGCCTGTATTCAGAAACACGATGAATATATCAGACAGTCTGAGGCGCAGAGAGCTCAGCAGCTCGCTGAACAGACGAGACGCATGAATGAGTTGGGAGAAAAGAGACAAGAATTCTGCGATCGATTCAGTATGCTGAACTCAAATCCTAACCAGGCCTGCGAAGGTCAAACAAGAGACGTAACAAGATCGGCACTTCAGGCCGCTTCTACAATTGGTGACAGTAGTACCAGAGCACAAGCAATGAGTTCGATTGAGGATTATAATCGCCGCTGTCAGCAGAACCAGAGTCAGACACAAGCTTCAACAAATTCTGACAAAGAAGTTTTGGTCGCAGGATATTGCGCTCCATATAGAAGTATCACAACAGTTCCTGCTGTGGCAGCAAACGAATCTGATGCAGATTACTTAAAACGTAACTGTGCCATGGTTAGTAACGAAGCAAACCGGGCAGCAAACTGCCAGAATATCCCGGGAACTGCGACGGTCGGTACTACTCCGGGGACCCCAGCTTCCAGAAGTTGCGAAGCCATATTTGCACAGATCATTGCAACAGGAATGCGAACCTCAAACCAAAGTGGCATCACTGTGGGTGGTGGCACTCCTGCGGGTAGATCAGATTCTGGTGGCGCCCCAGCCTTCTGTACTGCCGGAAATAATACTGATCGTTCTGTCCCTGATCTCATGACAACAAATGGATTACAAGCAGTTGCCCAGCAGTTAGGAGTGACCCTCACAGGTCAACAGTAGTTCTTTCTTGATGAAAATGCTCAGTTGAGATCATGGAGATCTCAACCGATAAGGCCCTTATGATGGTATGTCAGCGGATGATTACACCAGCCTTTTTGATGACACGGACGATTCTATTGATCGCCGTGCTTTCTATTATTTCATCCTGTTCACCAACAGAAATTGCTTCCACCGGCACTCGCAGTAATCTTGTTTCTAATTCTGACGGACATCTCGATGGTGCCGCCTATATTTTCAAAGATAATCCCACTGTTCTGACGAATGACAAAGCGGTTCCAGGTTCCTTCAATATTTCGAAAATTATCGACGGAAATCTTAAGGTCGTTACCGACAACACGACTCTCACCGGCGATTGCTCCGTCACTCTTTTCTTCTATGGCAGTTACGGCAACCAATTAAATGACTGTATCCGCTCTCTTGGTCATGAGACGGAGTCACAGCCCATTTCGCGAAACACAGATCGCATGTTCATTTTCCCGGCTGGCTCAGAAGAGTTTTATAACACCAACACGCTTTATCATCTCCAGCTCGCTAAAGAGAAATACCTTTCGAAGCTGAAATACGCCTTTGATAAAATTCAATCCCTGTCTGTGAACATTCCGAAGTCCATTCCAAGTTACCTCAGAAACTCCGGTCATTTCTGGTTTAAGGGTGTGACGAATACCAACGCCCGGGAATTGAAAAACTCCTTTCTGACTTCCTATTCATTCTGTGATTTCAATAAGAATGCGAAATTCCGCCCTGCTGATACGGCCCTTTGCTTTGGGGCAGATGCTAGCGTCGCCAATTTCTTCCTGGTTCAGGATCCGACGATCATCTATCACGAATTCATGCACGGCTTTGTATCCATCATGCTGAATTACCGGAACGGGACATCGACATCTTCACACCCTTTCAGATCCGCATTCGGTCGCGTCGGTTACGATGAAGCCGCAGCGATTAACGAAGGTCTAGCCGATTACTTCAGCTTCATCATGAACAAACGAACTCACTTCGGGGAATGGGGTGTCGGAAAGACCTCTAACGTTTCCCGTCCTATCAGTGAGAATGATCCACTTCATATTCCCGCGCTCGATACAACTCCTGAGGGCCGCCTCTCCTATCCGACATATGTTCTCTATAATCCTAATAATCCGGACAAGCCGCTTGAGGATGAGCACAATGCGGGGATGATCGTCAGCCATTACCTGGTGGCCCTGACAGAAAGTCTGAAAACAGAATGCAGTCTCACGTCTGAAAGCGACGGGGGTCATGAAACGGCGACTTCATACGTGATGCTTCTCGTAGCTGAGACTCTCGCAGAACTTGGTGATCTGAATGCCAAGGGTGTGGATGATTTTACTTCTCCTTTCACTTCAGGTCTGTTCTTTAACCATCTTGATTCCACCAATTCCTATCTCTGGTCCCAGACGGTTAACCAGACAAACTACCGCCGCTTCTTCCAGGTGTTTGCAAAAAATACTTACAAGTACATCACCTCAAATCTTTGCACGGCTTTTGATAAGAATGATTCGGAAAAGCTTCTCGACGATTACGGACTTCTCTTATTTAAAACTTACAATAATAACGGGAACAGCACGAAAGATCGCACGAAAGTCTATCGCGACGCCGTCGCCTTTATTCCTGCGCAGTCACTCACAGCAGTTTCTGAAAACAACCGCAGAAAATCTGTCCTCGTCTCGAAACAGCTTCTGGATATGGCGGCGACTGCATCTCCTACCGCCGTAAACTATTACCTGATTGATAACCGCACTGACGTAAACAACGTTCTCAGCACTTTACTCTTTAAAGGTTTAACAGTTCCTCTTTCAACCAATGTTGCGAGCACAGACTATAACAACGGAAACATCCGCATTTCTCCAGGTGAAATCGTAGGAATTATCCCGAACCTGTATAACGGTTCAAATACGTCCATGGCAGGTGTTCAGCTCCTCGCTAATGATTGGGATCATGTCCATATCACCGATACCGCAACCGGAAATTTCAAGCCCTGCGCGTTCGATGCCACGACGACTGTTGACCAGGGCGCCGAAGCTGCACAATCGTGTGTGAATACTCCCTCGATTCCGTACCCTGATAAAGACTACGATCGCCTTTACAAACGGTGCCCGACATCAGCTGCCTGTACGGAAGCTCAGAAAGTCTTCCCTTCCCAGGCCGCTGCTCCGGTATGCCTGGTTCAGTATGATGATCCTGATACACAAACATCCCGCTGGGTTTCTCAGAATGAATTCAGAAAGAAAAATGGGCTCTCACTTCAGGATAAAGATTGCCTGGGATACTCTACGAGTGGGGTCAGTGACACCGATTTCACTTTCAATCCCCATGAATGCTTACTCCGATTCCTCCCGGGTGCAAATGAAGCCTTCTACTCTCAGATTGATTCGAGAAAAAACTTTCATCAAACCGCGGTTGAGCCATCAGTCAAAAAAGAATTCAACTACGGCAACCTGATGCTTATGGAAGTTAGTAAATGGGTTCCACCTGGGACCAAGTTCCGCTGTCGTCTGCGCGCGCGATTCTCGAATTGCTCCGACTGCTACACGGATTCAGCGAATGCGAATGATGATTATCTGGACTACGAACTAAATGGTCATAAACCATACAAGATCATCAATTTCGATTTCAACATCAATGACTAGCAAAAATCAGCGTGTCCTATTCATGATCGCCTTCACTTCTCTCATGGCAGGAGGATGGTTTCTCGAGACTTCCAGTACCCCTATTCCTCCGTTTCAAAGAGAAAAGACTACGAAGACTCCGGAAGCTCAAAAGAGCTTTAAATCAAATTATGGGCCCTCAGGAACTGTCACAATAACCCCTGAGAAAAACGTGAGAAAGCCAGCTTCAGTGCCGCCAGCACCGGTCTGGAAAACAAATCTCGAAAAGTCGCTTCTCTCACAGGCCAATGGCCTACTGAAAAGTAGCGAGATTACCAAAGTGGATTCTTTTTCCTGGAAAATGGGGAAAGTCGATGTCCCCGTCGAATCTCTTTTAGTAAAGCTTGTTCATAATAACGGACAAACTACAACTTTCCGCGCGATGGTAGATTCCACGAATGGGAAGATCCTTGAAACCTGGGATCTCCCTCAGGACGAAAACTACGCCGGCCATCACGAAGGAATTCATGTGGATTCCCGTTATCACAACGACTGATCTACTTCTCTATTCTTGAGACAATCTTATTTGCTGCTTTTAGAAAGGTCTTCTAGCCTTCTCAAGAGGGCAATTTATGAAATCCGATATGAAAGGTAAGACAGTCGTCATCACAGGAGCTTCCAGTGGAATCGGGAAAGCGATTGCACTGACACTCGCCAAAGAAAAAGTAAATCTCATCCTCGCAGCAAGACGCGAATCGCTGCTTCAGGAACTGGCCAGTGAGTGCGAAAGTCTTGGAGCGAAGGCGATCGCCATCCGCGCCGATGTCACCCTCTATCCTCATATGGAAAACCTGGTCAATGAAGCCATCGATTTTTTTGGTGGAGTGGATGTGTGGATTAATAATGCCGGTGTGGGTGCCTTCGGGCGCTTCGACGAAGTCCCTTTGGAGATACACGAGAAAGTCATCAAAACCGATCTGATGGCCTACATTTACGGAGCCTACGCCATCATCCCCTATTTCAAAGAAATGAAAAAAGGAATCTTGATCAACATGAGTTCTCTCGGAGGATTCATCCCGGATCCCTTCGCTGTCAGTTACAGTGCGAGTAAGTTCGGCATCCGCGGATTCTCAGAGGCCCTCCGGGGAGAGCTTATCGAATATCCGGCGATTAAAATTTGCAATGTCAGTCCGGCGTTTGTCGACACTCCGGGTTTTTCTCATGCTGCGAACTTTTTTGGAAAAAAACTCAAACCACTTCCACCAGTTTTTG
>CANGAC010000206.1 GCA_947451425.1 Bacteriovoracaceae bacterium | reverse complement strand
TTTTAAAAGATCGACGTTGTTCGTGTCCTGCGACCACGCGCTGAAAAGATAAAGCATCCCCTCCTGGTCCACCTGGCGGGAGAAATTGAGCTGCTTAAATTCGGTGTAAAGAATGCGGGCCATGTCCGTATCCGAAGGAGAAAACGAAATGGTATTCAGGAATTTCGAACGGAGCTTCTGTGATTCCTGGCTGTTTTTTTCTGTTCTCACGACATAAGAGTAAACACTCCCGCGATCGAGGATCATCACGAGTTCCATGATGTAGTCTTTGTCTTTCGACTCAAGTTCGATGATCGCCCGGTTACCGGTAGGAAGAATGCCGTAGCGGATGGTCTCCTTGGGCAGGACTTTGGATCTGATATACAAAAGATACAGATCGTAGATCTTATCATCGAGAGGTTTGTTTTCGACGACGAGAACTTTCGTAAAAATATCTTTCCACAGTTCATCGGGTAATTTTTTATTGATCCGGTTCTTCACATACGGAAGCTTGAAGAGCTCGAGCCCCGAGGCATAGTCTTTCTGGACACCCACCGGGAGTGTGTAGAGCCGGGAGTTCTCTCTTCCGCCCGGACCCAGAAATGACATCCCCACCTGAAGAGACTTCGCACTCTTATCAAATTCCATAATGGGAACTGTCACAAAAAACGGGTGACGAACAGGAAGCGGAAGCATGGTACTTCTCAGAGGGAAATCTTTCCAGAGCTCTGGATACTCTTCTTTGTAATCCTGAATGGGTTCCGGCGGCACTGGATTTAAAAGAATCGTCCGGTAATCTTTGATTTCGTAATAATTATTCGCACCCTGGCCACTCATCCACTGTTTGTAGAGTTTCGAGGGATAGGTAGAAATCATCCAGGCACTCACTCCGAGAGCAATTCCCAAAAGGGCCAGAAGTAGGGACAACCAGCGCATGCTAAGCCTTCAATAAAACAAAGTTTCCTGTACCTCTTTCATCGGTAGGTTCAGGAAAACTCATGAAAATTTTCTGGATGCCGAAAAGGTGTATGACTTAAGTCAGTTTAAAGGACTGGATATGAAATATACATTCGTGCTTTTTCTGGTGATCCTCGCCGGCTGTGATACGCCGACACGCTCACGCTTCCCTACTACCGGCACCGGAGACGCGCTCCAGACTCCAACGGGAACGAACCTCACGCCGACAACTCCGACTTCGCCTACGACACCGGTGACTGTGACACCAGGGTTTGAGAGCTGTAATCTCACGACCAGAAATTCTACCGCCGACCTCGGGAACATTGCAGTTTGTAAAAGTTCGCAGGATGAGACGTCGATTAAGTTCATTACATCTTCTTCAGATTCGGCGAACAGAACCTGCTTCATCCCGACCTATAAAGACACTGCCGGAAACTCGACTTACCTCGGTGATCCTCAGTGTACGCTGACGGAAGCAGAAAAAACTTACGCCGGTCATCTGTATAAGAACCGCACGGGTATGTCTCAGTATCCGATCAATGGTGTGATGATCATGAAGGAAGCCCTTCTGGTGGAATACTACGCGTGTATGGATGCGTATGTGGTCTACATCCAGTCGAACAATTACTGCCGGACTTACTACAACGACCCTTATTGCATCAATGCTGCTAACCAGTACCGCGCGACGAAATGTAATACGTTCAAGACGAAGTATCCGAACAACTATCTTGATCTCTATCTCAGATAATTAATTCAGTGTGGGTTTGGTTACGGCCTTACCCACACTAAAAATTCCCAATAATTCTTCTTTTCTCGTCACGAAGGTCAGGATCGGGATAAAAACTTCGACCTTATTTTCCTTATCCTCGTAGATCGTTCCGATCACCACATGATGGATCATCTTCGAATCCGAGTACGTCTTGAAATACGTCCGGACGGGATACCCATCCAGAATCTCTTCAAAAGACCTGTCAGGAAATTCCACTGTTTCCTGGATCTTGTGATCAAACAGGTGAAATTCCTCAAATCCAAAGTCATCCGTCAGCTGATTCTCGATAAGTTTTGACAGGTATTCTGATTTTTTCAATCCCAACCATTCATGAACTTCATCGGGAATATTGAATTTTTCGTCGTCGCTCACATTTCCTCCGGGGCAAAACCTACCCTCTCAGGAATCTTATCACTTCCCTGTAAGATTGGAGGGAGAAAAGGAGATCCCCAGTGATGCGTAAGTTAGTTGAAGCCCCCGGTCTGGACCAGTTGATCGAAGCAGGAAGTACCGGCTATTTCCCATTATTTTATAAAGATTGGATCCATGAATCCTTCGCTGATAAAGCGGTCGTTCAGAAAATCTCCTTCTCGCTTGCGGCGGAAACCGTTCACCGCGTTTACAAACAGATTGAGCGGCACTCCTCTATCGAAAGAAAAAAGACTGCGATTCAGGCATTGAAATACGAAGACCGGAAAGATTTCATCCTCTCTTTTATGAAGATGGTAGAATTCCGCACTCTCGATAAAATCAGGGAGCTCCATTAGTGATGAAGGGATTTCTCTTCTCTATTCTGTTCAGCTTCAGTGCTCTCGCTGAGTACCGGGCCTACCAGTATCTTGTGAAATCCCGCGATCCCTATGCGACTGCCACTAAGGCCGATGCCCGCTACATCGTTTCCATTCTCTCTCCGTCAAACTACAAGGCCTACCACGGGGGAAGCCTCGTGAGTGTTGATCTTCTCCGCACCTGGATTTGTCCCGGGTACACCGGACGCGGAACTGAGCCCTGCGATCACCCATACGATAAGGGGAATCCATGAGCGGCGGGATTAAGGACATTGCGGCTTCTCACCAACGACTCGTAGATACGGTTAACCGGAAGCACGAGCGCGAAGTGAAAGTGATGAACGAAAATCATGCTGAAAACGTCGCCCAGATCCGGAAGTCCCACTCTCTTGATCTCGTTGGTCTTCAGGATCAGCACGACGCCCATATTACCTCTGAGAATAAAAGAAAAGAGCGCATCCTTTCTCAGATGAAGGGAAATCTCGACGATACAAAAGATCTCACGGAAAAAGAGTTGAAAGAACTCGCCGACTTCAAACAGAAAGAAATCCACGATATCCAGGGCAAGAACGCGAATGACCGTGAACGCATTGCCGGCGAACATAATGAAAACCTCGAGAGCATGGTGGACCGCTTTAACCAGGCGAGCCGGAAAATTTCCCTCGATGGTCAGGAACGGGTTCAGAACGATACAGAACAGGCCAATGCCCTCTACGCTGATCGCGCCAGTCACAATCAGAATCGGATCGATAGGCAGCACACGGAGTTTGCAGGGCGAATTAAGACTGACAGCGAGAAATACAATTCGATTAAAGCGAAGCAGGACGACACTTTCAAGAAAGAGCGCATGACGACCCATAAGAAGCAGGAAACGGACATGCAGAAGATGACCGATCTCCATGCCAAGGAAGTGGAAAAGCGCGATGATCTTAAGCGCGGCGACCTGAAGGACCAGGAAATTTTCTTCGAGAAGCGCTACGCGGATACTTACAAGCGTCACAACGAGCACTTTAAAAACCTCGATCAACTTCACGATAAAGTTGTAAAAAACCTTGAAGCTGATCTCACGAAGAAAGTGGACTTCAAAGCGACCCGTGCGGAAGACCCCTTCTTCCAGTTTGTCGAACTGAAGCCGACGGTGGAACTGACTGAGGCCGGAGTCCGCATTAAGGTCAACATCCCCGATCATTCGAAACAGGACCTGCAGTTGAATCTCAATGGGAAGGAAGCTGTGGTGAATTTCAACCGCCGCTATATTGATAACCAGAAAGATGACCAGGGGAACTCGAGCCGGGTCAGTAAGATTGAAACACTCTCCACCCGTCTTCAGACAGGTGTTCACCTTGATCCAAAGTCCGTGAAATCGACATATAAAGATGGCGTGATGACTTACGATATCAAGAAAGCTTAGCGAAGCCCGCCTTAGTCGTTCGCGACGTAAAATTCCGAGAATTCCAGTTTGGTAATTTGCACGAGATCCTGAGTGACCTCTCTCACCTCAGCTCTGGGCGGACCTTTTGTGCAGAAACGGTGAAGCGATTTCAAAGCTTCGAGATCTCCCTGAGCGATGACTTCGACAGATCCGTCCGGGAGGTTTTTTACATGTCCCACGATCGGGAGTTTTTCCTGAATCACAAAATCGGCCACGGAGTAGCGGAAACCCACTCTCTGAACCTTCCCTTTTATGATCAGTGTCATCTGTAACATGGCCTTATTCTAGACCAAGTTGCGTTTCAATATCAAGCCGAACTGATACAATACCGCTATGAGGCGCCCTAAGCTTGTTCACTTCACCGGCATCCAGTCTGATGAGTACATCTACATCCGTGCTTCCATGACCTATTCTTCTCATGGAACATTCGCCGTGCTGGAAGAGCTCGAAGAAAACCTGAAAGAAATCGTTCCGACGAAGCCCATTCAGAGTCTGGGTCTCCTTTCCTCCAATGAGTTCCGCCTGAAGGTCATCGGTCTAACGGAAGATGACCAGGAAACGGCCGTGAGAAGTTTTGACTCCGACAGTTTCGGGAATTTCAATTTCAAGTTCGCGCAGCCGGAAAATAAAAACGTCGTGAAGCTTCGCCTGTACGAAACGCGCTCCCATCCGGGGCTTGATCTTCTGATCGGCTCGTTCATTCCGACCAGGATTTTGTCACCAAAAAAACTCGTGATCACCGATTTTGATAAGACACTGGTGGATACGCGCTACTCGAGCATGAAGGAGCTCTTCACTTCGCTCCGGAACCCGATCCAGTACTTCCCTCCGGTGGCGGGATCGATCGATCTCATCCAGTCGCTCGTCAAAGAGGGTTACCAGCCTTTCGTGGTGTCGGCTTCCCCTCACTTTTACGAAAACGCCATCCGTGACTGGCTCTACCAGCACCAGATTTTTACCGGGAATATTTTCCTGAAAGACTACCGGAGTATCTTTTCTTTCTTTGAAGGGGATCTTTCCACCAAAGACCTTCGCTCGCAGGGCTTCTACAAGCTCAATAACATCGTGAACATTCTTCTTATGACGGGCATCCCGGATGACCTGGTACTGGTTGGTGACGGCTTTGAATCCGACACACTCATCTACCTCACTCTGGCGGCGGTGCTGGTTGGTCGCTATGATCCGTGGACCATCTGGAACAACATTAAAAAAGAAGAATCTTTCAAGCTCACAAACCAGCAGCACTTCCGGTTCCTGTCGAAGTTTTACCAGTTAAAGAACATGAGTGACGTTCACCCTCCGGGTAAGATAAAAATATACATCCGCGGAAAATCCGGGATGAAAGAGAAGCTCGAGAACCGGGTCTTCCCGCTCGACTTCGCCAACCAACTCCACCATTTGGTCACATATTATGAAGGCTAGAATCGTTCCCCTCGTTGGAGACTTAAAAGAGAATGCGTACCAGCTCGGGATCGCCGAGAAGGCCGCGTTCCTTGCGCTGGAAGAAAGAATCTCGCGACTTTTGTCGCAGAATTTTCTCCTCCGTCAGGGACAGGACATTCTCCAGCGTGCACGTGCCAGACTCGCGAAGGAATCTCCATCGCCCTTCACCTCAGTTGTTCAGTCTTACTGTGAGGGTCTTAACATCGAGCCTTCGCGCTATCACGCCTTCCTCGCCCTCTTTGAACAT
>CANGAC010000205.1 GCA_947451425.1 Bacteriovoracaceae bacterium | reverse complement strand
GGATAGTGGCATTTGAATCCCCGACTTAAGTTCACGATTATGATTTCTTCGGCTTTTACCCAGAAAAGTAGCTCGTCACCAAAGAGCTCGACCCGCAGGTGCCCTTCGCTCAGGATTTGTTTTTTCTCAGAGTTCGAAAGGAGCGAAACACGCGCTGCCTGATCTAACGGCCCGAGATTCAGAGCGTAACTCACGAGTTCCGTCATGTGCTCTTTATCGACCTTAAATCCCTGTGATTCAAATTCCAGCGGCTCTTTGTTGACGAGGGTGACGACTGTGCGAAGGCTACCTTCGGTAAAGACCATGCTCTCCGTGCTGAAAGATTTAAACACGGAAGCAGGAATATTTTTCTTGTCCCAGTAATCCTGGAGTTGGATGAAAAAAATCTTGAGAGTTCCGCCGATCATGAGCCAGGCTTTTTTTCTCACGGGATCGGTCAGCACGGCATCTGCGGTTTTTTTATTTTTCATCCAGAGTTCCCACATGACTGCTTTCCCGTCGGCGATGAAAGTCACTTCCGCGAGTTTCTCACCGAAAGCGCCAAAGGGAATTTCTTCTTTCAGACTGACCTGTGAGAGTAGGGACTGAAACTTCAGAGACAGATTTTCGTGAGGAGATACACCGGGAAACGGCGGCGGGATTGTCTTGTTATTTTTCAGATCAATTTCAAAGGGGAGATTCCCGGGAACTTTGACCGTCACTCTCTCAAGAGGGAGATGCGGATAATAGCGGAAGAGCTGCGTCTCCGTGAGTTCAGAAGGAGACTTAGACAGAAGACCTCTGAACTCATGAAGCTTGGCAGACATGACATCCTGCTCGTTGGACGTGAGCTCAGAGCTCGAGCCTTCGAGGACAACCAGCATCAGTTCCTTATTACGGGAAACGTAGAATGCCTGTTTATCAAGAGAGAGCTCGCCCAGGAGAAGATCGTCACCGTTCACAGAAAACGCCAGCGGAGTTCCCAGAAAATCTTTCGGATCACCGGTCACCGTTTTCACTTTCTTCAGCTGATGGATTTTTTCTTCGACGAGTTTCAGAAGATTGTGGGAAACCAATTTGTCGCCACTCACCCACTGGCCATCTTTCTTCTCAGCTGCGATACCTGAGACCGTAATACTTTTCAGATCCCCGGTGTAGAGTCGGTCCTTCACCAGTTCTTCGGTGTAGGCCTTCTCCATTTTTTTCTCCTGGAAGATGAAAGTCACTCCGAGAAGGGCAACGAAGATTCCAAAGAGGATGAGATTCTTTTTCATAGGAGGCGCCGACGACGGTAAACGAAGATTCCCGCTCCGAAGAAAACGATCGGGACAAAGAGGATCGCGATCACGAAGATCAGCTGGATATGCTGGGCCGAAAGAATAACTGGGTATTCTTCCGTGCCCGGGCGATTGAAAGAAATAATTCCTTCGTCATTCAGCATCCAGGAAACAGAGTTTAAGAAGAGTGTCGGGTTCCCACTTTGAGTCTGGTAGGCATTCACAAGGAATGAACTTGAGCCAAGGAGAACAAAGCGCGAATCTGAATTCCCTTCGACGCCGACTTTCTCCCCTACTCCCAGTAAACCAATCGGGCCCTTACGGTCTTTTTTCTCTTCGAAGGCAGCTGTCCCTTCCGTCACACCTTTCAGATCTGATTCTGCCCAGGATCCCGGGAAGGCACTGGTCAGAGCGAGAAGAGTCGCGGAGTCATTTCCCTCCAGAGTTGAGACCGAAGAAGAGAGCGGAAACACAGTGCGGAAATTAAATCCTGCTGTCACGGGATGCGCTTCATCGTATTTGGAAATGATCGGAATCGTGGCCTCTCCACCCTGCACTGTTGAGACACGGTCAACGACCACATCTCTTCCGAGAGTAAGCCCATAAGGCTGGGCGAGTTTCGTGAGATTGTCGTAGAGCTCAGACTTAAAGGCCGGTGCCAGAGCGAGGAAAACACTTCCTCCGCGCTTCAGGTATTCTTCGAGGCGTTTCGCTTCATCAGGAAAATAGGCCGCGATGGGACCCAGGACAAAGACGGCGGTGGCATCCCGCGGGACTTCTTTCACTTCCGCGAGGTTCAGAGTTTTCACTTCGTAGTTCTGGGATTTCAATTTGTCGCAGAGACTCGAGATGCCTTCAGGACTCGGATCTGTACAGTCGAGTTCTTCGTGACCAGTGACAAAGTACAGAGTCGTTTTCTCATCGCGAACAGCTTTGAGAATGGCATTCGTCACAGAAAGCTCGTCGACCATCTGGAAACTCGTTTCCTTGCCTTTGTATGAGATGAGGACCGTTCCATTGGCCGTGATATTCTTGGCCTTCACGAGTTCCGGTCTTAAATCCGTATCAATGGCATCGATCTTAATCAGATTGCTTTTTGCCTGGTACATCTTAAGGATGTTAAGAATCGGGGCCCATTCTTCCCGCTTGGAAAAAAGAGTCATCGTGAGAGGTGACTTGATGATTTCAAGGACTTTCGTCGTCTGATCAGTCAGGCTGTTTCTTTTTTCACGGCTGAGATCGAACTCGCGGAAGTTTTTGTTTCCGAGATAGTTCAGAACACCAAGGATCGCGAAAACCAGAAACATCGTGATCGAGTGATGAATCACCTTATGAAAATATCTCGAGCGCGCGAAGATGCGAATGTCCTCGATCCTTACGATCATGAGAACAGCTGCGAGTGACAGCGAGAACACTGTGAGACTGACGGCGAGGATTTTCAGCTCAGGTGCTGCGATCCAGATCGCGAGACTTGCGACACCCATGAGGACATCAATGATAATCCAGAGAGGAAAGAGCCAGGTCTTCATTACCAGTTCCTCCGGTCGAGAGACTTCGCCGTGAGAAATCCAAAGAAGAATGTAAACGTCATATAGTAAATGATGTCCTGGGTGCCAATGACACCTCTTAAGACCCGTTCGAAGTGCGAGGTAATTCCGACGTAGGTGAAAATTTCAGCGATAAGGAAATTGGAATTGAGATTTCCGCCCCAGGTGATCATCCAAAGGAACATGATCCCGAGGATGGAGAGAAGTCCCGCAATGATCTGGTTTCCGGAAATGGAAGAACAGAAGAGACCGAGACTGATGTAGGCCATCGCATTCAGAATGACAGATAAGTACGCCGCAAAAAGCACGCTCGTATCATGAATGCCCACACCCCAGATGATCATGGGAAAAATCATGGTCATCGTGAGCATGCAGAGAATCAGGGTCATCGCCGCGAGACCTTTGGCAACGATCACTTGCCAGTCCCGAACCGGTGACATCCAGTAAAGCTCGAGTGTTTCCTGTCTTTTTTCTTCAGAGAAGAGGCGCATGGTAATGAGTGGGATGAAAACCAGGAAGAGGAAGTTGATGTTAGCAAAAAGCCGCAGGACTACTTCTTCCACGAATGACACCGTCTGGGTCATGTTCTGCGGAAGCGCCTGGATGCCGTCAGAATATGTCACGAGAAGGTTAAAAAACATGATGCCAGAGATAAGGGAAAATAAACCGATCAGGACATAGGCCAGCGGTGAGGCAAAGTACGATTGAGATTCTTTTTTCCACAGGGTCCAGATCATCGGCGGGTCTCCGTCATGTGAAGGAAGATGTCTTCCAGCTCCGGTGACTCGACCATCAGGGTGTGGAGCTTCACCCCTTTTTCCACAAGATACCTAGCGAGCTCCGGACGGATGTCCCGGTCAGCCTCAAAGGTCAGGTGATACTGGTCCTCAGTGTTCAGATGCTGAACACTTCCCGTTTCATATTTTCCGAAAGCAGATAGATCCGGAAGAGTTTCTCCACTGGAAAGACCGATCCGTAGAACCAGCCCTTGCCGGAATTTTTTATGAATCTCCTGGAGGCTTCCGCTAGCACGGATTTTCCCCTGGTGAATGATCGTGATGTCATCGCAGATCTGTTCAACTTCCGAAAGGACGTGGGAAGAAAAAAGAATGGTTTTTTCTTTGGCGAGAAGCTTGATGAATTCCCGGAGCTCAACCACTGACTGAGGATCAAGTCCGTTGGTGGGTTCATCGAGAATTAAAAAGGGAGCATCATAAAAAATGGCCTGGGCAAGCCCCACTCGCTGCTTATAGCCCTTACTGAGATTTCCAATGATTCTTTTCCGGACGTTTGTGAGCCAGAGATCCGTGAGGATTTTCTCCAGGCGGGCTTCGAGATCTTTGATCTTGTGGAGTTTTCCGACAAATCGCAGGTAATCCTCCACCGTCATGTCCGGATAAAGGGGGGCATTTTCCGGGAGTAGTCCCACTTTGTTTTTGAGATTTCTTTTTTCCGGATGAACTTCTTCACCGAAGAGCTTGATGGTTCCGCTTGTCACTGGCAGAAGACCCGCGATCATTTTCATCGTGGTGCTCTTCCCGGCCCCATTGGGACCAAGAAATCCATGGATCGACCCTCGTTTCACTGAGAAACTCACCTGATCCACGGCCATGCGCCCGGGATATTCCTTACTGACGCCGTCAACTATGAGGATATTATCCATTTCTTCCCACAATAAATTAATATAGAGACTGTAGCTTGGCCGCATAAGCGCCGAAAAGGTCTAATAAGGACTATGACTATTTTAGATACTTTCAAATCAAGAATTCAAGCAGCAGAGCGGATTCTTATCACGACTCACGAATATCCTGACGCTGATGGGATCGGGTCGGAAATTTCGCTTTGTCTGGCCCTCCGTGAATTCGGTAAGAACGCCTGGTGTGTAAACGAGGAGACTCTCCTCGAGCGCTACCAGTATCTCGATCCCGATAACTGTGTCGTTGGTCTTCAGGATTTTCAGAAACAACACAGCAGTTTCAAACCGGATCTCGTGATTGTTGTCGATACCAATACGCATGCACGTGTGGGAAAAGAACTTTCCCAGTACATTGACGAAGGGAAGTTTAAGGTATTGTACATTGACCATCACCCTTGCCGTGGAAGAGACCTTTCCAATCACTGTATCGACGTGACCGCAGCGGCCACCGGTCAGATGGTGGGCGAAATGATTGAGTATCTCGGGGTTCAGTTCACAAAGAAAATCGCCCTTCCCATTTATACCGCCATCATCATTGATACGAGTTCATTCCGCTACCCGACGGTCTCCGCGAGCACTCACCGTCTTGTGGCGAAACTCATGGCCACGGGAATTAATCCTCCCGAAGCCTACAATGGTATTTACGGGACCAAACGCGTTCATCACATGCACCTTCTGGGACGCATTCTTGATACAGCTGCTACCAACAGCGATGAAAGTATCGCCTGGATGCTCCTTCGCAAGGCCGACATCGATAAGTTCGCCGGCGATGTAGAAGACACTCACGCCTTCATCAACAATCTTCTCGTTCTGAACAATATCAAGGTCGCCATCATGTTCCGGGACGACGGCCCTGTCATTAAAATGAGTCTTCGGTCATCCGGTGATTATGATGTGGGGACGATCGCCCTGGCTTTGGGGGGCGGAGGACATTCTCATTCTGCCGCTACCATGATTAAAAAAGAACCAGGTGAAACAGCAGAACAGGTCATTTCAAAAACAGTGAAGAAAGTCGAAGAGATCCTGAAGAAACTCGAAGCCGCCTAGTTAAAACCAGCCCATTTCCTTAGCGACAAGCCAAAGAACGCCCAGCCCGATGACCCCGAGGATGATCACGAATTGCTTCGCCTGTTC
>CANGAC010000204.1 GCA_947451425.1 Bacteriovoracaceae bacterium | reverse complement strand
GACTGCCCGACAACTTCTTCAAATTGCTTCGGACGCCATTTGCGGGCCAGGACCTGATAGGCCATAACTCTCCAATAATTTTACGTTTGCGGGCTGGAAAATAGGGGAGCGGAGGAGCGAAGTCATTGCGCAGATGCTTCGATTCTGGAACTAAAAACGCGTGTAAGGAAATTTAAGATAACACGTAAACAATATCAAAATTGATATAAATAATACTGCTGGGATTCCAGAGATAAAAGTTCATCGAGTTCTCTTTCACAACCTGATTTCCGTGGGTCACCGATGAGTCCATAGAGATAGCAGGCCCGCTCCTTAATTCTTACCGAGAAGGGAGTAAGAGCTTGCGCTCGGGAAAGGAGGCTTAACGCCAGTGCTGAATCTTCCTTCTTCATTGCGTTAAGTGCTTCGTCGAAGATGCAATTCGATTGCACCTGGTAGAGAAGGAAACTGTACTCGAATTCGGCGTAGTCTTTGAGCTCTGGTTTCAGGCGCCATTTGTAGTTATCAATAACAGAACAATGGTAGACGGGTTCAGGGGTTTCCAAATCCGATTTCTGATAACCGAAGATCATGCCATGGAAGGAAAGCTCAGTGTGCTTCGGAAGAAAAGTGATGAGTTTATTGGAGAAAACTGAAAAGCGGGAAAGATCAAAATTCTCCAGGTCCATCTGGGAATTCTTCCGGTAGATCTCGGGATGGAGAGCAGCGAGTTTTTCACCTGCCCACCCCACGGTCCCTCCGGCATGAAGAACGAAGACATCTTTTCGAACGCCCAGAATTTCTCTAGCGTAATATGTCGCAAATCCTTCAGTATCTCCCTGGGCAAAAAAAATACTCCGGGGAGGCAGAGAATTGAGAGTGTTGATCGCGTAGTCTTCCACAAGGGTATTTCGGGAGTAGTCATTCGACTGCCAGTTTCTCCCAAGATTCGTGCCGGCATTGAGAACTAACAGAACGAGCATCCATTTCGGAAATTCAAATTCCCGCGCGCGGATCAGAAAATAAAAGACGAGCATGAGAACCGGTTGAATCAGGAAGCGCTCAAAGACTCCCTGGCCCGACAAATCGAGGGAGATTCCGCCCCCGATGAGAAAGACACTGAGATAAAAAAGGAGACACAGAAGGATGAGAGAGTTTTTTGAAGGACGAAGTGTCTTATAGCTCTTCCAGGAAATGAATCCGATCAGGATAGCAAATGACCAGAAGTCTCTCAGGAAATAATGGAGAAAAAATCCTATCCAGGAAAAGTTTTTCTCATCGTGGGGCGAGAGCTGGAATGTCCCATAGTCCCTGCGGAGAAAGTGATGGATGACGTCCATGGGACTGCGTAAAAAACCCCAGGAGAAATAATTTTCCGGATGAAAGACCAGCAGAAAAAAATAAAGCGAGAAAGAAATGAAGCCTGCAACGAGCGAGCTGATGAGGAGTCTTTTGCGATCGCCTTTTAAAAAAGCATACACATACAAGGGAAACACAAAAAGGATTGTGTGGTGATGAGCAACACCCAAAGAGATGGCAAGGACCGCCCAGGGAGATTTGAGTTTTTCGGGATTCACGAAAGCGAGATACACCAGAACGAGAAAGAGAATATGGAGTGCGAAGACATCCGGAAGGATCGCGTATCGCCAGAAAACCAGAGAAGTCCCGGTGACCAGAAGCAGGAGAATCGGAAAAATTCCCCGATGCACTTTTAACAGTAATCCCATCCACAAAAGGGTGATGAGAACCGTAAGAATGGCGCCATTCCCGAAGACAGTGGAGAAAGGAAAATACTTTACCGGCAAATGATAAAGCAGGTGAAAAAGCGGATAGCCCGGTGGGTGCGAAACGCGAAGGAAGAATGAATTGGTGATGAGCTCACCCGTATCGCCACTCTGAACGGTCGTCGGAAAACTCAGAAAATAAATAAGAGCGAGAACCAGCATTCCCAGAAATGGTAAAGCATTTCTCTTCAGGATCAACATCATGAAATCAGAATAACATGGAAGGAATATTTGGGGGATGAAAGAGCGGCAGCCTAACAACACTCCAAACCACTACCGTTGCTCCATTCCTGGCCTGGCGGGGTTTGCGGCGAAATGCTCTAGGCTACCGAGGGCAATCCTAATCGCACAAAGAGGAGAAGTAAAGATTCTGACTCGGCAGGTAAATAAAAAGCCACCGCAAGGGTGGCTTATTAATTCAAAAAATGGCGGAGTTGGTGAGATTCGAACTCACGTATGGCTTTCACCATAAAACGCTTTCCAAGCGTTCTCCTTCAACCGCTCGGACACAACTCCATCGTTCGAAGACTAAAAGAATTATCATGAAGCAACATTTCAGACAACTACTTCTGCCGGTAGGAAGTTCGTCTTTCTTTGAAAAACTGGGAGAGAATCCGCGAGCACTCAAAATGCCTGACTCCACCAATGACGGAAAACTGGTGATTTAGCCTTTTATCGCGATGGAGATGATAACCGAGGCTAAGTGCTCCACCTTTCTGATCATAGGCCCCGAAAATACAGGCCTTCACTCGAGACTGAACAAGGGCCGTGAGGCACATGGGACAGGGTTCCAAAGTCACATAGAGATAGCAATCGGTGAGGCGCCAGTTCTGAACTTTCTTCGCTCCATCAGTGAGGGCGAGAATTTCTGCGTGGGCCACCGGATTAAAATGGGATTCTTTGAGATTATGCTGGCGGGAAAGAATGTCACCCGTGGGAGAAACGAGAATCGCCCCAACCGGAACTTCCTGTGCCCGATAAGCAAGATCCGCCTGCTCAAGAGCAATGTTCATGAACCAGAGATGGTCGGTGAGAGAAAAATTCATGATTACTTCTGCGTAAGAGCGAATTTGTTTCTGATCTTGATCTTCTTACTTTCGCGCCAGTAATTGGTGAGAAGTTTCAGGCGCTGCTTTTGTTCAAGGTCAAAGTTCACAAACTTAATTCCGTAAACAATTGAGCGACCAATAATAGGTTCTCGCTTCGAGCGGACTTCTGCATGTAGAGTGAAATTCTGATTCAGGACTTCGAGATGAATCTGAACCGGGTGTCCCACGTTAGTGTGCTGGAAAAGTTCGAGACAGGCGGCTCCTCTTCGGAGATCCGAAAGCCGTCCCATGTATTGTTGGTTATCAATTTCTACCCAACAGCGAATGTCAGCGCGGAAGCGGAAGTCATATTCCCACCAGTGGACGCGCGGGAAGTATAACGGCGAAGAAATAATGTAACTCGCCATCACCAGGAAGATAAGGGCGAGGCAGAAAAGGAAACCGATCATGGGATAACCGATGACAGCAAAATTCCGCACCATTGATACCAGGTAGTAAATGGCAAGAATGAGCGAGAGGTTCCAATATGAGTAATAGAGATTCGAAAGGGCGTTGAAATAGAAGTTAAACACTCCCAGGAGAAGAGCT
Source organism: Bacteriovoracaceae bacterium (assembly GCA_947451425.1). Classification (GTDB taxonomy): domain Bacteria; phylum Bdellovibrionota; class Bacteriovoracia; order Bacteriovoracales; family Bacteriovoracaceae; genus Peredibacter. The sequence goes on along the minus strand of CANGAC010000204.1, from coordinate 2,242 downwards.
GTTTGAAACAGGAAAGAAAAATAGAACATGGACTTCGTGACCAGGGCCTCGGAAGTAAATCCGATGATCACCATGACGAACTGAAGAATCGTGAGAAACTTCACTTTGTCATAGGACTTCTGGAGATTGAGAGCTGGTAAAATCATATGGAACCTTAACGGCAGACGGCCCTGAATTTCAAGGCTTATCTATCCTGAGTGTTTTCCTCAATCTTGCGTAAAAGAAGTGCCTCTCCGGTGAAATTTCTCACCACCCGGAGCTTTTTCATTTCCGGTGTTTCAATCTCTTCTCCCTCGAATCCAGATTTATCTGTCACATAGCAAACTTCTCCCATGATTTCCCTGTCCCATAGATCAAAGTGATTTTTCCGGGAATGGAGATTGAGAGCGGAGATTTCGCGATTAAGGTAAAAGGATAATTTCGATGCAATCTGATAGGAATTGGCGAGAATCTTTTTTCCTCCGCACTTATCGTCCACAACCTGGGCCCAATTCTTCCAGCCGTGGAATTCTCCCATGCGCTTAATAGGAAGTGACGGAAACAGGAAGACCAGTCGAAGGAAAACGACGACCGTAAATGATGCCACAAGGATAATCTGCCCGTTTTTCTTCGCCCAGAAAGGATGCTGAACGAGAAGGAGTATCAGGGGAATTACGAGGGAGATCGTCCAGTTGGCTTCAACTTTCTTTGAAAAAGTAGAGATCAGAAAGAAGAAAAATATCCCCCACGCATTGAATATCAGAACCCGCTCAAAAGAAGTTGTGGCCCGGACTTTCCGCATCTGCCACCACAGCACCGGTCCGGCCAGGAATCCCGAAAGGAGAATCTGAGTGCCAATATAGTCAAGGATGCGCTTGATGCTGAAGCTCGACGAAGGCCGCTCGAGAAAGTGATAACGAAGGGTCGGAAAATCATGCTGGTACTGCCATAACATGTGGGGTGAAAAAAGAACCAGTGACACGATAGCGACCATCCAGAACTCTTTCCGGAGAAGGAGCTTCGGTAGCGCCAGAATCGTAAAAAAGACGAGAAGAATACCGTGATACTTGGCATAGAGGAGCAGGGCTATCGCCACGCCAAGGAACCAGGGGGCGCGTTTATCCTCATCCAGGAATTTCTTCAGGAGATAAAAATAGACAGCACTCATGAATAAGAGCGGCATATCCGGGAGGGCCAGAAGTCCGGTGTATGAAGCCAGGGGGAAAGCAAAAAACAGAAGGAAGACTTTTCTCCAATCCTTCGGAAGAGTCATCCTGAACAAAAGAAATAAAGTTCCGAATTGAAGGATGACAAAGCCTATTCTAACGGCAAACTCACTATGGGGAAGAAAAGAAAAAAGAGCGATGACCGCAGCGACGAAAGGCGGATGATCAAAATAGCCCCAATCAAGGTGGCGGGAGAAAAGCCAGTAGTACGCTTCATCATGCGCGAGTTCAAAGCCGGCGATCATGACAAGCTGGAAGACAAAAAGGAGGGCCAGTCCTAACTTGAGTGATTTTTCCATTATGTTATGATGATAGCATATCCATGATAAATTTCCTGAACAAACTCGATCGCGATCTCTTTCTGCTCCTGAATGGACTGCATGCAGAATTCCTGAATAAGTTTATGATCGCAATCTCAGGGCAGATCATCTGGGTGCCATTGATTCTTTTTTTTCTCTGGAAGGGAAAAAAGAGCATGCCCTCAAAGCCCTTTTACCTTTTTCTCCTCTTCATGCTGCTGGCCCTGGTAGTAAGTGATGTCTCGTCATCCTACGTCCTGAAGAATCTTGTTACGCGCATGAGACCATGCAGGCTCGATGAAATGCGTGATCTCATTTACCAGTTTGGCCAGAAATGCGGAGGAAGATTCGGCTTTGTATCGTCCCATGCCGCCAACTCAACGGCCCTTCTCATTTATTCTTTCCGGACACTGAGACTAAAGAAATGGCACCACGCCTTGTGGATCCTGCCAGTACTTGTGAGTTTCTCGAGAATTTACCTGGGTGTTCATTACCCCGGAGATATTGTCGGGGGAATTTTGGTGGGAGCCATGAGCGGACTCTATTTCAGCGAAGCCTATCGACGGGTCTAAGGGGCCAGTCGCCCCAAAGTCCAACTATTGCCGATTTTTTCATAGGCAATCCGGTCATGCAAACGATTGTCCCGGCCCTGCCAGAACTCAAAGTATTCAGGAATGATCTTGTAGCCGCCCCAATGAGCAGGTCTCGGCAGAACTTCCACGTCTTTAAATTTCTCTT
>CANGAC010000203.1 GCA_947451425.1 Bacteriovoracaceae bacterium | reverse complement strand
CTCTAAGAAACTGAAAAACGCAGCAGTTCAAACGATCGGGTTTCACGAAGGGCTTAACGTTCAGTTTTAATGCTGGAACTCGACGTATCCGGATTCTTCCTGGCGGCTGAAGGATTCCAGTTTCAGATTCATTTTCTTCGACTTCGAAATCACCCCAACCTGACCGCTGAGAGTGGCGTCGGACTGGAAACCGGAAGAGGATATTTTTGAAAGCACCGTGGCCGCGTGCCCGGTGCCCAGGATGAGACTCAGATCAAAACTTCCCTGAATCGGCTGGCGTTCATGAAGAACGTAATTGAGTTCATAAAACGGAGGTTCTGCTTTTTGTCTTTCCGCTTTCCCGGCGAAGGCGAGGATGCGATTCTTGGTGAGGATCCACGGAATCTTCCGGTCAAAGGCATGCGGCTGGTTCTCGTTGAAATAAAGTTCCGCTTTTTTTCCGAGTGACCAGAGTTTGTTGGCAAGTTGTGTAGAGTGAATCGGATAGACCTGCTGATCTGCCGTCCCGTGAATGATAAAAAACTCTGCCGAGCGTTCATTCACGTAGGGAAGAATGGATGCTTTCCGGAAAGCTTCCATCGTCCGGGGTCCGCGTTCGAGACCCAGAAAACTCTCAGCGCAATCCGTGCCGGTCGACTGACTCGCGGTGAAATCCATTCTCCCGTACCACTCACTCACGAAGGGAACACGGAATGAAAGGAGATCTATTTTTCCCGCGCGATTGGTGACTGGTCTCACGCCAAGATAAGCGGCGAGAGAACCACCGGCAGATTCTCCATGAGCGATCATATTCAGGGGATCAATTTTATATTTTAAGGAATTTCTTCTGATGTACCGGATCGCCATCTGAATATCTTTTAAGGCCGCCGGATATTTCGCCACTGTCGAGAGACGGTAACCGATGCTGAAAACAGTAAAGCCTTCATCGGCCATTTGTTTCATTTCTTCCGGAATGTCTTTTCTTGATCCCATGCTGAAGCAGCCGCCGTGAATGAACACCAATGCCGGTCTTAACCACATACCGGGTTCCGACGGGGTGAACACATCCATCCCGAGTTTCACGCCATTGATTTCATCATAAATAACATCCGGAGTGGCCACGTAGCCGTAGGCAAGCCCGGTCAGCGAGCTGAGGATGAGGAGGAGCAGAAGTTTCATGGAGAAAGAGGATGCAGTTTAAGTGCCAGAGTGAAGCCTCTTTCAGAGGGGAAAGAGGGACCTCTCCTGTCAAAAGTTTAGACAGAAGAAGCCCCGGCAGTCATTTATTTGTAAACGGGATCCAGGTCAAAGCGGTCAAGGTCCATGACTTTCACCCAGGCCGAAACGAAGTCCTGCACGAACTTCTCTTTGGCATCTGAAGACGCATAAACTTCAGCGATCGCCCTTAGCTGAGCGTGAGATCCGAAAATCAGATCCACGCGCGTGGCGGTCCATTTCTTCTCGCCAGTTTTTCTCACTTTCGCGGTGAAGATTTGTTCTTTGTCGTCGTTTGCTGTCCACTGATAATCCATGTTGAGAAGGTTCACGAAAAAGTCATTCGAAAGGACTCCCACTTTATCTGTGAAGACACCGTTGTTCGATCCGTCTGAGTTTGCACCGAGAACGCGCATCCCTCCTACAAGGACCGTCATCTCCGGGGCGCTGAGATTGAGGAGCTGTGCCTTATCGAGGAGAAGTTCTTCCGCCGTCAGGCGATAGACTTTCTTCAGATAATTTCTGAAACCATCTGCGATCGGCTCAAGAACTTCAAACGAATGCGCATCGGTCTGTGACTCCAGTGCGTCCATTCTTCCCGGATGGAAAGGAACGGAAATTTTCACTCCGGCATCAGCGGCCGCTTTTTCAATTCCCGCACAACCAGCGAGAACAATCATGTCCGCAAGAGAAATCGTTTTTCCGGATTCCTTTCTCACTTTCTCCAGCACCGCGAGTTCTTCTTTCAGAAGCTCCGGACGATTGGCCTCCCACTTGTTCTGGGGAGCAAACCGGATGCGGGCACCATTGGCCCCGCCGCGTTTGTCTGAGCCGCGGAAAGTGGAAGCCGAGGCCCAGGCCACAGAGACGAGTCTTGAAACAGAAAGTCCCGAAGCGAGGATTTTTTCCTTGAGCATTTTTACGTCGGCATCACTGACGAGAGCGTGGTCGCATTTCGGAATCGGATCCTGCCAGATGAGATCTTCTTTCGGCACTTCTTTGCCGAGGTAGCGGAGTTTTGGTCCCATGTCCCGGTGAGTGAGTTTGAACCACGCGCGCCGGAAATTTTCCGCAAATAATTTCGGATCCGCGTGATAGCGGCGGGAAATTTTTTCGTAGGCCGGGTCCATCTTGAGCGCCATGTCTGCCGTGGTCATCATCGGAGCGTGACGTTTCTTCGGATCATGAGCGTCTTCAACTAAGGTATCTGTCGCTCTGTCCTTCGGTCTCCACTGATGGGCACCCGCGGGGGATTTCGTAAGTTCCCACTCGTGATTCAGCAGCATATCGAGATAGCCGTTATCCCATTTGGTCGGATTCGGTTTCCAGGCTCCTTCGATCCCTGATGTGATGGCGTCAACACCGTGGCCCGTATTAAATCCGCTCTTCCATCCCATTCCCTGATCGACGATATTTCCACCGGCCGGTTCGCGGCCCACGTGTTTGGCATCACCAGCTCCGTGCGCTTTCCCGAAAGTGTGTCCGCCGGCAACGAGTGCCACTGTCTCTTCATCGTTCATCGCCATTCGGGCAAAAGTTTCGCGGATATCTTTAGCACTGGCAACCGGATCGGGTTTCCCATTCGGGCCTTCGGGATTCACGTAAATAAGACCCATCTGAACAGCGGCGAGTGGATCATCAAGCTTTCTGTCTCCCTCGTAGCGCTTGTCACCCAGCCACTCGTCTTCAGATCCCCAGTAGATATCTTCCTGAGGTTCAAAAACATCCGCGCGGCCACCGCCGAAACCGAATGTTCCGAGACCCATCGATTCGAGTGCACAGTTCCCTGCGAGCACCATCAGGTCGGCCCAGGAAAGACTCTTCCCGTATTTCTGTTTGATGGGCCACAGAAGCTGGCGGGCCTTATCGAGATTGGCATTATCGGGCCAGGAATTGAGCGGTGGAAATCTCTGCGATCCGGATCCTGAGCCCCCACGACCATCACCCGTGCGATATGTGCCGGCACTATGCCAGGCCATGCGGATAAAAAGGGGACCGTAGTGACCGTAATCCGCGGGCCACCAGTCCTGCGACGTTTTCATCAGGACCTTGATGTCGTTTTTTAAAGCATCGAGATCAATTTTTTTAAACTCTTCTGAGTAATTGAATTTTTTCCCGAGGGGATTTGATTCGGGCGTATGTTGATGGAGCACACTGATGTTCAGTTGATCCGGCCACCAGTCATTGTTCGAGCGTCTTCGTTTTGCATCAGTACTCATGAAATTCCTCCAGCATTGTTTTGATAGGGAAACTATACGGCGAAGAAGGTGCGACGATCAAATAGATAGATTCTATAGGTGGATAGACAAAGGCCAATCAGATTCTGACCATGTCAGGTGATACAAGAGCAGATCAGTTTATTCCCGGAGCAGAAAATAGAGAATGAGAAGGATGGCCCCTGCGATGAGCTGATGCTTGAAGTTGAAGGCCACCAGTCGTTTCGGTCCTTCCGACAATTCTTTGTGGATCGTCTCACCCGTAAACGGAGTGAAGTCTTCCGGTGAAGGAATCTGGTCGGTGATGCCGAAATCCAGAAGCTTTTTCTTTCCGGCTTCCGAGATCATGGGAAAGTGATTGTCCTCAATGGTGATAGCGAGGACATGAGTGGAGATATTCGGTGGCGTGTAATGGCGAAGATCGTTCTTCATCGAGCGGGAGTTGAAATCTTCAATCTCCTCGTCTTTACCGACAGAAAAAGAAACATTTTCAGCATTCAGGATGTCTGAGATCTTCGTGACATCACTTTCTGACAATCCACCGAATTTCATCTTATGGTGCCTGAGTGACGACGACTTTTTTCTTCCGGAAAATAATCGCCAGTGCAATACCGGCGATGAGACCGAAGGCCCCGCCGATCATGACCATTTTCTGATAGGCATTGATGCCCCAGACGACCGCTTCCTTGCATGAAACTCCGATCGCTGTTGGTGGATCAAAGTACCACGACACAACGGAAGGGGAGAAAAGGGCAGTGAGAGTTGCACCTAAGAAGAATCCGAAAAGAACAATTAAGAATGTTTTCATAGAAAGATGCTAGCACATCGAAAGAGCACTAGTAAAAGCCATCATCGTCTTAAAATGGTGATTCCCTGCTGGTTTCCCAGAGACCCATTGCCGTGCACTAACCCGTAATGGAATTTTTTCGAAGCAAGAAGCTTTTCTCGCATGACGATAAGAGCATTTAACGAGGTGAGGTTCCACGGTGCTTTTCCGAGATTGAGTCCGCCCGTCACCGTGACGGCGTGGTCTTCGAGAAGTGCGGGAATGTCTTCCATCTTTTTCACGAGCCCCAGGCGGTAGATCAGTCCCATCGGCACCACCGGATAACAGGTGTAAGCATCGAGAAGGGCCGAGCCGGTCAGGAATTTTTTCTTAAAACTGATCTTTGCTTCCGTCTCTGCTTTTGTGATCGCCCGCTTCAGATGAAGGTACGGGGCAATCTTCGGCAGGGACTCGTAACCATCAACAGAGAGTTTGACGAAAGCATTTCCGATGATCTCAACGGAGCCCGGAGTTTTTTTTGAAGAGAGAATGATCTGTCCCGAGTAATCGATATTGGGATTGGCACAGTCGACTCCGCGGAAGTATTTCGTCAGAGGCCGGAACCATCTTTCATCCGGGAGTTTCTTTTTCCAGGTGCGCGCGTAGTTCTGAAAAAGAAGATCGCGGATTTCAAAAAACTTCTCTTCGCTTAGTTTGTGCTTCTGAAGAAACAGCGGAACAAGTTCGTTGTATCCCTCAAGCGGTGTGTGCTCATGATCGTAAAGCTTCATGAACTTTTCCCGCTCGCCGGGAGCGTAGCCCGTTCGGAGAAGGTCCTCTCCTCTGATGACGACCAGATCGACTTTCTTTGAGGCCAGAAGTTTCCGGGCCTTTTCTATGGCGGCCATCGCCGAAGCCCCGCTCTTGAACTCATTTTTCGCAAGCTTGTCTTCCCAGCGCCGGGCGAGGTTGACGATGGTCAGAGTCTCGATTTTGAGATTCTTCTCCCGGGCCTTCTTAATAAGCCGGTCGGTCGTGGCATGAGAGCCCACGCCATCCATGATCCTGTCGCCGGCGATGAGATATGTTTTCACTGTCTTATTCTACGGGGGTCGTGTTCACTAAGTCGACACTCTGAAATTTTTCCTCATCCATCGTTAAAGAGGCCCTGACAATCGGGGGGCGTGATAGATTCCGGCTCATGAAAACCATTATGTTCGTCCTGACCCTGGCGGTGCTCGCTCCGCACGCGCAGGCATTAGACTCTGGCTGGCAGGGGATCTCGGATCCTGACGTGATCGCGTCCGGCTTTATTCACAATCTCCACGCGCTCCCGAAAGAGGGGGCCATGACCTACGATCCCCGGGCGTGGTCAGGCTATTGGTGGCCAAGTCGCGAGGGCGGGATCAATCTCCGCTGGAACTCGTACAACCGTGACGGCTTCTCCTACCGCTCACCCACGAAAAAAGAACT
>CANGAC010000202.1 GCA_947451425.1 Bacteriovoracaceae bacterium | reverse complement strand
AGCGAGACCGTCTTTACTCATCGACCGGTCATTTATAAGTCCCGTGTTCACGGTGATGGGCTCGGAAGCGAACGCTCCGAACTGCGGATCAGTAACGAGTTTGATACTCCGGTTGTACGAAGGATTCCAGCGCTGACCGAAAGGAACAATGAATTTCACGAACTCGCGCGAGACATCCTGGAATTCTTTTTCTGTGACCGCTGCGTTTGCGGAAATGATCGAGGAGATGATCGCAAGGAGAGCGATGATTGCATTCATAGTTTTCCTAGAACGGACACTTGATGTACGGCATGGCCGGATTCTCTTTCACGTAAGATCCCGCGAGCTTCGAAGTCCGCGTGGTCTTCAGGATTTCGAATTCGTATTTCTTTTCTTCTTCGTTGAAGCTTTTCACCCGAACATCCACCGTGAGGACGAGATAGTCATCCTTGATCCCACCACAATCTTTACCGTCAGCCGAACAGATGCGGTCGAAGTATGGAGGCCAGAGTTTAAATGAGAGATAGGCCCGTAAGCTTGCCACCGCTCTGTCGATGGAGGTCATGGAATCCTGGAGGAAATTTACACCCTGAATTCCTTCGATGAATGGAATTTTCTCCAGCTCTCCGATCTGGGGAGTTTCCGGAATCGGCCGGATCTGGCTTCGTCCGATCTCACCGATTCTTTGCTCGAATCTCGTGAGTCGCCCGCCGATGCGGTTCTTGAATCTTTCGAAATCAAATTTGGGATCATTGAACGAAACCTGGAACCGATACGATTTCCCGAGTTCAACCAGAGAGTTGGGGATTTCAAATCCAGTTCCGAAGAGCTCACCCTGGAAGGCCGGCTGGCCCACGCCGCCTTCGTACCAGCTCGTGAGAAACACCGGCTCTTTTTTCTTCGGATCGAGTTCCGAGTACTCAACATTGCCCACCATCGGCTGAGCGTAGTCGCAGGCACTCTGGCATTGGCCGCTTACGTCGCATCTTTTCTGGCAAGTATTCTCTACCCAGAACGGAAGCCGGATCTGTATGCGACCCGCTCCCACATCTTTTCCTTCCGGAGTTCCGAGATGGATATCCGGGATCGGAAAGTCCGCCGGAAACTGCGGCGTGAGAATGCCGAAGTCTTCGGATGGCTTCACCAGTTTATCATTGGGTGCTACCGTCATGCGAAGCGGGAAAGTAGAGATCGCAGAGAGATCGATACTTTGCCCGCTGGCGTCTCCGGAGCTGTAAAAATTCAGAAGGGATTCGAAATCAGAAACGGAGATGCCGAGCTTGGCGAGACCGGCGTTCGTTTTACATTCTTCTTTCACCCGGAGCGTGAGGATGTAAGAGGAGCCGATGTTCGGCTTCACATAGCAGAAGCCGCCGTTGAAGCGCATCTTCTGTTTTCCAATGCGCTCATAAGTACAACCGGGTTGAACTTCCGGCATCGAGAGAGCCATCGGGCCTTCTTCTTCGAGCTCCACGGAGAAGCAACTCTTAATGTACTTCCATTTATCTTTCAGCAGAGCAAAGCGCTCCGCGAAGGTTTGATTTTTTTTAAAGGGAGTGTTCTCGATGAAACAACCGGAATCCCGGTAGTCCTGTGAGAAATTGAAAATGCCCACGCGGTCAGAGAACTCTAAGTTCTGGGGACCGAGGGCGATCATGAGATATTTATTTCCCATGGCGAGTTTCTGGCAGTTGAAGGCGCGGAAGTTAGGAACTTCCTGGAGGACACCGGCAGGATTGTAAGCGGAAGTCGTTTGTTCTGAAGTCGAAGTCGAAAGGGCGAACTGGCTTGGCTCAGCGATTTCGCACGCGAGCGCAAAAGAGGAGGTCAGGATGATGGAAGCAAAAATTTTTCCCAACATGACTGACCCCCGGAAAAGAAATCTTAGTTGTTCGTCGGCTCAGAAATTTCTGAGTACGTACAGATGCGGGCCTTCTGGTTCTTCCATTTACGGATCTGATTCAGAGGGTTCGCAGTATTGTTACGGACGTTCTCAACGAACGTGTAACGGATTTTACAGAAGCGCGGAGTGTTCGCGTTTCCGAGGTTAACCCAGTCATTCAGAAGGTAAAGGTTCGAGCCGGCGTTGAAAGCGGCGTAAGATGTAGAGAAGTTTCTGTCTCCACCAGTCATACCGACGAGATCGTGCGCCTGAGCATTGTCATAAACCGGAGTCGTCGTCGCTGAAGTTCCTGAGTGAGCGTAGACGTAGTTTCCGAGACCCTGAACGTCGCAGACAACTTCTGTTTTCACTTTGAGGTCAGCGAGAGTTGAGTACTGGAGACCGTTAGCAGTGACGAGGTCAGTAACAGTGGCCTGGAGCTTGATCGCGAAGTTCGGGAAGAAGTTCAGGTCAGAAGAAGTCTGGCCCTGGTACATCTGCCAGTACTCGATCTGTGGACCGCGGTAACAAACGTCGAGGTAGAAGTCTGCGCCGTAACGTTCAGAACCGAGGTTGAAAGAGAGAGAAGTGAGCTGCTTGTCCCACTCGTTCTTGTTTGTGAAGATGCGGGCGAAGCCTGTTTCCTGAGCCGGAACAGTTACGCTTGTCTGACTTGATGGAGCGTAAGATCCATTTTCAGTCCATGTCGCGTGCTTAGCCGCGAGGAAATCCATGCGGTACTCAGCGTCGCCGCCGTTAGCTCCACCTGTACAAACGCAGTTACACTGCTCGAGAGTTGTACAAAGGGCCGGAGTACAGGAAGCCTGGGTTACGCGGTCATAGCAAACGCGGTCAGAGTGACGAACGTGGCGGATACCAGCGTCGCAAGGATAGATAGATGTACCAGAAGAGTTAACATCGAAACTGAATTCGAGGCTGACTGCCATGGCACCCACTGTCCACATAGACAATGCAAGGGCGAGGAACATTTTCATAGAGACTCCTGTTAATTATTAAACTACTGACCAGCGGTACAACCGCTCGCCTGTTTCATGATGGTGGAATAGAACATGATCATCGCTTCATCGGCCGGAGTGAATCCACGGCGGGTTCCTCCGTCCTCGGCCATCAGCCCGTACATATAGCGGTTCATCGCAATGTAGAGCGCGCGCGGAACGAGAACTCTCTGCGTACAACGGCCGCGGGTATAGCGGAGAGAGAGTCCGTAGTAAGGATCATTGTTGTTGTTGTCTGTGTTGGTACCGTTCGGAACGATCACGGTTGTGCCGGAGCCGTTACCGCCGTTGTTCCATCCGCCGTATTGGTTCCCCACTCCGATGTTAAACTGTGTGGTGAAGCGGGCGTCATTAGAAGTCACTGCAGAAAGAGTGCAGAGACCGGCGCGGTCGCAGGCGATGTCCATGTCTCTTTTGATCGCCACCATGATGGAGTGGTTATCAAATGTTTCGAATTCGAATTCGTCATTTCCGCCGCCGAAGCGGTCGTCGTAATTGGTGTTCTGATTGGTATTGGTCGGTGGAACCGGGCCCGGGTTCTTCTGAGCAAAGGCCGCGAGAGAAAAGAAAAGCGCCACAACTGTGAGAGATTTCATTTTTGGACTCCTGTAAAAGTGCGGACCTTGTACATTTTTCAATTCCGAAAGCCAATGTGTGGGAACTTATTACATGGTTAAGCTTGGGTTAACAATGCTTCTTGCAGAGCATCATCCCCGGAACTATATTCCAGCCCAATGAAAGCGTTACTTTTTCTTGCAACATTTTTTTCAGCATATGCCTGGTCATCGCCCGATGTCTGGAAGGATTCTTCACAAACGCTTAAGTTTCTTCCCAATAAATTAGAATTTTTCAACCGCGCATCCTGCGCGAAGATGGCGCTCGAACCGACGACGAGTGTTTTTGCCATCGTGGATAATGTGAACGTCGCAAAATCCCTGTACCGGATGGCGAGGCTCGCAGGAAAAGATCCGACCGCTATTACGAACGAAGGGATTGAACGCTTTCGTTACACCCTCACCGGAACAATCCGGCTTGTGGGGAGCCGCCTGATCGAAGGAACTCTTCCTCTGATTCCTCTGGATGGGACAAAAATAACGGACACGATTTTAAAAGATGCCCTCGCCGGTTGTAAGAATGGCGACTGTCGCGCGCTCGACCAGGAAATGGAACGCCTCTGGAAGACGACTGCTCCTTCCAGTGGAGCTCTCTCCTGTAAAGTGGTCAAACGCTTTTCGACGTTTCATTCGAACCTCCGGATGAGTAAGCCAGACCGCGTCCTCATGAACGAACTCGCTAAAGAAATGAGCGAGCCGGAGAAATTCGTCACCGACTGCAGTGACCTATCGGATCTCTCTCAGCCGGAAGTGGCCCTCTACCAGTTTGATGTGACGGCACCCAATAAGGACTTTAAGAAAACCGGATTCGATTTCTGGAACTCTCTGAAAATTTATCTCGCGTGGGCGATGCGGAATGCTCCCGAGACTCAGTCGATGGCAGCTCCATACGACTATCTCTTCCGGAGTCTCAATGTCGAAGAGATGCTGATCTTCTTTTCTAACGGCTGCCGGTCGATGAAACCCATCGAATGCTCAGAGAATGATCTCACATTGCAGAACCTTCGCGCCTTCACTCAGAGTAAGGACGGGACGGACTGGTCGGATCTTCCCACGAATGCTCAGACGGGCGGAACTTCGAGTGATGATCTCTTCTCAAAACCCCTCCCGCTTCTGGAAGAAGATCTTCTCCACCTGGGCGGAGGAAAGACCGCCGATGAATGGACGGAAAATTTCCGCGACAACTTCATCAAATCCCGCGGCTACAATAAAGTGCGCCTTCTCCGAGCGATCACGGATCTGAAACTCATTACGGATAACCTTTCACCCGAAAGGATCATGGCGAGACTCGAGAAAGACAATGCCACCATGGCGCCGGATGAGAAGCAGGAACTCTACGCACTCTGCACGGAATTCGCTGTGGCGATGGATGAGAATCTCGGGACGATGAAGAAGACCATCGATTCGCTGAAAGACGTGAAGGCCCTGGCGGAAGTGGCCCGGGATATTAATTCGCTCGAGCTCGACCGGGTCTGGCCTTTCTTCACGACCCTTTCTGCGTCGATCAATAAGTACTGCGGTGGACTTCGCCAGAGACAGATCTGGGACGATTCCTTCACTCTTGATAAGACGAATCTCGCCCCCTGGTACCAGACGCTGGTCGATGGAAAAAAATATCACTACGGTGAAAGCACAAACATCAAAAGTTCCGTTCAGGAAAAACCATTCCTCACGATCAAGGACTCTCCGAATTCCATCTGCGGAAGTGCCGCCCATTGCGGTCGCCTCTCTTTATCAGCGGTCATGTCCCTGTCTGCGATCTCGCGCTCGCTTGGTATCATCACGCCTTCGGAAGGCGGTATCTCCTCGAACATGGCCAATCCGTACGCGGATAAATTCTCGTGCGGGCTCTATGATCCGTGGGCCAAGAAAAATCAGATCATCTTTAATTTCTTCCAGGACATGGCGACCGCCGCGGTGATGGGCCTGGCACCTTCGCCGATCTACGTCGCCGCGACACTTGAACCGAAACGCGTCGTCTCTTTTGAGACACTCGTGAAAGAAGGGAAAGTCTACTACGACCCGCACTTCGATAAGGCGCGGTTGAAATTTTCCGTGATCGGTGACCTGGGATCTCTCACCGGAGTGCCCTGTGCGGTTTCCATTTCGGGCACAAAATTAAATCCTTTCGAGTATTACACTTTTAACGGTCTCTCCATAAGTTCGTGCCGTTCACAAACGACCACCACGAGTGTCGCGGGAAGTAGCGGAGAATTAACGTCGAAGAATGATTACTCACAGGCGT
>CANGAC010000201.1 GCA_947451425.1 Bacteriovoracaceae bacterium | reverse complement strand
GCCTTTGCCGGAACAGCGCCAACTTTTTTCAACATGAAAGAGGACAGCTCTTTCCCGATGAAGAAAAAGATCAATCTTGGTCTCGATCTCCAGGGGGGACTTTACATGGTCCTCGGGATCGATTTCTACAAAGTCTACCGCGATGAAGTCGTCGCTTACGCGCGCAAGGCCCAGCAGACCTTGAAAGCTGAAGGCATCGAAACCACTCTTGGGACAGCGGAAGCAACTGATCCGAAAGATCCGAAGCACTCGATTGTCATCACGAATTCTCAGGATGTGGACAAGGCCCGCGCAAAACTCAAAGAGTTTTACGGCTACCCACTTCGGATCACGAAGGAAGAAGGGAACACCCTCACTTACGGTCTCGGCCGTGATTACCTGAAAGAAATTGAAAACACGGCACTTTCAAAATCCATCGAAGTTATCCGGAACCGGATCGATGAATTCGGTGTCACTGAGCCGGAGATTCTTTCTCAGGGCACAGACCGGATCGTGGTTCAGCTTCCCGGTGTGAAAGACATCAACCGCGCTAAAGACCTCATCGGTAAGACTGCTAAGCTCGAATTCAAGATCGTGAACGACCAGGTGACTGGTGCCCAGATCACTGACTGGATGGCGAAAGTGAAAGCTGCCGGTATTGAGTTCAAAAAAGGCGAGCGCTTCTCTGATTACCTGAAAAAAGTTAACGACTTCCTCGCGAAAGACCTTCCTGCGGGATCTGAAATCGCTTTCTCGAAAGAAACAAACAAGAATAACGAAATCACCCGTCTTGATCCTTACGTGATCGACGCCGTGGCCGCGCTCACGGGTGAAGAACTCCAGGAAGCTTTCGTTCGCATCGACCAGGAAAACAACAGCCCGTACGTCGCTCTCGAGTTCAAGCCAACAGGTGCGAAACTCTTCGAGGAAGTCACTGGGAATAACATCAACAAGCTCATGGCGATCGTTCTCGACGGGAACGTTTACTCAGCACCTCAGATCCGTGGCCGCATCGGCGGTGGTTCTGCGCAGATCACTCTTGGTCGCGGAGATTATGAGTCGAACATGAGAGAGGCGAGAGATCTCGCCCTCGTTCTTCGTGCCGGTGCACTCCCGGTGGAACTCGTGTTTGAAGAACAGCGTGTGGTTGGTCCCTCACTCGGTGCGGATGCTATTGCAAAAGCTCAGATCGCGAGCATCATCGGCTCTCTCCTCGTTTTTGTTTTCATGATGGTCTACTACAAAATGTCCGGCTTCATCGCCTGTATCACGATCCTCATCAACGTTCTCTTCACTCTCGGAATCCTCATCGCCCTTGATGCGACTCTGTCTCTTCCGGGGATTGCAGGGATTGCCCTCACGGTCGGTATGGCGGTCGATGGTAACATCATCATCTACGAGCGTATCAGAGAGGAAATCAGAGCGGGCCTGACACCGTTTGAAGCCGTTCGCACCGGGTTTGATCGCGCCTTCTGGACGATCCTCGATGCCAACTTAACAACAGCTCTCGCTGGTATCTGCCTCCTGAACTTCGGAACTGGTCCGGTTCGCGGATTTGCGGTGACCCTCCTCATCGGAATTGCAACGACGGTTTATACTTCTTACTTCGTCAGTAAAGTTCTCTTCGAGCTTTACGTTGGTAAGGGTAACCGCAAGACTTTGAGCATTTAATTTAAGGAAGAATGAATATGACTACTGCAAACGCAAATTACAAAGTCGCTACTGTTGATTACGTCGGATTGTTCAAAATCTGCGGAATCTCTTCACTCGTTCTTGTTCTCGGAACCATCGTCCTTTTCTTCACGAAAGGCCTTAACTACGGCGTGGATTTCCGCGGTGGAGTTGAGATCCAGGTGAAGTTCAAAGACAAGACAGATCTCGGGACACTCCGTGATTATCTCATCTCAAAAGACGTTCCGGTTTCCCAGCTCCAGACCATCGGCGACGAGGGCCAGAACGAATACCTTCTGAAACTCGATAGTGATGAAAAATCAGATCTCAACGCCATCTCGACAAAAGTCGGGACGGCACTGACAGAAAAATACGGTGCGGGATCTTACGACTTTCTGAAAAACGATATCGTAGGTCCGAAGGCCGGTGCCGAACTCAGAACGAGTGCGTTCAAAGCGATCATGTGGGCGATTCTCGCGATCATGATCTACCTGGCCCTTCGCTTCGACTACAAGTTTGCTCCGGGAGCGATTGTGGCGCTGATCCATGACGTGACTCTGATTGTGGGGGCCTTCATCCTGACGCAGAAAGAGTTCTCCCTCCAGATCGTCGCGGCCCTCCTCGCGATCATCGGTTATTCGGTGAACGATACGGTGGTCATTTACGACCGCGTTCGTGAAATCGAAGCGGCCCATCCGAATCTTTCGACGACTCAGATCATTAACCGTGCGATCAACGAGACGATGTCCCGGACGATCATCACGTCACTCACAGTTCTTGGTGTGTCTCTGGTGATGCTCTTCTGGGGCGGCTCCGTGATCCACGATTTCTTCTTCGCCATGACCATCGGGGTTGTTCTCGGAGTTTACTCAACGATCTACATCGCGATTCCGATGACCGTCGTTTATGAGAAGTTTATTTCTAAAAAGTCTGCATGAAATTCATCCTTGTGATCATCCTGACACTTTCTCCGTTCCTGGGTCTGGCCCAGGACGGAGAGGGTGCCGGGGTTGATCACACGGTTCAAGACGAGGCGATGCTGAATGAGATTCAGAAGTCCCGTGAAGCAAGAGCAGAGACCATCGGGAAAATTGAAGACGTCGCCGGGGCCTTCGATCCCATGGTGGAACTGAAAAAAATTGGTTACTCCGATATCACGGCCGGCACTCTCTTAGACGAACGCGCCATTCCCATCCTCGAAAAAACTCTCAAAGAGGCCCATCTCTCGAGCGTCCCTCCGGAAATCATGAAAGTGAAAATCCTTGAGTCATTGGAAGGACATCCGTTAAAAAAATTCCTCGTGGGAAGCCCGCGGATTCTGAATTTCATCGTGGATGTTATGCGGAGTGAAGAAGTTCTTCTATCCGGTCTCAGTATTTTCCGCAACCGTCCGCGGATGAAACTCTATCTCTATTTCTGGATCGGGATCATGTTTGCGTCCTACTACACCCGGCGCCTCTTCATCTCCAAGTACTGGTCCAAACCTGCGCGGATCTTCGCCGGATTACTGTTCTCCGCGACGATCTCAACGATCACCCTCTCAACTTTCTGTCTGATTTTTGAACCGGAGATGAAGCCCATCATCGCCATCGTGAAAAAGCATCTCTAAGAACTAGAGTTTCGGAATACAGCCGATTTTCTTGTCGTGCGGAGGATAGCTTCCGATCGTGCCCGACTGGTTCGAACCCTGGTCAACACCGGAGAGTTC
The DNA here is from genome assembly GCA_947451425.1 of Bacteriovoracaceae bacterium. GTDB lineage: Bacteria > Bdellovibrionota > Bacteriovoracia > Bacteriovoracales > Bacteriovoracaceae > Peredibacter. The sequence continues at coordinate 2,386 of CANGAC010000201.1, read as the reverse complement.
TCTGGCACTCTTCACCCGGTAAAGCTTCTGAGAAGAACCTTTCACGAATGGAAAGTCTTTATTGAACGGGTAGTAGAAATACGTGGTGACGTTGGCGACAGTGTCGTCGGTAGGTTTCGTAAGCACACCACTTTTCACGTAGAACCAGACGGCCTTGAGATCTGTCTCGCGGATGAGGATGTAGTCCGGCTTCGTGGAGATTTCTGTCTTATCAGCGGTCGTTACTGTCTCAGCGGCCTTCTCAGCGATGTAGAGACCTTCCGTATCCAGTCCCAGAACATCACGGAATGCCTTATAAAGTGGATCATTACTATTGTACTCAGCAGACGTGAGACAGAACGACTTGTAGGCGTTTGATGCCGTGTTGATCCACGGAGACATGTAGTACCCGAGGGCAAGCTGAACACTCGGTGCCGGAGCAGTTGTCGTGTCGTTAGGATTTGCGATCACGAGTTGGAGGCCTTTGAACTCGTTAAAATATTTTGTCCCCGGAGCAATCACCCGGCCGAAGTTCTTCGCTTTCTGGATGATCACATCGTTGATGTCCTGGAACGTATTCCCGTTGTTATCGAAGAAGCGGGGATCCGAGGAGTCCCAGAGATTGATCGTTGCCGGCTGAGTCTCGAGGCGCGGATAAGTGGCGTCGTCTTTCAGGCCATACTTCTGGATGTCGTGACAGAAGGCGTCCCGGCTCAGACCCTGAAGAGCGTCCGGAGCATTGTTCGGAAGAAAGTAAAAATGGCGACGGTAACCGAGATTGTAGAAATAATCCGTTGTGCCCGAAGGCTGAGTCGTCTGCGTCTGGTAGTTCCGGATGATACAAGTGAACTGGGAAATCGGCGCCACTTTAAGTGTCCCGAGGAGATTCACATCAACCGGAGTGGAGTCTTTGATGATCTGAACCGTGTCAGACTTCGCCTTGGACTCCTGTTCAAAGAGCGTCACGAGGAAGGTCTTATCCTCCGGCAAAGCAGAGATGTCGACTTTGATCGAGTTGGAATTGGCGATAAGAGTGACGTCGAGGTTTCTCTCGACACCGGCTTCATCCTTGGTCCCGAGCTGACACTTGGGATTTTTCGTCTCGCCATCAAGCGGGATCGAACACCAGTTCGCGACGTTTCCGAGAGTCGTATTGAGCGAGATCGCTTCCGTCACAGAAAAACTTGCGAAGAGGATAGAAGCACCAGAGGTCGCCTTATCCGCACAAAACGTCGTGCAGTTCCCGAAGGTCACTGGCTTTCCGTCTTTACAGCCGCAGAGATTTTCCTGCTTGAACATGATCGCCCCCGTCGGACGAACCGGAACATCGGCGACGCAACTTTCTTTTCCGGCAGTATCTTTTTCTATGTGCTGACCATCCGGACAAACAAGGGGAGGGGCTTCGATATATTGATCGGGAGTAATAGTCGCGCGGTTAGGAATGGTGTCCACACAAGAAACGAGAATGAGACTCACTGACATGAGAATCATCGTCCATAATAAAGAATTCTTTCGAGAGTCCATATCCATAAACCTCGTGCCCGGCACTCAATGTCTTATCGAGTTCGCGGGTAATTACTTGATATATTAATGCATCCCCGTCCCGGGGATGCGTTTTTCCCGTAAGTCTGCGAATTTCGGCAGTGACGTTTCATAAGTTTTCCTCTCCCTGCCAACTATTGGACTTATTTGGCCGACTAAGTTACTCATTTTACATCGGCCGACAGAGCTAAAGTTTTTTGGTGCTGAACCCGATAAGCTGCTAAAATCATATGTAACAGGAGACTGACATGACGAAAGCTGACCTCATCGCCGTGATTGAAAAGCAAGCCAACCTTCCTCATCATCAAGCAGAGAAGATTGTGAATATCTGTTTTGATAGCATGATCCAGGCGCTCTTCGATGACGAACGAATTGAGATTCGTGGTTTTGGATCATTCGCAAACCGGAATTACAAAGCGTACGAAGGAAGAAATCCTAAGACGGGCAAAGTAGTGAAGGTATCTCCGAAGAAAGTTCCCTTCTTTAAAGTGGGTAAAGAACTCAAAGAGATGGTGGACGCAGGAAAAGACAAATACGTAATCAGAGAAGCATAAATTTCAAAAATGCCCCTCTTCGGAGGGGCTTTTTTTTTATATTAATGCGAGGCTTCGCCGGCGAAAGAACTTTATTAAGAGGCTAACTCTTCCTAATTATTGACAGAAGATTTACGATCGTTGAAACTCATCTTTCCCAATGAGAAATCGATTTGGAGACGTGCCCGAGTGGTCCAAGGGAACGGTTTGCAAAACCGTAAAGCCTCCGGTTCAAATCCGGACGTCTCCTCCAAAATAAAAATGCCCACGCTTGTCGTGGGCTTTTTTATTTCCGTAAATATCCGATAAGAATCTGAGGTTTTTATGCCTTC
>CANGAC010000200.1 GCA_947451425.1 Bacteriovoracaceae bacterium | reverse complement strand
GCTTTTTCCGGAAATCTGTCACGAACGAAGATCTCTCCGTTCCCTATCCAACGTCTTTTTTCTGGTCACCTAATAACCTTTGCCTTGTGATCCTTCTTTCTATTCCTTTCTTACCGCTCCTGAAACGGAAGTGGGTTGAGCTGACTTTTATTCTTCTTGCGATATTACTTAATGTTTTATGCAGCTCGCGAGGGATCCTTCTTCTCCTCGGACTTTATATACTCTTTCGAACAGGCAGCATTCTTCTGAAAGGAGGGTTTCTCCGGCGTTCTACTCTCATCATAGGTGGCGTTGCGACTCTTTGCTTAACGGGAATTTTCCTTTCTCTTTCTGGTGATAACCTCAAGTCAGTTCATTCCATGGACCAGGTCATTACGGGCCAGACTGGCGTCTATCGGGCGATCCTCAGTGGCGAAAGATATGCATATGAATTCCGCTCTCGTCGGGAAGAACTTCTTCAGGAAACTGTCGATCTTTGGAAAAAGCACCCTTTCCTCGGCGCCGGTGGAGGACAGTTCTACGGGAAAACGATTCCCTTTCGGGGATTGATTCTGGATCTTTCTTCTCCCCATCATTACTGGATGGAACTCGCTGCCTACGGTGGCCTATTCTTCATTGTTCCATTATTCCTCTGGTTTTTTTTCCTCCTGAGAAAACTGAAAAAACAAAAAACGGAACTCTCTGGATGCGCCTTCGCGTCGTTTGTTCTTTTCCTCGCCGGTGCACCGGCATGTTCCTCACTCGTTTATTTCTTTCCTACCTGGCTATTTCTGGGTCTCATTGTCCTGATCAGTGAAGAAGGGACGACAGAAGTATGAAGAATCTCATGGAAAGTGAACAAAGGATGAAGATCATCGTCCTCGCAGTTCTGGCGGCTTTGATTTTAGGGTTTGAACCTTTTCAAACTGGCTTTGATCTCAAAGGTCATCTCGGATGGGTGACTTCGCACACTTCAGCTGAAGTGATTAAAGCAACTCCCGACAACTCTTTTGTAGGATATGCACTACGATTTGCTTCACCATCGGATCATTCGTATTTTGACCGTTACCCTTTGTTTTTTTCTGCTATCAGCCGGGCCATCTTAAGCCCATTTGAGAATGATCTCCGGCATTGGATTTATCTGTCCCGCCTTTATATGGATCTTCTTTTCCTTGCCTCTCTTTTCTATGCTTATCTGATCACGGGGCATTTTTTGGAAGATCATCTTAAGCGCTGGTCGGTCGTTCTCCTGAGCTTCTCCGGGCTGTATTTTTTAAAATACAAGGCAATGCTCCACTACGACCAACCGGCGATTCTGGGTATGCTGGGATTAATGAACGGCATTTTTCTCATGGAAAAAACCGGCAACAGGAAACCATTTTTCAGATGGGCTTTTATCGCTCCGTTAATGGGAAGGGGATACGCCAGTCTGTTTCTTCTCGTTTTGTACTTTGGCTTCAAACTGGTCCTGAATTTCAGATCCATAGAAAGATGTTTTGAGTATTTGAAACTCGCACTTTTTTCGCTCATCCCGTCCGGGCTTATTTGCACCCTCTTCCTGGGATATAACATCCTCACTGAGGCCCGCATCCGGAATATTCCTGTGAGTGAGGTGAGCATTGTAAAAAGTGCCATCTCCCGACTTGGCGTTGAAAAATTTGAAAACCCGGTGCAGGAAAATAATGTTCAGTGGTCGACCTTTCTTTTTGAACAGGGAAAGAGACTTGAACGGCATATCTCTCCGCATCTCCTTGGCAAAAGCACAGGCTATATTCTGCTGTTTCTGATTGTCCTGTGGATTGTGTATTCGCAAAGAAAGAAATGTTTCAGTGATTTGAAAAATCCTCAGATACTCTTTATGATTTTAAGTGGTTTCTTCTGGATTCTCCCCATGAAGCGACTCGCGGCCACACATGATTATACGACGATGTACTATTTCGGACTGACCATCGGGATTTACATTCTTATTTTGAAGCCGATTTCTAAACCCCGCATCGTCTTCGCTCTTTCCCTGCTCCTCTTTGCTCTGTCTCTGAATAAAGTGATGAGAGACCAGAGAAAAGACCTGGCCAAAAAAAATGCACTTGGGGATGAGTTTCATGAGATCAGACAGAGACTTGGCGGGAAGGATTTTCTTATTTACCCGGAACAAGGTCACGCCAATCTTCTTCCTGGAAGGCCTTATATCTTAGGTTTTTATTTCTTTGATCAGAAATTAACTTACGACAAAGGATCTTCCGATTTTATTCTGAGTAATAAGAAATTGGATTTAAGGCCAGTCTTCGAGGGAAAATCTCTCTTCCTCTATTCAGCGAAAGAAATCTGAAACCCTTTCACAACCTTTACCATCGCAGAGAGTTCTGGCCTTCTCAGACATCTCAAGAAGTTTTCCGGGGTCCGTCATGATCTTAGCGAAAGACTCATAAACTAGCTCAGGAGTTACATTTTCATAGGGACCAAGGTTAATGATGGCCCCATAGCTGGAAAGCTCAGAAATGACTTTCTTCTGGTTGTCGGCAACGAGAATAGTAAGTGTCGGAAGGGCCATAGAGCATCTTTCCCAGGCGGACGAGCCACCGGCACCGAAAGCGATATCAGCGTGCTTCATCAGTTCAGACATTCTCTTCGCGTCTTTGATCACGCGGATTTTATGATGAGACTTTGCTTCAATCTCTTTTACTTCCTGAAATCCCCGGGAGTCTTGTTTCAGGATGACGTCAATTTCCAGAGGCTTTGTGACCTTCTCAAGCCCTTTAAGAATCTGAAGGGTGATGCCACGAGGATCGCTTCCTCCCATGGAGACAAAGATGTTTTTGACGTCTTCAAAGCTTCTACCATCGGGACGGTCAGAAAATTCTTCTCTCAGGAGCGCGAATTCGGTTCCTAATAGAGTCTGACTGTTCTTCGGTATAAGATTTTCATAATCTTTCCTGATTCTTCCCAAAGTTTGATCAAGGAGAAACTCACAATCGTGCTGTCGATTGGCGAGATCATCGATTACGAATATTTTTATTCCCGGGGCTTTAACAGCCTTTTGCCAGCGGTAATCAATATCATAATGGTCTACAACAACGTACGCCGGGTTAAATTTCTTAATCACCTGAGATGAGAAAGAGATTTCGTCCTGGAGTTCATTTCCCAGCCAGGTATTTTCAATTCCTGTGACTGGCTTTTTGTAATTTTTGAATTGGGGAATTAATTCGAAATCGAAGCCCTGATCTTTCAGGATTTGAGAAAAATTCCCTGGATGATCCATGACAAGAAACAGAATCTGATGTCCTCGATTCCTCAGCGCATGCGCCAGGGCCATGCATCTGCTTAAGTGACCAGTTCCCATTTCCGGTGCGCCATCAGCGCGAAATAGTATTTTCATGGGGTAATCTTTCTATTTTTAAAAAATTCCACAGTCCTTGATAGTCCTTCACTGAAGGGCGTGACTGGCTTCCATCCTATTGAAGAAATCTTCCCATGATCCATGACTTTCTCCATCGTGCCGTCAGGCTTCGATGTATCGAAGACAATTTTTCCCTTATATCCAAGTTTCTCCGCGATGAGGGATGCGAGATCCTTAATCGTAATAGATACTCCACTTCCAGCATTTAGGAAGAAAGGGAGATTCTTTTTATTCTCATAATTCATGACGGTGAAGCAGGCATCGGCCAGATCATCGACGAAAAGAAATTCTCTCGTCGGCTGGCCACTACCCCAGACAGAAAAGGTGTTTTGCTTGTCTTCAATGGCCTGGGACATTCGGGCAATCAGCCCGGGAATGACGTGAGAATTGGTCGGATCAAAATGGTCATAAGGGCCATAGATGTTTGCAGGCATCAGCGATATCCAGTCAAGCTTATGCTGTCTCCGGACATTTTCGACAACTTTAAGACCCGCTATCTTGGCAATGGCATATGGCTCATTCGTTGGTTCCAGTGCCGAGGTGAGGAGATCGCTCTCGTGAATGGGTTGCGGGGCCTTTCCTGGATAAATGCAGGAGCTTCCCAGGAATAATAAGTTGGGAGTTTTAACTGCGAGAGCGGCATTGAAGACATTTTGCTGAAGCGTCAGGTTTTCGAGAATAAAATCTGCCCGAAAAGTGTCGTTGGCAAGAATCCCACCGACTTTGGCAGCTGCGATTACGACATATTCAGGACGATGAAGCTCGAAATATTTCAGGACATCTGACTGGAGAGAGAGATCAAGTTCCTGGCGTTTCGGAGAAAGAATATTCGTGAAACCTTCACGGGAAAACTTGCGAAGAAGACTTGATCCGACCAGACCCGTTGAACCAAGGATGAGGATCCGATCCGTCTTCTTCATCGCCTACTCATGATAAAACTTCACGCTGTGGCCACCTTCCTTGAGGTATTTATCCCGTTTGAAGATTTCCATGTCACCGTGAACCATTTCTTTCACCAGACTCTTGAGATCATGCTTCGGTGACCATCCAAGTTTTTCTTTGGCTTTCGTCGCGTCCCCAATGAGGATTTCTACTTCCGTCGGACGATAGTATTTTGGATCAATGGCCACAACCACAGTTCCTGGTTTCAGCTGATATTCCGGATGAGAGCATTTCGCCACGACTCCGGTTTCGTTATCGTGCTCACCCTTGAATTCAAGAGTGATCCCCAGTTCCTCGAAGCTCATTTTGACAAAATCACGGACAGTTGTAGTGACACCTGTCGCGATAACAAAATCTTCGGGTTTATCCTGCTGGAGCATGAGCCACATCGCCTCGACATAATCCTTCGCATGACCCCAGTCGCGTTTCGCGTTCAGATTTCCGAGGTAGATTTTTTCCTGAAGCCCGAGCGCGATACGAGCAGCTGCCCGGGTAATTTTTCGGGTAACGAAAGTTTCCCCGCGAATCGGTGACTCGTGATTGAAGAGAATTCCGTTGCAGGCAAACATGCCATAGGCTTCACGGTAATTCACCGTGATCCAATAACTGTAAAGTTTAGCGACGGCGTAGGGAGACCGTGGATAAAAGGGCGTAGTTTCTTTTTGCGGAGATTCCTGGATAAGTCCGTAAAGCTCACTGGTTGAGGCCTGATAAATTTTCGTTTTCTTTTCCAGTCCAAGGATGCGGATGGCTTCAAGTAAACGGAGTGTTCCCACTCCATCGACATTGGCGGTGTATTCCGGAGTTTCAAAGGAAACTTTGACGTGGCTCATTGCACCCAGGTTGTAAATCTCGTCCGGCTGAACTTCCTGAACAATCCGGATGAGGTTCGTAGAGTCGGTCAGATCCCCGTAGTAGAGCTTCATTCTCACGTTTTTCTCGTGAGGATCCTGGTAGAGGTGATCAATCCGGTCTGTGTTGAAGAGTGAGGAACGGCGCTTGATTCCGTGTACTTCGTAGCCCTTACTGAGAAGGAGTTCTGCGAGGTAAGCCCCGTCTTGGCCGGTGATTCCAGTGATAAGCGCTTTTTTCGCCATATAATCCTGTGAGAATGAAAAACTGAATTTCTTAGAGAGTGGGATGGTACAGAAGTCGCTCTAAAGTGGCAAGCTGTCGCCCTGCGAAATTCATAGCAATTTCTTTACAATAATCGAGGTGGGTTATAAGTTTTTAAGCCTAAGAACGAGGAAATTTTTATGGTCCCTACCGTCGAGGAAATGCTGGTTTCTCATCATCAAACTATTGAGCACGCGCTCAAGGTGATCGATAAAAATGCGCAGGGGATTTGCTTTGTCGTTGGAGACAAAAAAGAATTCCTTGGCGTGGTCTCTGATGGTGACATTCGTCGCGGACTTCTGAAAGGTTCCGATCTTCAGACTCCG
>CANGAC010000199.1 GCA_947451425.1 Bacteriovoracaceae bacterium | reverse complement strand
CCCTTTCGAGTTATAAGCATCGTGCATCGCCAGGAGTCCTTTCACATCCGATTATCCCAAAGGAACCTGAACACCATCCCGATTCGTCACAACGACTTTCTCAGGCTCAGAATAGTTAGACGCCGCAAGACTCCAGCCGTGACAGATCCCTTCCCACCAAAGATCCTTCGCAGTGTACTCTTTAAGAACTTTCTTCGTGAGCGAGTAACTGTAATCTCCCATCGCAATGTCATAGAGCTCGGCAGGTGAAAGCTCCGACAACTGCGCCTGACTTGCATTCTTCACTTCTTCTTTTGTAAGAAGCTTATAAGTGAAAGGCTGAGGGTTCTTACTGTTCCAGCGATAAGCGATTCCGCCCAGACGGCTGGGCCAGTAAGTCTCTGACCACGCAAGCGTTGTATCTTTAAGCGCGCCCTCGAGGGGAAGGGACGCAAATTTTGCACTGATCGGGCGATTGGCAACCGGATTGAAAAGCTTGGGATCATTACTGCCAGTGAATCGCGAACCGAAGGCCGCAGACGTCAAGGTCAGGAGTGAGAGGGCCATTACTCTTTTCATATTCGGATCCTTTCTCAGATATATTTGTGGGAGACTTATACAACATGAATGGCCAACTACAAGAAATGTGGTAAATTTTATACATGGCAGCAAGGGGTTAGAATTTGGGGTTTGAAGTCCTGACTTTAGAAAAAATGAACGTGAAAACCATCTACAAGGTCTTTGAAGACGCTTTCACTGATTACTTTGTCACTTTTGAAAAAAAACCGGAAATGCACATCGAGCGCTGGCTTTCCGCCGGTGTGGATTTCGCGCTCTCGTACGGAGTGAAAAAAGACCAGGAGCTCGTGGCCTTCCTGCTTCATGCTCCCCGCGAAGACTTCGTGATGAATCTTGCCACCGGTGTTCGCCGTGATCACCACGGCCAGGGACTGACGGGAATGATGTACCAGAAAGCACTCCCGGACTTAAGGGCAAGAGGCTTTCTTCGGACGAAGCTCGAAGTCATCACTCTCAATGAAAGGGCGATCCGTGCTTACGAAAAAGCGGGATTTCAGAAAACGAGAATCCTTCGTTCGTGGAAAGGAGATCTCACTGATCTCACCTCCTCACCCGAGTTCCGCTACAAGGTCCTTCCCCCGGTGCTCACGGCAGAACATCAAGGCCTCATCCAACACCCCTACGCCTTTGAGCAGGATCAGGTGACGGTCACGAGACGCTCCGGAATGCTCGAGCTGCATGAACTCCGATCTGAGGAGAAGCTTTGTGCCTATGCCATCTGGAACCCGCTGCAGATGAATCTTGTACAAATGGAGGGCGAAGACGAGAAAGCGCTCTCAACACTTTTGTTCAGGATGCAGCTTCAGAATGAGCACGTGGGCATGATTAATGTCGATGAGAAAAAGAAAGTCGTGAATGACTTCTTTGAAAGACACGGACTAAAAAATTTCCTTTCTCAGTATGAGATGGAACTTGTTCTTTGAGCTTTGTTCTTATAAATCGCTTCGATGTGATGCCCGTCCGGATCGATGATATCTGCCGTGTAAACACCCCGATGTGCGCGCTCCGAAGGAGCTCCGATGCATTTTCCGCCACAGCGTAAAGCTGCTTCATGGAAAAGCTTCACCAGTCCCGGATTCTCAGCGTGAAAGGCAATGTGCATGCCGCTGGTGGGCCTTTCGTCTTCCCTGATGTTCAGCTCGTAAATAAAAAATTGATCTTCGGCTTCCCCGGTGATCGTGTGTCCAAGGGTTTCGAAGATCGCCCGGTAAAATTTTTTACTCTCGTTGATATCCTTTACGTGAAGAACTACGTGATCAAAAAAACGGCTTTTCTTCTGATGCATTTTCCATCCGATAGTTAAGTCTATTAAGAAGTAATTATCATATTGAAGAAAAAATCCAACTTAACTAAATCTTATTTTTTTTCACAGCGCTCGCGGTACCTTTTGTAATTTTCCTTACACTCCCAGCTCTTTCCATCCGGAAGAAGGATCGCGTGGGAAGGAACCTTAATACGATCGCAATGAAATCTTCTCTGGATATATCCATCCTTGCAGTTCCATCCGGGATTTTTATCCGAAGGAAGCGCGTGAGTAGGAATAGAGATGCAGTTTCCCTCAAAGAGATGGGTCTTCTCCGGACAAACCTTAGCAAGAGCTTCAGAAATTAAATTCGGATAATCTGTGATGATTCCGTCCACCCCCATCGCCATGAGTTTTTTCATCTCGTCTTTTGTGTTCACCGTCCACGGGATAACTTTCATTCCTTTGGCGTGAAAGAGCGGAACTTCTTCGTACGCGAGGAGGTGAAAATCCGGAGAAAAGATCTGCGGAGTGAATCCCAGAGTCTTCAGGACATCTTCAGGCTGCTCTTTTTTTTCCGTGAGATAGGACAGAGTGATCGTGGGATATTTTTCATGGAGGTAAATGAGAACCCGGGGATCAAAACTCTGAAGAATGAAGCGGTCATCCTTAAGATACTTCCGGATGGTTTTTACCACGAGGTCGGAAAATTCCGGGACCTTCGGCTGAAACTTCCCTTCTTCCTGCTCGAGATCGGATTTGATTTCGATGTTATACGAAACGGTTCTTCCTTCCGTTTTAAGAGTGGCTTCAATATCTTTTAAGAGCGAATCCAGGAGAGGTTTCCCCACGGCCATCTTCTTCTGATCCGGGAATCTTGGATGAACCTTTGATCCGCAGTCGTATTTGATGATCTCGCTGTAGCTCATTTTATAGAGATTGATTTCCTTGTCTGCGAATTCTTTTTTCATGGGGTGCAGGCAGAATTCCGTACTCATCCAGGGCTCGTGGCTCACGACCACTCTCTTGTCCTGAGAAATCACGACATCCAGTTCAAGTGTCGTGACCGGATAGCGAAGGGCCTCGCGCATCGCTTCGATGGTATTTTCCGGCATGAGTCCCCGGGCACCCCGGTGTCCTTCCCAGTCGAAAGTCTGGGCAAATGCAGGCACAAGAAATAAAAGAAAAAGAACATTCATACGAACCACCGGAGTGTTATGGCGATGATCGCCGGGAGGGCCTGGAGAAAGAAAATATTCGGAGCGGCAGTGACGGCACCGTAGATGCCGGCAATCACCACAAAGACGAGAAAGAGAATCGTCGTATTCATATCACCGGTCACGAGACCGTAGAGAATTCCTGCAGCGAGAAACCCGTTATAGAGACCCTGATTCTGTGCGAGGACTTTCGTCGCATCGGCCTGGGCCTGAGTCATGTGGAAAATTTTAAGACCAGTGGGAGTTGCCCAGAGAAACATCTCGAGAACTAAAAATCCGAGATGAAGCAGGGCCACGAGGGCGGAAAAACCTTTGAAGGCCATGAGCATAGAGACTCCTCTTTATGCTCATATTCTATCATCAGTTTATTCTAATCCCAAAAAGTGATCGTAGCTGCATTCCTCATCCCTGACGCCGCGTGCCTCAATCTGAATCACTCTGCTCGCGATCGTTTGAATGAACTCATGATCGTGAGAGGTAAAGAGAAGCGTCCCCTTGAAATCAATCAGGCCTTCGTTCACGGCGGTGATCGTCTCAAGATCCAGGTGGTTCGTCGGATTATCCATCACCAGGACGTTTGAACCGGAGAGCATCATCTTCGAAAGCATGCAGCGGACTTTTTCTCCGCCCGAGAGAACGTTACAGAACTTGCGCGCTTCTTCGCCGGAGAAAAGCATGCGCCCAAGGAATCCGCGCAGGAAAGTTTCTGTCTGATCTTTCGAGTATTGTCTGAGCCAGTTCACGAGATCGAGTTTCGCGTCCTTAAAGAACGCCGAGTTGTCGTTCGGAAGATACGCACGGGTCGTCGTGATCCCCCACTGAATTTTTCCCGAGTCAGGCTGCACTTCTCCCATGAGAATCTGGAAGAGGGCCGACGTTTTCACCTCGGAGTCTGCCAGGAAAACGACTTTCTGATTTTTCTTGATCGTGAAAGTGACGTTATTGAGAATCTTCACACCTTCCAGCGTGTAAGTAAGACCTTCTACTGAGAGAAGCTGATCTCCGGCCTCACGGTCCGCCTTGAATCCCACGTAAGGATATTTGCGGGTCGAAGGCTGAATGTCTTCGAGCGTGAGTTTATCGAGCATCTTCTTTCTGGACGTCGCCTGAGAGGACTTCGAAGCATTGGCCGAGAAGCGCTGGATGAAGTCTTTCAGGTCCTTCATTTTTTCTTCGGTCTTCTTGTTCTGATCGTTCATGAGCCGCTGAGCGAGCTGGCTGGATTTCACCCAGAAGTCGTAGTTACCGACGTAGAGTTTGATCTTATTGAAGTCGATGTCACAGATGTGCGTGCAGACTTTATTCAGGAAGTGACGATCGTGCGAGACCACGAGAACTGTCGTGTCCTGCTGGTCCATGATGAAGTTCTCGAGCCACTGGATCGCCTTGAGATCAAGATCGTTGGTCGGCTCATCCAGGAGAAGAATTTCCGGTTTCCCGAAAAGCGCCTGAGCGAGGAGAACTTTCACTTTCTCGCCACCGGTGAGCTCTTTCATTTTTTTCTGATGGAGATTCTCTTTAATCCCTAACCCTGCCAGAAGGGAAGCGGCCATGGATTCTGCTTCCCAGCCATTGAGTTCTCCGAAGCGGCCTTCGAGTTCCGCTGCTCTTTCGCCGTCTTTATCAGAGAAGTCTTCTTTCGCGTAAAGAGCTTCTTTCTCTTTCATGATCGCCACGAGTTCACTGTGACCAAGAATCACCGTCGTCAGCACTTCTTCTTCATCGAAGGCAAAGTGGTTCTGCTTTAAGACCGCCATCCGTTCACCGGGAGAAATCTCCACAGCACCAGAGTTCGGAGAAATTTCTCCAGAGAGGATGCGAAGGAAAGTCGATTTCCCGGCCCCGTTAGCACCAATAATCCCGTAGCAATTGCCCGGCGTGAATTTAAGGTTAACGTCTTCAAAGAGAGTTCTGCCACCGAACTGGAGGCGCAAGTCGTGTACTGCGAGCACTGGTGTGTCCTTGAGCTAAAATAATGGGGATTTGTAGCACGGAATGCGCAGTGTGACTAGAGAGAAACTCCGACGATATCGGCGTCAGAACGATTCATATACTGGATTGAGGAATTATACTGCTGGTGGCGGTCGGTAACTTCCGAGTAATGCGATCCCAGGATCTCTTTTAACTTCTCTTCGTGCTTCACTTCCAGCTGGCCGATGAGTGTTTCGAAATCCTGACGGGAGTCTTTTCCGGCCTTGTCCGCTTCCTTGGAAAGCGAATCAACTTCGGCTTCAAAAGATTCTGATTCTTCCATGTAGGCGGTGAAAATCTCTTCGCCGTTTTCCGGATCTGCTTCGATCAGGAAATCCTTGAGATCACTTCTCCAGCCCTGCTTGATGTCTTCCCACGGAACTTCATCCGTGTGTGCGAGCTCTGATCCATCAGGTGCCAATTCTTCTGTGATCGCCGAATCTGAGACCGTACTGATCGAGCGATTATTTTCATCCGAAATGAGCGAAGCCGAAATGTGATGAAGGGCAGTTTGTTGATGATCGGGGCGCGATCTTGCCGCGGCCATTTTGGTCTTAATCTGGTCGATCTGGGGCACTCCGTCCGGTTGAGGAAGGATATTGTAAACAAAGGCCGCAGAGATCAGACACAAGATGATGAGTCTCTTCATCCTTAAATGATAGGACCGAACACTAAACTGTCCTAGATAGGTAAAAAGCTTCACTGCCTGAGCCTTTTAGTCAGGAAGGCCAGACTCATGAGCGGAAGCCATAAAATGAGAAATTCGGAAAAGAGAACCTGCACTCCCCTCAT
>CANGAC010000198.1 GCA_947451425.1 Bacteriovoracaceae bacterium | reverse complement strand
CTTGAGGTTCAAAAATGCCCTCTCCGCGCGACCGCCCCAGGCAGGGAGTACATTCGTAGGAATCGTGTCTCTGTTGGAAGCGAGCCACTTAAGACCGAAAGCCTCTTTCTTGGCGATACTGGCAGGAACCCACGCTACGAGAAAGAAAAAAGTCATCACCACGAGCATCTGATATTCGAAGGCCATCAACGGTTTCCGTTAACAGGACCTTTCGGTTTGTCACTTCTCTGAACGGCCCGGAAATCCGTCATCGGACGGGTCACACCGTGTTCACGGCGGAACATTTTTTTGATGGACGTATCACTCTGAGCAGTCTGGCGGCAATCATCGCCGATCTTCAATTGATCAGCACACTTCACACAGATCCACTCAGCTTCCGTCGTGGGATTGCGATGATAGTAAAGCTCAACATCCGGTCGCACCTGCTGGCACTCTTCACAGAAATTCCGCTGCTCCTGATGGATCACAGATTCGGTCATCTGCTTTTTCTTCACCTGCTCTCTTTCGTTGGCAGCTTTCGGATTAGGAGTGGCCTTGAGTCCGGCCTGGAGTAATTGGTCTTTTAAGCTTTTCATAGTTGCTAGTATAACCATTTTTCCTGAATGGTTCCAGCATACTTCTGGAAGGCAGTTAACTATTTTCCGGCCCGGGCGGCGTATGTGAGTGTCTTCGTAATGATCTGCCATGAAAGGCCCCACTTATCCTTGCACCAGCCGCGCCCTTATCAAACATGCTGCATACAAGATTCTTAGGGATATTCATACGCTAACTCCATTAGAGCATGCCGAAGTCTTTGGCTTTTTTCATCATCTGTTCTTTTTCTTCCGGAGACATATTCAGGATCATGTCCTGGATCTTCCGGAGCTCTTCCGGATCCATCTTCGCCATCATTTCCTGCGCCTGCTTCATCATTTCTTCCGGGTTCATAGCGGGTGCTGCTGCTTCCGGAGAAAAGACGATTTTATCCGGGCCGATTTTCGATTCGACCTTGTGTTCATCTTTCAGTGCCTTCAGAACATCGTTGAAGCTGAAGCCCTTGCTCTCAGCGACTTCGAACATTTTGTCCGTCGGTAATGACACACGCTTCTCTGGATAGCCGTTAGACTTCAGGGTCTGCAGTATTTTTTCTGTGAATTCTTTCATGGGAGATATCCTATCAGACGCCTTCGCTCAATTCACGGAGCTGCGCTTTCTGCCAGACTGCTCACGTTAGATCGATATGGGAAAACTCACACTTAAGATAAACGATTGATTGGTGGAATCAACATTCTTCGTGCTTCCTGAGAAAAATCCGGCTGGTTCGACCGTATCTTGGAACACTGGGGGCAATTTCCGTTCATCCGTTCATCGGACTACTTGCTGTGATCGGAGGGGTTATGAGTTTTGGATTCCCCGGGCTTTTCATCGGTCCCATGGTCGCGTCGATCTACTTCGGAGCACTGCCGATTATTGTCGAAGAATATTTTCCGAAGATTCCTGTCATGTCCGTTGAAGAAGACACGCCATAAACTATCTCGCTCTGATGACGTAATACACGTGAGTGAGGTCATAGATCTTATAATTTCCTGGTTTTCTTTTTTTTCCGCCGACATAACTGAGTATGACGGCCCTGTTTTTCTCCGCATCTGTCCACTCAACAAAAATCCCACTGTGGTCACTTTCTTTGAATGAGTGATTGATAAAATAAAGCCAGTCCCCTGCTACTAAAGTACTGAGATCAACATAGGGGCCATTGAACTTACTCCGCCAGGGGGTGATGCGATCGTTCGCCTTATAACCTGACCTGTTGTAGACAGCGTTGGCAAAATCCCAGCAACTTCCGCGGATAATTTTATTTTTCTCCACCATCGTGCGTCCGGTAGTAAGAATCGTCTTCCCTTGAGGAGTCGCCTTCTCTTCAGCACGGGAGAGAATTTTTTCCAGGTCACGGATGTTGCCGTTGGCATCAAGATCACTCAGCTCCGAGTCCCGGAACTTCCGTTTTCCAGAAGCGCAGGAACTCATGAGAAAGAGAATGGTGAGGACGAGAACATTTACCTTCATGGGATAAGGATACTCCAATCGTCTAGATTTTAGACACGGAAAGAGAGAAAAGCTTTATAAACCATTGATTTCTTCGATGGCTTTTCCTGAGCTTTCGGTACGTCTCTTGCACAAGAACTCCTATGAAATCCTTACTCATCACGCTCCTTCTGGGATGCAGTTTCCTGTCCCCCGCGTTTTCTTCTGACCTCGCTGGTTGTCAGCCCCAGCTCGTCCAGTCTATGTGCTACTCACAGCCAGTAGAGCACTGGGCCCAGGCTTCCGGAAACATGGCCAGGAATTTAAAAAATTATCAGGAACGAAAATGTCTTCCCTTACCGGCAGACGTGAAACAGACCCTTCTCTCCGTTTATCAGCAATACCCAATTGAGATTCAGAAGGCATTCTGTGAAATAAAAAAAATCTTCATCGTTTCCGGTGATGTTTCCTACGGAGCTCTCGCCGATTACTACTTCGATTTAGCGACGGTGAAAGTGCAGCCAGGGCAGACTGGCCAGCGCTTTAGCGGAAAACCGATTGGATATGTTCTGGAAGTGAGTGAGAAGAACCGCTTCAAGGGTGAGACTGCATCTGCGTATGTGACACGTGTTCTCCGTGCCCGCTTCGGAAGCGCGGCCGGATCTCCGGAACAATTGCCGGAAGCCGACTATGATACTCCCTTCGGAACAAACGGAGCCCTCGCAACGACCATCGTCCACGAGCTTGGGCACATGCTTGGCCGGGCACAAAAAGTAACATCGACGTATTTCCTTCCCTTGTCTGAAGGAACGTGGAGCAAGTTGAGCTACAAGCTCGTGGACGGGAGCTACACTCTTAGACATGCCCCCGATGGCTACGCTCAGCTCATGGGATTTAAAATGCTGGCCCTTCATGACGTACAAACGACGCTCGATCTCTTTAAGAAGACCGGCATCGCAACTCTCTACGGCGGAACAGTTCCGCAGGAAGACTTCGCAGAATTTTTCATGCTGAGCTTCTATGGAAACTTAAAGTGGTCCGTCGATGGGAAGATGGTCTTTGACTTACAAAAAGAGATGGTGAGTAACACCGCCTTCAGTGCCAAAAGAGAGATCATCCGCACTCTCCTGGCATTGCCGGAACCATTCAGCCTCAGGAATCGCGGAACAGTTTCCGGCGAAATCGGTCCGATGTAAGCAAATAGTCTGAAAGATTTACAAAGCTCAACCCGTCGGTGAAATTCCCGAACACTCTGTTCCAAAATCCTTGTATGATCCGTCTATGGATTCTATCGTTGGTGTTCTTCAAAATCAGTACCTCCAGCGCTGCCGTGTTAACCAGCGCTACTCACTCAGGGCCTATGCCCGGAGCCTGGATATTCCTGTCTCTTCTCTCTCGGAGATCCTCAAGGGTAAAAGACCAATGACCCGGAAGCTCCGGTTGAAGATTGGGAAGGCCCTCCACATGAGCGACCAACAGATTGAAGCTTTCGAGGCCCGGGAACACGGAAATTCCTCCCGCGCAGACCTCGCCAACAGCGAAATTGATTATCAGCAGATCGCCATCGACTCCTTCACGATCATATCCGAGTGGTACCATTACGGAATACTTCAGCTTCTACGGACGAAAAACTTTAATCCCGACAATCGCTGGATGGCCAGGCGTCTGGGTGTCACAGTTCCGGAAATTAAACTCGCATTGGAGCGGCTTCTTCGCGTGGGAATTCTTCATAAGAATGAAGAAGGAACTCTTATCGATGTCACCGACGGCAACACCTCTCACTTGAAGTCAGACTTCACCAATGAGCAGCTCCGGGGGTTTCAGATCCAGGCCCTCCACAAAGCGATTCATGCCCTCCAGACAGTGCCAATTACTCAGCGGGACAATACGAGTATGACATTTTCTATGAGTAAGAAATCGATCCCATTTGCGAAGAAAGAAATTGCGAAGTTCCGCCGGTCACTCACCCGAAAATTAGAAAAGCTCGATGAGCCCGACGAAGTCTATCAGCTGGCGATCTCTCTTACTCCTCTGACTAACATTGAACCGGAATTTACGGAATGAAAACAATCCTACTGACATTACTCTTTTCCCTCCCACTCTTTGCCGGGAACGAGGGCGGCGGCGGAAGTAGCTCGAACCTCGCTGTGGCGATCCTTTCTCAGCAACGGGACTGCGCTATCAAGTCTCTTGAAGTCCGGTTCTGGTATCAGGCGCAGAAAACGGACCTCATGTCCATCAATGCGATTGCAACGGATTCCCTGAAAGATCCCAAGGCCAGAGCGATGTTCGATAAAATGAAAATGAACGGTCTCGCGCAAGATATTCTGAAAACAAAGTACAGACTTTCTAAAAAATGCGTCGATGCTAAAGGCGTTTCACGTTCGGCCACATCCCGTTTCTCTCCCGGTGCGACCATCTGTCTAAACCCGGAGTCCATCGTCGACGGGTTCGGAATTCACATCTCCGATGCGATGATTTTAGGTCTTCTGGCACATGAACTGGCCCATCATTCCGGATTTACCGATACTGAAGTCCGGAACGGAAAAGATTTCTACCCGCTGGGAACTTCCGTGGCCGGTCTGATCATGCAAGAGGATCTAAGTTCCGCTTCCGGAACTGAGTTTCTTGATCTCAGTCAGTGTACCAGACCCTCCTTCCTTGAGATGCTGAAGGGAGTGAAGTATGAAGTGGAATTCTAAGATTCTTCTTCTGACCTTACTCTCTATCACTCAAGCTCAGGCAGAACCCTGCTCCTCCGAAAACTTTATCTCCGGCTTTCGATCTGAAGAAAGAATGTATTTCTCTAAGACGAAGACCATCGGAGAACAATGTAAGCTCATTCCTCTGAAGGTCATCTCCGTCGATCACAAGTCCACACATGAGTCCGGAGAAATAAATCTGCAGGAGACGGAGCTTTTGCCTCAGGACTCCGAGTTCGAAGTCGCGCATTCCCCAGGAGCGCCATTCCTATTCTCAGGAGAACTCGAGAAGCTGAAGAACTATCTTCTCTTTGAAGATGGCACCCCTGTCCGCTCAAGTTACAGTAAGAAAGGGCAAGTCAGGAGCGTCCAATCGTTCGTCGCAAGACTGTATCTCCAGAGTGTCTCCTTCGAGCCGACGGGTACGGCTGCAGATGGAACACCTTGCTTCGAAGGTTATCTGGTACAGATGGACGAATCTCAGGGAGCCTATTTTTTCTCTCCGGATTCTGTTGCCCGGAAAGGTATCACTTCTCAGCTCTGGTGCGATGACTTGTAATTTTTACTCATGCCGTGTTCGAGATTTAAAACTCGAACACTTTATCTGGGCCTCGTCTTGTTCCTGATGATGGTTCACGTTAAGAATGCCCATCGGTCAATCAAGCCAAAGGGAACAAAATGAAAACAACGATTACTCTTCTCATCGCACTTACTTCCACACTTGCTCTCGCAACTCCGGAGTGCAGCCTCAAGGTCTCACGTTCAACGAACGGCATGGACTTTAAAGACACAGTCTTCAAACTCAAAACCGTCGACGGTGTTCACTTCGGTGATCAGTCGAGATCTTACGCCGGCTATGGACTTCGCCTCTGGGTTGATCAAAATCAGAACACATATTCCGCGCAACTCTTCCGGACAAAAGATAAAGTCCAGGCCAACGGAAGCGGTCTCTCGCTGGATGCTGAGTCCGGGATCTATCTCGACAAACAATTCGCAGGAAGTTCATCCCCTTCCGGAAGTGTTCAGGAATTCGCATTCATCAATTGCAAAAATTAGTGATGATGTTCCCGTGAGGTTTCCGG
>CANGAC010000197.1 GCA_947451425.1 Bacteriovoracaceae bacterium | reverse complement strand
TTGCTGAACTTGAAAGACAGGAACGTGAGAAGTCAGTCATCAAGGATTCCGAGCGAGATCTCAAGGCCCTCGAGCGTCTGGAAACAGAGATTGAATCAGCCGAGAAGATCCTCAATGATTCGAAACTCGACGAAGACAAACTCCTCGAAGGTGAGAACCTTGAAGATGTAGAGAAGAAACGCGGTAACAACGAGCAGGATTCTCTCGACGAGATTGAAGAGAACCTTGGGAAGCGTTACATCGACGAAGATCTCAACAGCAAAGACAACCCATACGGACTCACCGAGTTCGATGTGGAAGAGGTCGACGAACTTCTGAACGTCGAGAAAAAAGAGAAATGATTGTGAAAGTGCCGGGAGAAATCCCGGTATTTTTTTCAGCGCACCCTTAGCTCAGCTGGATAGAGTAGTTGGCTTCGAACCAATTGGTCGGGAGTTCGAATCTCTCAGGGTGCGCCATTCTCGGCCAATTCCGGGAATTGGGAATTGATTGCTTCTGAAGTATACTGGTGTGGCGCTCACGCATTAAAATGGACTGCCTTGATGAAGAGTTTTATTGGGCTAAGTATTATTCTGTTCTTCTCTTTTTCCGTGGAAGCTGAGACCTATAGAATACTTTTTCAAAAGGGTGCGGTGAAATTCCTTCGCGCCGGAAAGATCGTCTCACCTCCCGCAATGACGGGGGACCTGATCAAGGTTCCTGAGGGTGGGCTGGTGGTGCTCAGGAGTCAGCACCAAACCTTGAAGCTGATGGGGGACACGGTCATTACCCCCCTCGAAGATCCCCAGGAAGGGACTGTGATTGAACTGATCCGAGGAGCGATTGTTTCTCAAGTCACCGGTAAGTATAAGGTGAAGACCAGGTTCACCGGATTTGGTGTGCGAGGCACCCAGTTCTTTGTCCAGAGCAACCCCGAAGGCGACGCGTGGATGTGTGTCCAGGAAGGCGTCGTCAATGTCAGAAAAGATGATCAGTCCGTGGATGTGCCGGCCGGGAAAGGGGTCTTCGTTGATTCTTTGAGTATTTCCACACCACAGTTCTACGCCTGGACCAAGGACATTAACTGGAAAATGACTTCTGAGGAAGGGGAGCTTGATCAGAAGCTCCACATCGAGTACGACCTGCTGGAAAATTTCTATGATTAAGTTTTTCTTCCTCATGCTGATTTTCTCGGGCCCGCTTTGGGCGGTCAGAAAAACTCCCAGATCCCAGTCAGGTCTGGAGGCGGGAGTCGAATTGCGCGCTCTCAAAAGATTTAAGCGTTACCTCTTCCTTGCTGAAACCAAAAATCGCGAAGAGATCTTAGGAAGCAGTTACCATCAGATGCTGATCGGAAGCTATTATCGGGTGACCAAGCGACTTCGCTTCGGACTTTTTCTTCAAGGTGAACAGGGACTGCGCTGGGATCAGGACTGGAGAAAGAAGGACGGGACCTGGCAGTGGCAGAAGATCGATAACCGCTGGGATTTTTCTACTGTCGGCGATGTTACTTTCGTAGATAAGCTGGGATCGCATTGGTTGTGGGAAATCAAAAATCGTTTCTATTATTACCACTCGAGGCAGTCGCTTCAGCTTCGGACCAGACCCGGCCTGCGCTATTTCATTTTGAAAGACGGAAAACCGTTGTGGCAGATATATTCGGAGTTCGAGGCCTACGTTCCCGTCAACTATGGCACGCGATCCCTCTACGAGTACTGGGCCTATCTCGGATCCTTGTATCAGGTGACACCACGCTTTGCTTTCGGGCCGGTGATTTCTTATCGAGAGCGCTGGTTCCACGCTTACAGTAGCTTCGAATCTAAGACTCAGCAGACCTTTCGAGAGAAGTTTTCTTCTACCTATGTGGGCCTGAGTGCGGTCTACAACTGGTAATCCCCGACGTGGTGGCCTGCATCCTGACGAATTCCTTTTCCTTCTGTATGCTGACGTACCAAACAAAGAAGGACCATTATGAAACTCTTGATACTCTCTGTCTTCGTTGCGCTTTCTGCTTTCGCTCAAATGCCGAAAATGCCAACTGCCGCTGTCATCAAGGATCTTTCCAAGCAAGTTCTCGAGGCCTGCAAAGAAGACAAATCGAAAGTGAAAGGGTGCGAGAGTTACACTGAACTCACGAAACTCAAGGCGTGCCTCATGACGAATGAAGCAGCTCTCTCTGATAAGTGTAAGTCCTCTCTGAAGCTCGTGAAATAAATTTCAAGTTTCTCATACGATTTCGCAGCGCGGACGGATGGTCTCCACGCTGGGACTGCCGAAGCGTTATGATTTGTAACACTTGAAGTCCCTCAAATCACATTCAATGTTTATTAAAGTTTACTAAATTGTTGGCGATTTCTTAACAATGCTTTATGGTCCTGACACTCAATTCAGTACACAGGACTCACATGAAACAACTCACCGTTTTATTGCTCTTACTTATTTCCAGTCTCGCCCACGCTCAACTTACCAACGAATCTGAAGCGGGTGTCGCGTCTGCCAACGGTAACACCAAGACCCAGACCTATACGGTAAAACAGATCAACGACTACAAATGGGACAAAAACGTCCTGAGTTTCAAGTCCCGGTATCTCAATGCCAAGGCCAATGGAGTAGAGACCGCACGCTACCTCATGGGTGGACTTCGTTATGAAAAGCAATTCTCGGATCACTTCGGATTGTTTCTCGGAGAGACTTTCGAGAAAGATAAGTTTGCAGGGATTGATAAGCGCCTGATCACTGACTTCGGTGGGAAATACCGCTTCATTGAAACTGAAATGACGAAGTTCTTCTCGGAAATTGGTTACCGGTATATGCACGAGGAGCGTCTGGATGATTCCACCGCTTTCAGTAACTACGGTCGCGTCTACACAGAATGGGAACACAAGTGGAATCTGAACTTCTCCACGAAGTACTGGGCAGAATACCTTCCGAACATTTCGGATAACAAAGACTGGCAGTTTAACTCTGAGCTTTCCGCCTCCGCAGTCCTGAACAGTGTCTTCTCCATGAAGTCCGGACTGCTCCTTCGTTACGATCATTCTCCGGCTCCCGGCATTCTTTATAAAACAGACACCTTATTCACCACAGCTCTCGTAGCTAAGTTCTAAAAGGATTATTTTGAAAATCATCATTCTGATTTCTGCTCTCCTGATCTCTTCAGCCTTTGCTGAAACTTTTGATTACTCGAAGAAATTCGGTATCGGAGGATCTTTCGGTTACAACACTCCGGTCTTCGGAAATCCTTTCAACACTGCTGCTGACAGTGGTGAAACCTGGGGCGTCCATGCCCGGTATCACTTGTGTGCATCATGCGGAATCGAAGCAGCTTTTACGAAGCAGGAATTTAAGGACACCAACAGCGCCCTTCAGGTTACCGATGTGCTTTTCTTTCATCGCTTAAAAGCAATGGAACGGTTTACGCCTGTTCTCGGAGCTGGTGTTGGTGCCGTTGATATCACTCACTACGATCCAGGTAGCCTGAAGCTCGGAGTGAAACTTCGCGCGGGTGCGGAATATGCACTTAATCAGGCATTCTCTCTGGGACTCAATGTTGATTATCAGAACGTGAATAAAATGCTTTTTGCGGCTAACCTCCCTGGTCGTAACATCAATACAATCGCGGCCCGCCTTGGACTTACCTGGTACTTCGGAGGGGCGGCGAAAGAAACTGTGAAGGCTTCTACACCAGCTGCAGCTGCAGTGGTTGCGACCGAAAAAGATTCTGACAATGACGGTGTGATGGATAGCAAGGACAAGTGTCCCGCATCAGCTCCGGGAACGACCGTGAATGCTTACGGTTGTGCAGAAAAAGAAAAGGCCACTGTTCACCTCAATGTTCAGTTTGCGTCGGGGAAGACAGCGATTGCTCAGGGGTATGACAGTGACCTCAAGGAACTCGCGGCTTTCATGACCGAGCATGCCGGCACTAAGATTGAAATCCAGGGACACACAGACAGTTCCGGTTCAAAAGCAATTAACAAAAAACTTTCTGAATCAAGAGCTCAGGCCGTGAAAGCATACCTGGTCAATGTTCTCAAAGTTGATGCTGCGAGAGTAGATGCTAAAGGCTACGGCGATGAAAAGCCGGTCGCTTCAAACGACACTGCTGAAGGTAAGCAACAGAACCGCAGAGTTGTCGCAATCATCGAAGAATAAGAGGTTTACCATGTTTAAAGAGTTTGTCGATTTTCTCAAGCAGTACGGTGTCATTGGTCTTGCTATCGCCGTAATCATCGGAGGGAAATTGAATCTCCTGATTACGAGTGTTGTGAATGACCTTCTTACACCGATGATCTTTCAACCGGCGCTCAAGGCGGCTGGTGTTGAAAAAATTGCTGATCTCGCCTACAACGGAATCCTCTACGGGAAAGTTGTCGCATCGTTCATCGATTTTGTGATCGTAGCATTCATCGTCTTTATGTTTGCCAAAAAGATCATGAAAGAAGAAGTCGTCGCTAAGAGATAATTTCTAAGGGCCACCTTCGGGTGGCCTTTTTTTTTGGGATTTAAAATGGACTCACAGTTCTGGATTAAGGCATGGAAGGAAGGGCGTACGGCTTTTCATCAGGATAAAGTTCACGGGAAGCTCGTGGAGTTTTTTTCCTTGCTCGGTGCTGAGGGCGGACAAAAAATCCTGGTACCACTTTGCGGAAAAACGAAAGACCTTATCTGGCTCCAGGATCAACATCTTCACGTTCATGGGGTTGAGCTTTATGAAGAAGCGGTGAAAGCTTTTTTTACCGAGAACAATCTTTCCCCGGTTACGGTTTCTAAAACTCCTGATTTTTCCGAGTATAAATATAGAGACATCCACATCTGTCAGGGCGATTTCTTCAAGCTTCAGGGACCGGAAACTTTTGATCTCGTCTATGACCGGGCGTCTCTTGTGGCCCTGCCGGAATCCATGAGGAAGGACTACGCCCAGGTCATCACTCGTGTCCTGAAAAAAAAGGGAAAGTACCTCCTCATTGTTTATGACTATGATCAGTCGAAGATGGATGGCCCTCCCTTCAGCGTAAAAGAGAATGAAATTTATTCACTTTACGAAAAAGCGTTCTCGATCAAACTTCTTGATATGAAGCCTGCGCTTCAGGAAGGTTCGCGACTTTCAGCGATGGGAGATGGGATTAAGCAGAATGTTTTTCTGCTTGAGAAAAAGTAGTTACTTCCTGGCATCGCAGATCATGAACTTATTATTCGTCGCGACGATTTTCGAATTGCCGAAAAGTTTCTTCAATTTCACCTGATAGGCCAGATGAGAATTCCCGATGACCCGTAAGTGTCCACCGGGCTTCAGGGATGAATGCGCATCTTCAAACATCTGCTGGGCAATGAAATCCCCAACGGTCGTTCCCTGGTGGAAGGGGGGATTGCAGAGAATCAGATCGAGGGAGTTCCTGGGTTGGTTCTCAAAACAATTGGTCCAGATGAACTCAGCTTCATCAGAGAAATTCCTGGCATAATTTGCTTTGGCGCTTTCAATCGCCATCGCCGATTCATCACTGAAGATGATTTCAGCATCCGGATTGAGCTTCTTGGCACTGATCCCGACAATCCCATTGGCACATCCCAGGTCGAGGATCGTTTGGAAATCACCGCGCGGAATGTGCTCGAGGAAGAATCGTGTTCCGATATCGAGCTTGTCCCGGCTGAAAAGATTCGAGTGATTTGTAAACGGGACCTCGAAGTTCTCAACTTGTAGACTGATCGGATACGGAGAAGCCGAAGGAGTTTTCTCAAAACCAGCGAAAACGAGGCGTGCCTTTTTTACCGCAAGACTCGTAGTCGTTGCGCCGATGTACTTATTTAGAAGATCAAAACTTGTGGGAGCGAGATGTTTCACCATGGAACCGCAGATGATCCGGGAATTTTTATCGAGGTGATGTGTGA
>CANGAC010000196.1 GCA_947451425.1 Bacteriovoracaceae bacterium | reverse complement strand
TATCCATGAAGCCGAAAGTGATCTCGAGGCGATAAATCTGGGGTCCGATGGTCTGAAGCTTCACACGGTTTGCTTTCGGCACGTGAGGAATGTCGAGCGTTTTCACAGCAAGGAAAACCACGTGTTCGTGAAGAGACTGGAAGTGGTGATAGTTCTGAATCACAGTTGCGGGTGCATATTTCGTGTGGCCCGACATGTAGACAGCAACTCCAGGAACACGGAACGCATGCTGATCCCAGATCTGCTCCAGGAATTTATCCAGCGGCATGATCATTCCGATCATCCGCTCGGAAAGAATGATTCTTCCACGCTTCCAGGTTGTCATGATGGCAAAGAGGAAAATCCCGACGGCGAGTGGGAACCAACCTCCGGCGACGATCTTCAGTAAGTTTGCTCCCCAGAAGGCGAGCTCAATGACGAGGAAGAATCCACACAGAAGAGCTGACAGAATGGGATTCCAGTTCCATGCATGAACGACGAAATAATAAAAGAGCATGGTGGTAATAACCATCGTCGTCGTGACGGCGATTCCGTATGCGGCGGCGAGATTACTGGAGGACTTGAATGTCAGAACGAGGGCGATGCATGAAAGCATCAGGATGAAGTTTACGGCCTTGACGAAAACCTGACCCTGCTCATGCTCAGACGTGTGAGAAATCGTGAGGCGCGGAACATACTGAAGCTGAACCGCCTGCATGGTGAGGGAGAAAACTCCCGTGATGAGTGCTTGCGATGCAATCACTGTTGAGGCGGTCGCTAAGATAACCAGAGGAAGAAGGGCCCAGTTCGGGGCCATGAGGAAAAACGGCGACTCAATGGCGCCGGGATTATGAAGGAGAAGGGCCCCTTGTCCGAAATAATTCAGGACGAGCGCGGGAAGAACAACAAAAAACCACGCCTGACGGATCGGAGTTTTTCCGAAATGCCCGAGATCTGAATAGAGGGCTTCGCCTCCGGTCACAACGAGGAAAACGGAACCCATGACGACGAAACTTTTCCACTGATTGATGACAAAAAACTTATACGCATACCAGGGATTCACCGCCCACATCACTTCCGGATACTGAATGATCAACTTTAGCCCGAGGCCCGCCAGAACGATGAACCACAGTAGGGTAATAGGCCCGAAAACTTTTCCCACGACTTCCGTTCCGTGGCGCTGAATGGAAAAGAGCCCGATGAGAATCACGATCGTAATAGGAATAATGTAGGGATGAAGCTGATGGGCGACAAGCTCAAGACCTTCCACTGCAGATAAAACGGAAATTGCCGGCGTAATCATCCCATCTCCGTAAAGAAGGGCGGTACCGAAGATTCCGAACAGGGCAAGGATCCCGATGGTTCTTGGTTTTTTTGAGGAGAACTGACTCACGAGTGCGGTGAGAGCGAGAATTCCGCCTTCTCCCTGGTTGTCCGCCTTCAGAATGAACGCGAGGTATTTTACCGTCACGATGATGATGAGTGACCAGAAAATCAGCGAGAGAATTCCCATGATATTCGGAGCAATGACAGCGAGACCATGTGTGTGGTGGAAAGATTCTTTCAGGGCATAGAGAGGACTCGTACCGATATCACCGTACACCACGCCAAGGGCAGAGAGAGCAGCAGCGTACCCGAGCTTAGACTTGTTTTGCCTCATCCGGCTTTTATACCAAAACGGCTAGTAAAGAAGAATGGATTTTCTTTGCTCCTGCCACTCTGTCTGACCTTTTTTCATGATCGCCCGGTATTCGTCTTCCGTGCCGCGCTTTTCCACCCAGTGGCGAAGCTCGTCAGTGCCATTAATCAGGTCAACCGGCACCTTATGAAACTCATATTCATAGGGAGGTTCCTTCCATTTGAAGTCGGAACCAAGTTCGGCATACATTTCGCGCAGAAGATATTGACAGAGTCTCCATGGCTCAAAGGTTTTCCGGTCAGTGACGTGGATCTGGTATCCACCGGTCGGAATGCCTGCGTGTTTCTGGAAAGTAGGCAGGAAAACCAGAGGACGGAGGATGAATCCTTTGAGCTCGGCCTTATCTAAAACAGGCTTCAGTTTTTCGTGAAAGCCGAACGCTTCAATCTTCGGATGACCAAGAATTTCCAGAGAACGGGTGGTCCCTCGTCCTTCCGAAATATTTGTTCCTTCATAGAGAACTGTGCCGACGAAGGTATAGGCAGCATCAATCGTCGGAAGATTCGGCGAAGGAATGACCCACGGAAGCCCGGTGTCTTCATAAGACATCTCGCGCTTCCAGCCTTTCATTTTGATCACGGTGACTTTGGAATTTGCGGCATCTTTGTGCCAGTACTTTCTGTGCATCTCGGCCACTTCACCCATCGTGAGAGCATGGCGGACCGGCATCGGATGGCGGCCGACAAACGAAGCGTAATTCGGATCAAGGATATTTCCCTCGAGTGTCAGACCATTGATCGGATTCGGGCGATCGAGAATCACGACTTCGATACCTTTTTTCGTACACGCTTCCACGGCGAGAGTCATGGTGTAGATGTAAGTATAAATGCGGGTCCCGACGTCCTGGAGGTCGACAAAAAGATGATCAATGCCTTCGAGCATTTCATCCGTCGGAATTCTTGTTTCTGAGTAGAGGGAATAAACCGGGAGTTTAAAAAACGGATGAACGTAGTGCTTACTTTCCACCATATTGTCCTGAACATCTGTCACGAATCCGTGCTGGGGCCCGAAGATTTTTTTGAGCCTCGAACCGAAGGTGCGCTGGAGAGCGAGGAGCCCATGCTCGAGTTCTTTCGTGACCGAAGCAGAGTGACAAAGGTAACCGATATTTCCTTTGAACTTTTCCTGGAGAGACTTATCAGCAAGAAGACAATCGAGACCTGAGAGGACGGCCATATAACTCCTAAAAATTGTGATAAGGGGATTTTAAAAGAGGAGAGTGTGGTTGTCATCAAAGAGCTTCGTGAACTGATTTGGTCGGATTTTGTTTTTGACTCTGCTTTCTGCAGCTGAAGTTCCCATGAATTCCCTTTTCCTCTCATTTCTGGACGCGAGCGGGATCACTAGACTGTGACCAGAAAAGGAGTTTTATGAAACTGGAACTTTACCATCGCTGGCACTGTCCTTATTCAGCGAAAGTGAGAAATTTTATCACCATCAATAAGCTCGATCAGCAGATCAAATTCCATGAGATTGAAGAAGACATGCGGGCCGAGATTCGCCTGGAAAATCTGACCGGCAAGACCCGGGTCCCGTGTCTCGTGATCGATAACAAACCGCTCCTGGAGAGTCAGGCGATCATGGACTGGTTGAGAGACAATCTCCTGGGTGGGAACGGGGTCTCCGCCCATTAAATGACCTGAGGTTTATTCCCTTCAAGCCCTTCGAGTTTTTGTTCATTCTTCAGTGATCCATCCGGGAAATATTCCCGCACCCAGCGGTGGAGGGGTGCCGTCCGCTTATATTCGATCGTCTTCGCCAGGAGACCATTCTCATAAAACTGCTGGTACTGGAGGACCTTGTTTTCAAAGTGATCCCAGGTTCCGGTCGGTTTCCCCTGCGAATAACTTCCTTTGATCGCAAGTGACCCGTCCTCGTACCAGGACTCGTAGTTTCCGTCATACGTGCCGTACCAGCGGCGGTAATGATCAAGGACACAGTAGGAAACGGACTTCACGCCCGAGTCGAAGTATTCCACCGTACAGAATTTTTTCTCATCGGCCTTGGTTGTCACTCTTTCCGGTTTTCCGTTATCAAAGAAAAGTTCTTCTTTCACGACTTTTCCCTGCTGGTAAGTCGTGCGCTTGTCCAGGCGCTTTTCCTCGTCATATTCCAGGCACGGACCGTCTTCCTTGCCGTTTTTATATTCGCAATCGGTTTTGAGATTTCCGTTCTCACGATAGGCCAGAAACTTCCCGTGCATATCCCCGTTGAGATTGGTCCATTTCGCCTTGATCTTTCCGTCGTTGTATTTCGATTCCTGCGGACCATTCAGGCGCTTTGCCTCAGCTGCGGAGGCCTTCTTTCTTTTCTCGAGTTCTTCTTTTTTCCACGTCACCAGGAGGGGAGTGTATCGGTCGTAATCTCTTTCCTTACACGAGAGAATCGCCTGGAATTCTGCATCTTCTCCGATGAGGCAGTAGTGGACGCCGCTCACCTTTCCGTTTTTTACGCTGAAAGAGAGGCCTACTTCCTGGTTGTTTTCCATGAGGGTCACGCGGTCACCGTTAGCGTCATCTTCAATTTCTACGAACGGGCCGTTTAAGGCATCGTCTTTGAAATTCGCTTCCACATCGAGTTTATTTTTTTTGAAACAGCGGGCAACACCTTCGCGCTTTCCGTTTTTCCAGTTCACCTCGCGGATTTTTTCCGCCTTGGTCTCATCGGTGTAACAAACTTCGAGCCCATTCTGGTTTCCCTCGGAGTCATAGGGGATCACGCAATCATTTCCTCCACACTGGAAGTCCTTCGTGCGGGCCTCTGCCATGAGTAAAAAAAGACTAAGGAGTATTGGTAAGAGCATTCATCTTCTCCTGAAATTGTGCAGAAAGGGCTTCCATACGGGGACCGATTTTATCCGGCGGAAGGGTCTGGGCCTTTTTAATTTCACCCTGAAACCATGCGGTCAGGGCCTCGATTTTTTTCTGAGTGTCGGCCTGTTTTTTCTCGCGGACATCATCCTGTTTTTTTTCTTCGAGAGCTTCCGCAGCTTTCTTCTCAGCGACCTTCACTTCTGCGGCGTTGACTTTTGTCAGCTTGAGAACTCGTGTGAGGTCGTCAGCGATCAGGTCGTCACGGCTCTTCGAGCGCTCAGCCACGACACGTCCGGCGAGATAAACCAGATCACCATTTTTTCTCTGAAGGAGTTTTCTTTGCTCAAGGCTCGCGCGCTTGATGAAAATGGTCCGGACTCTGTCGAATTTTTTCCGGTTCTCAGGATTAAGTTTGCACGCTTTTCCGATTTCCGAGACGAGATAGGCCACGTCTTCAAAATCGAGGCTGGAGTAACGGGAAGATTCATCGCGGCCGTATTCATAGTCGTGAAGATCAAACTTCAGGGAGAGTCCGCACTCTTTGTTTACCGTTTCAGCGTATTCCTCTTCTTTTTTCGTCATGTCTTCCTGGGCCCACACCTGGGAACTCAGGAGACAGACGAGGGAAATGACACCAATTGTCTTTGTCATATTTTTGGCAGCCTTATCAAATGGGGAAAGTCTTCTTAGAATAAAGTATCTTCTAAAAACGGAAATCTTCATGCTGAAATTTATTTTCCCCCTGATCATTCTTCTCGGATGTTCGACGTCCCCCAAGGTCACACAAAACTCTCATCACGAGTCCTATGAAAAAAAACGCGAAGAGTTTCTGGGCTACTGGGTGGGTGAGATGCCCACCAAGGACGGGAAATTCCTGAGATGGCTTGTGGAAAGGCGTCCCGATGGATCTTTTACTCTCACGAGCCTCCTTAAAAAATCTCCCGATGATCCGGTGAAGTTTCAGCCTCAGGAAGCTTTTTTTGAAATCGGGATGTGGGGAGTATCCTCGGACATTTATTTCACTGCTACCCGTCAGTATTTCGAGAAAGGAAAGATCTCGAACTTTGATACCACTCAATCCGGACTCTACGACGCCTATCAAATACTTTTCTTTGATGGGAAGACCATGAAGTACCGAAGCCTTGAAACCCATGAAGAATTCACGATGAAGAAAATCCCCAAAGGTGACCCGGTCGAATTATAAATTCACGTCATTTTTTTGGCAGGATTGTGGAAGCTTCTCCCTGAGTGATACATTGGAAGTACACACACAGGGAGGTTCCATGAAGCAATACCACGATCTCATGAAAAGAGTTCTGGCAGAAGGTGTGAAGAAGGAAGACCGTACCGGCACCGGAACGATCTCAGTCTTCGGACATCAGATGCGCTTTAATCTCGCTGAAGGCTTTCCTCTCGTCACAACAAAAAAATGTCACATGAAAT
>CANGAC010000195.1 GCA_947451425.1 Bacteriovoracaceae bacterium | reverse complement strand
TCGCAATTATAGATGGTTTAAGAATCCCGTTTGTGAAGTCACTTGGTACTTACCTCGGACTCTCGAATCAGGAACTCATGGGCTCATCCGTGAACGCGCTGGTGAGAAAGAATCATCTTGAAGGAAAACTCTTAGGTGATCTTATCACGGGAACTGTGATGAATCATCCCTTTGACTGGAATCTCGGACGTGAGATTGTTCTGGGCTCGGGCCTTGCTCCGGAAACTCCGGGTATGAACATACAAAGAGCCTGTGGCACTGGTCTGGAAGCGGCCAATCTCGTGGCCTTAAAAATCGGAGCGGGACAGATCGAGTCGGGTATTGCCGGCGGTAGTGATACGAATTCCGATATCCCGCTCATCGGTCAGAGAAAGCTCACACACTTTCTTGTGCGCCTTCAGAACGCAAAATCGATTCCGGAAAAAATCTCGGTGCTGACGAAGTTCAATCCTTCCTTATTAAAACCGCAGATGCCGGTGGTGCGGGAACCGCGAACCGGCCTGTCGATGGGTGAGCACTGTGAACTCATGGTGAAGGAATGGAAGATTTCCCGCGAAGACCAGGATCAGCTGGCGTATGAATCTCATCAGAAGGCCGCGAAGGCTTTTGAAGAGGGCTTCCACGATGATCTCATGGTGGAGTTCAAGGGAATCAAGCGCGATCCGATCACTAGAAAAGATACGACGATGGAAAAACTCGCCAGGCTCAAGCCGGCGTTTGATAAGTCAGATGCCGGGACACTCACCGCCGGTAATTCAACTCCGCTCACCGATGGAGCTTCGGCCGTTCTCCTTGGTTCAGAAGACTGGGCCGCGAAGAATAATCTCAAAGTCCGCGCGTTCCTCGCGGATTGTGAAGTGGCGGCAGTGGACTTTGTTCACGGAGCGGGACTTCTGATGGGACCGACGTTGGCCGTGTCGCGCCTTCTGGCGCGAAATAACTTAACCCTCCAGGATTTTGATTTTTACGAAATCCATGAAGCGTTCGCGGGCCAGGTTCTTTGCACACTTCGCGCGTGGGAATCCGCTGAGTATTGTAAGAATGCTTTAGGCCGCGATAAAGCGATGGGAGCGATTGACCGGAATAAGATGAACGTGAAAGGCGGAAGTCTTGCACTCGGACATCCGTTCGCAGCTACCGGCGGAAGAATTCTCGCGGCGGCCGCAAAAATCCTGGAACAGAAAGGCAAAGGCAGAATCCTCATCAGTATCTGTACCGCTGGTGGGATGGGTGTCGCTGCGATTGTTGAGAGATAAATTATGCACATGATCCTTCGGACACTCTGGATATTTCTCAGGAGGAGCTCGCTTCAAAAAGTTTCTTTTATGGATGAGACTGAATACACGATGCGGGTTCTTCCGACCGACCTCGATCTTCTGTGGCACGTGAATAACGGCGTTTATTTTTGCTTCATGGATTTCGGCCGCTGGGACATGATCTTCCGGAATGGCTCATTTGATCTTACGAAAAAAAACGGGTGGTATACCGTTGTGGCCGGTGAAACAATCAGGTTCAAGCGCTCGCTTCAGCTCTGGGATAAGTTCACGATGAAAACAAAGATCATCGGACACGATAATAAGTATTTCTTTGTTCAGCAGAAGTTTTTCTGCAAGGGTAAGGAAATGGCGACGGGTCTGGTGAAGATCCGGTTCCTGAAGCAGAAGGGCGGGACAGTTTCCACCAACGAAGTTCTCACGGCCTTCAATATTCCGGAACAGCTCTCTCCTGAATTATCCCGGGACTGGGCGCAATTTGATTCGAATTATCTTCCGTAATTCTTTTTCGCTTCACTAAAAGTATTGGCGTAGGCCTCGACAGTGAGTTCTATCGGCTGGGCGTATCCTCCGCCAATGGCCATCGCAAGCGGCGCGTTCCTCTTCCTGGCGAATTCAAAAACCATCCGGTCTCTTGATTTAATTCCTTCAAACGTCATGGCGAATGTCCCGAGCTTGTCTTCTTTTAAAACGTCTACTCCTGCCTGATAAAAAATCATGTCAGCGTCCGGCAGAATTTTTAAGGCATCGGAAAGAGCAGACAGATATTTTTCATCGCTTGTACCTTCGGGCAGGGGAACATCGAGATGAGACTTTTCTTTCCGGAACGGATAATTTCTTTCGCCATGAAGGCTCAGAATGAAAACATCATCTCTTTGACCCATGATCGATGAGTTTCCATTCCCCTGGTGAACATCCAGATCGATGATGAGAATTTTCTTCACCCGTTTTGCTGAGAGAAGTTTCAGGGCGGCGACGGCAAAATCATTGAAGATGCAATAGCCTTCGCCGCGACCTTCGTGGGCGTGATGAGTGCCTCCGGCGAGCACGGCACTGAAGCCATCCGAGATTGCATTCTCAGAGGCAGCAACAAATCCTCCGACAGCACTTAAGGAGCGCTGGAATAATTCCGGTGACCAGGGAAGACCGATGGGGCGCAGTTCTGAGGCGGGAAGAGTGCCATCTCTCATGCCGAAAACGTAACGCTCGTCGTGGGCGAGTAAGAGATCATGGATTTCAGCTGGAGGCCCGGGAAAAATCTGGTCGGGAGTAAGCACACTATCGCGGATCAGTTTCTCATAGAGAAGACGGTACTTATCCATGGGAAAGCGGTGGCCCTCCGGAAGCGGAACTTCATGCTGATGAGTGGTGAAGAATTTGAGATTAGACCAATCCATAAACAGTAGAGTACACTCACCGCCATGAAATATCACACCATCATTCATCAACGAAGATTAGGCGATAAGTTATTTGTCGTGGAGGCCATCCGCGATCTCGATGAAGCGATTGATATGCTCTGTGAATCCCTTTCTCCGGATGAGCAGCAGGATCCATTTGCTCCGGACCTTTGTCCGTACTTTGGTATTTTCTGGCTTTCCTCTGAAGCCCTCGGCATTTATCTTTCGGAAAGACCTGAGCTCGTGAAAGGAAAAACCGTTCTGGAACTTGGTTCCGGTTTAGGATTTCCTTCGATGGTGGCGGCCCACTTAGGGGGAGACGTGCTCACGACGGATTTTCATCCGATGGTGGAGGAGTATTTCCAGAGAAACTGCCGCCACTCGCAGGTCTCGGCAAAATACATGAGACTTAACTGGCGCGAAGAGGGTGCAGGAAAGTTTGATGTCGTGATGGGATCGGATGTGCTTTACGAGAGTACGCATCCGATGGATGTGGCACAGGCACTTCTCAAATTTGTAAAACCGGGCGGAAAAATTCTTCTCTCAGATCCGGGCCGCAATTATCTCGGGAAATTCTTAGAGGCGATGAAAAAAGCAGGCGTAAGCGAATCCGTCGAAATGATTCCGATGGGTGAGAAAACCTGTTTTGTGTACGAGTTTACTACTGAATATACTGAGTGACGTAGTAGAGCGAACAAGCGAGGGCCATAACGGTGAACTTAAGAATCATCTCTCCTCCTAAGAAAGAATTCCACATTACTTCCATCTTAGGGCAAATCGGCCAACGCACAAGTTAATTTTTGCCCCGACAAAACTGATGGGTCCTGTCGGGGATTGAGAAACTACCTAATACTTAACACCGCAGCCGTAAGACTTCGTCGACGCCACGGAAACTTTCTTTCCGGCCGCGAGTTCATCGAGTGCCTGGGCCACGTAATTCTTAGCCCCTTTCACACTTTCCTGATCAGCATCGGCCTTATCATCAATCGCTCCCTGGTAAGCCAGGGTTCCGTCTTTCGCGACGACAAACATGTGAGGAGTGGTTTTTGCGCCGTAAAGCTGGCCCACAGTTCCTTGAGGATCGAGGAGAACGTCAGTCGAATCTGACTTATATTTCGTTTTGTCGGCAAGACCTTCTGCCGCTGTCACGTAACCCTGTTTTCCTTCAGCACTTGAGATGATCGAAAGCCAGACCACGCCATTTTTTGTGTATTTTGACTGGAGAGTCTGCATGTTGTTTGAGTCGTAATGTTTTTTGACGAAAGGGCAGCCGTGATTTTTCCATTCGAGGACAACGAGCTTTCCTTTGAAGTCCGAAAGAGAAACTGTTTTCCCTGATACACCTTCGAGCTTGAAGTCGGGAGCAGGTTTTCCGGTCTCCACTGCCAGGGCAGAAAGCGAGAACATAAGGGCAAGAGCGATAAATTTCATGAGAACTCCTTTTTTGCAGTTATGTTACCAAAAAATTGTGCTGACACTGTCAGTCTAAATGGCCAAACAAAGGCCCTTTTTGTTATATTCTACGCACTAAATTTATTCAGGAGAGCCCCGTGGGACGTAAGTGGAACAACATTAAGATGAAGAAAGCTGCGACGGATAAGCTCAAGTCACAGCACTATACAAAAGTTCTGAAAGAAATCACCATGGCGGTGAAGAACGCTGGCCACGCTGAAGTGGAAGCAAACTTCGCTCTGAAAATCGGGCTCCTCAAGGCCCGCGAGTTCAACGTTCCGAAAGACAACGTAGATAAGGCGATCAAGAAAGGTCTCGGCGAAGGTGGAAACACTATCGAAGAAATCAATTACGAAGCTTACGGTCTCGATGGAGTCGCGATCTTCATTGAAGCGGCTACGGATAACCCAACACGGACAGTGAGTAATGTTCGCTCATACTTTAACAAGTGGGGCGGGGCCCTCGGCACTCCCGGTTGCCTGCAGTTTGTGTTCGAAAGAAAATCTACTTTCGTCATCAAGGAAGAAAATCTCGGGAAGCTTTCTTCGGATGACCTCATGATGGAACTGATCGACTTCAACATCGATGATGTGGAAGTAGAAGACGGATTCGTCACTGTGAAAGGACCGGTAGAAGCTTACGGAGACATCTATAAAAAACTCGAAGAGATGAAGCTCAAGGTGGAATCAGCGGAACTCGAAAGACTTCCTCTCAACACCAAAGAAGTGACGAAAGAATCCTTCGATAAAATCCAGCGCCTTCTTGAAGTCCTCGAAGAAGATGATGATATCCAGAAGGTTTATCATAATCTCGAGTGGAACGAGGCCTTCGCCCAATAATTCTGGCAATTCCGGGGCTTCTACCGTGTTGTAGGGCCCCGTCTAATCCACCACTTATCCTCCGATTTTGATTTTCCCTTGACCCCCTTTAAACTGCTATTCAACGAGGAGAACTTCCATGAAGTTGATTATCGCGTTTATGGTTTTGGTGAGTGTGGGTGTGGCCTCCGCCCAGGTTCGTGTGAAAGAAAACATCAAGCAGGCCTCAGTCCTGACTGAGCTGACGGAAAACTTGAAAAAATTACCTCCTTCTAAGAAGAAATGATTCATATAACGCTTAGCGTTATTGGTAATTTTACCCAGTAGCCTAGGCAATGATTTATCCCCCCGGATAGTAAAAGGGCATGAGAATTCATGCCCTTCTTTTTTTCTTTTTTGCTGAGTCTGCATTCGCACTTTATGGCGGACGCGCAGCTCCTTCAGAACGGCATCTGGTTAAGCTTCAGGTGAGTAACGAGACCTTCTGCCAGGGAGTCGTGATCTCTTCCGATAAGGTCCTCACGACAGCTCATTGTATTGAAGGAAAGGGCCAGGAGATCAGAAGTAGTTCCCTTATCCTCACGTATTATCCGGAAACAGTGACGATCGTTTCGGGTCGTCAGAAAATTTCTGCAAAGGCAATCACTCTCGCTCCCACGTATTTTGATTCTCCGGATTTCCATGCCGAAGATCTGGCACTCATTGAATTATCTTCGCCTCTGAAGAACGCCGACATCCTTCCGTGGGCAAACAAGGCGCATCTCATTCCCGGGGCTGATCTCGTTCTCTCTGCGAGCGGGGAAATTGCTTCCTCCAAAGTCTTAAGAAGGGTGAATGGGCTTGGAGGACTGGTGATTCTCTCTGATGGAAGGAACGCAGGTGTTTGTCAGGGAGATTCTGGCGGCGCTTTGATTTTAGTTAAGGAAGGGAAGAAGTACCTGGCGGGAGTTCTCTCCGCACAGGCCAATGGCTGCGCGAAGAGGCACTCAGTTTCTTAT
>CANGAC010000194.1 GCA_947451425.1 Bacteriovoracaceae bacterium | reverse complement strand
TTTGAAGGAAAAGAAGAATTCTGCGCGAAGATGACGACTATGAATCAAGAACGCGAAAACGGCATCAAGTGGAACATCAAAGGTTCAGAATCTCAGAAGAACAAAGTCAGAAGCCTTAACAAAAAGCTACTCTCCACTCTTAAAATTATCTGCAAATAGAAAAGGGCCGCAGAAGCGGCCCTTTTCTTTTTAAGAATATTTTCAAAAAGCTTATTCAGCTCTCTCGTTAACTTTATCCTTACGGGCCGCGATCACTTTCTCCTGAACATGAGAAGGACACTGCTCGTATTTCGCGAACTCCATTGAGTAACCAGCTTTACCAGCTGTTCCTGAACGGAGGACCGTTGCGTATCCGAACATTTCTGAAAGTGGAACGTGAGCATTAATAACAGCGTCACCAGTATCAGTTGTTTCAGATCCGAGGATCACACCACGACGTGAAGAAAGATCTCCGATAACAAAACCCTGGAAGTCTTGTGGAGTTTCAACTTCAACTTTCATGATCGGCTCAAGGATAACCGGGTTAGCATTCTTGATCGCATCTCTCATCGCCATACGGGCCGCAATTCGGAACGCCATATCTGATGAATCGACGTCATGGTACTGACCGTCCTGGAGGAATGCTTCAACATCAATCACAGGGAACGCAGCGAGTGGTCCCTTGTTCATAACGTCCATGAAGCCCTTATCACATGAAGGGATGAATTCGTTCGGAATCACACCACCCTTAATCTCGTTCGTGAAGCGGTAGACCTGATCTTCGCGCTCTTTGCGATCCGCAGTGAGCTGCTTGATTTTACCGGCAACTTTAGCGAACTGACCTGAACCACCCGTTTGTTTCTTGTGAGTGTATTCAAGGCGAGCTTCCCCGCGGATTGTTTCGCGGTAGTTAACCTGTGGAGCACCGATTTCAACTTCAGCTTTATATTCACGCTTCAGGCGCTCAACATAAATCTCAAGGTGAAGCTCTCCCATTCCGGCGATCCGTGTTTCACCAGACTCTTCGTCTGTGAAAAGGTGGAATGTAGGATCTTCTTTGATGAAGCGCTGGAGTCCTTTAGACATCCGCGCCTGCATTTCTTTATCTTTTGCTTTGATCGAAAGTTCGATTACCGGAATCGGAAGGTGCATTCCTTCGCAAGACAGGTGATCCACGTTTCCGTCTTCAGCTGTGAATGTATCCCCTGAAGCACAGTCAACGCCGATCATCGCGATGATGTCACCGGCACTTGCAGAATCAATATTCGCGCGATCGTTAGCGTGCATGCGCACGATACGTCCGATACGAACTCTCTTCTTCGTACGTGTATTGATAAGAGTGTCACCCTTGTTCAGAGTTCCCTGATAAATACGTGTGTAAGTGAGCTGACCGAACTGCTCGTCAGTGATTTTGAATGCCATACAAACGAGTGGCATATCTTTATCGGGCTGAAGATCAAGCTTCGTACCAGTTGTGGAATCGATCGCCTTCGGTCTTTCACAAGTAACCGGAGATGGGAGGTAACGGGCAACAGCATTGAGAAGAAGCTGAACACCTTTGTTTTTGAAAGCAGAACCCATGAACACCGGAGTGAACTTGAGGTTGTTAACACCAGTGCGGATAGCACGGTGAATAGCTTCTTCAGAAACTTCGCGACCTTCAATGATGTCTTCCATCATCGCATCATCGAAAGCTGAAATTGTATCGAGCATTTCTTCGCGCGCTTTAGCGGCCTGATCAGCGAGGTCTGCAGGGATTGCTTCTTCACGAACGTTTTCGCCGTTTTCGCCATCGAAGTAATAAGCCTTCATGTTGATGAGATCAACGCAACCTTTGAAGTTTTCTTCAGCTCCGATAGGAATCTGCATGAGAACAGCATTGTGGTTCAGTTTTTCGCGGAGAGCTTTAACTCCGTTGTAAGGGTTGGCACCCATACGGTCCATCTTGTTGAGGAACGCGAGACGTGGAACGCGGTAGCGCTTCATCTGTCTGTCTACAGTGATTGACTGAGACTGCACACCTGCAACTGAACAAAGAACGAGAATCGCTCCGTCGAGAACGCGGAGTGAACGCTCAACTTCAACTGTAAAGTCCACGTGGCCCGGAGTATCGATGAGGTTAATCTTGATTTCTTTACCGTCACCTTCAGAGAATGAGATTCCTTTTTCGCCGATACCAGTCCAGTCTACAGTTGTTGCAGCTGAAGTGATGGTGATCCCTTTTTCTTTCTCGAGTTCCATGTGATCCATGGTTGCTCCGGCGCCGCCGCCTTTAACGTCTTCGATCTTGTGGATCTTGTCGCAATAGAAAAGGATTCGCTCAGAAAGAGTAGTTTTTCCTGAATCGATGTGGGCAGAAATCCCAATGTTTCTGGTCTTAGCCAGGGTTTTTTCGATGGCCATCTGAACTCCAAAAGTTTGATGTTGTCTTTAAGGGTAATTTTTTAGACTGCATCATAATGGAGTGGAGCAAGTTTCGTCAATTTTTTTCCGGTAGTTACACCCGCTTTTTGCTTGTTGCCAAACGCCCCTTTTTCGGTGAAATTCTCTCCATGAATAGTAAGAAGGACTTAGACAAATCAACGTTGTACGAGGCAGTCAAAACCCTAGTTGAATCCCCGTCTAAACACCTTCACCTTGATCAGCAAAAGCTCTTCACGCTCTTCAGTATCGCTTTCCAGTACATTCTATTCCGCTCAACCAAGCATCCCGGGCACTACATTATCCGCATTGAAGACACCCTTCTGGCGGAAAAACTCGCCTGGAAGGCCAAGGACGAGACCACGAGGAAGTTCCTCGCGCGGCTGATTGTCCCAAGACGCCTTGCCTATGGAAATTCGACCTTCCATCTGGACTATTTTCCCCTCTCTACCTGGGGAGTGACGAAAGATCTTCCGAAAGAAAAAATCCAGGGTGCCATCATCGTCAAGAACACTTCCCACAATCCCCTGATTGATGAATCCGATTTCCGTCACGTTTCGGAAGATGAAAGTGCCATCCAGTTATTCGGAAAGAACTATTACCTGACGACGCTGATGGAAGTAGCTCCACGGACCATTACGATCGCCTTTGAAGAAGACTTCGATGGAACAGATAAGATGCAATTTGATTTTATCGAGGAAAAGTCGGAGAGGATTGTGAATGGCGTGAGAATTTCTGACGATGTTCAGTTCGAAGACGACTAGATCCGGACACCCTCTTTATACTCAACTTCGCTTGGGACACCTTCCCGGTCCCATTCCTGCCAGAGTCCATTTCTCAGATCCGCAAAATACCGGCCCTTCGCTCTGAGCTTTCCGCTGCTGTAGAAAAACGTCCAGTCACCTTCCTTGAGTCCATGGAGATAATCACCCTGAGCAAGGATGCGGCCATTGTCGTAGTAATGGACCCACGGGCCCACTCTGTGGTTTTTCTCCATCATGCCCTTGGCGGCCATGACTCCGGAGTCAAAGCAGATTTCGGTGAGACCATCTTTGAAAGTTCTCGGATAGAAAACATCCATCGGGGGAAGCTGCCAGCGAAAGCC
The DNA here is from genome assembly GCA_947451425.1 of Bacteriovoracaceae bacterium. GTDB lineage: Bacteria > Bdellovibrionota > Bacteriovoracia > Bacteriovoracales > Bacteriovoracaceae > Peredibacter. Next base: position 2,506 of record CANGAC010000194.1, on the reverse strand, counting down.
ATGAATAGACTCTGACATCTGGAGTTTTCTGGCGACTTTCATGATGTGACTTCGCGCCGAGATGCGCATGTCCGGAGAAACGTCTTTCACGTATTCCCACTCGTCTTTAATCCGGGAATAAAGTTTCGGAATGGTTCCTTCGAGAACCGGAGAGATCGACTCCCTCTCACCTTCGAGAGCGCGGACAAAAACATTGAGGATGTTTTCCTGAGACGTGAGGACCTTTTCGATTTCGTCCCCGGGAAGCTTCATGAAGTCATCGAACGTCCGGATGTTCTTCATCACCCAGCTCATGTACATCGGATCTTCGAGAACACCCGACGTGAAGATCTGCCCGCGTGAGGCAAGCGAAGTGGTCTCGAGGTTCATCACGAACTCCCGGAAACCATCCAGTTGTTTTTTCTTTATCCGCTCGAGCATTCCCATGAGTCTTTATTATAGAGCGAATGGAGAATGGGGAAAGCCCTGTTTCACAGTGTTCTTAATTTATTGAAAACCGGGGCAAGTTGTACAATGAGCTTGTTAAGATCTTCCTCATTGAAGTCAAAACCAAAGGATAATCGCAGACCATTTTTGGCAGAAGCTCCCTTATGGAGGTGGAGGAGAACTTCACTGTTTTTGGCCGCTCCGCTCTGGCACGCAGATCCCGCGCTGATCATGAGACCACTGAGATCAAACAGGGCGAGTGCTACGTCACTCGTGAGCTTATAGGTGAAAAAATAAATCGTATTGGCATTCATCTCCTCTGGGCCTTTGGAGACGACTTCACCGATGCCCTTAAGCTCCTGTTCAAAATGCGCCAGAAGCTTTGCTCTGAGCTTTGTGAGCTTCTCCACATCGACTTTCAGGAGGTCAGTGAGGGCAAGGGCAACGGACTCCACGCCCATGGGATTCTCTGTCCCGGAGCGAAGACCGGATTGCTGACCACCACCGGTCATCATGGCATGAAAAGGAATTCCCTTTTTCATGAAGCTCATGCCGATTCCTTTCAGCGCTCCGAATTTGTGGGCCGAAAACGTAAAGACGTCTCCTGCAGAAAGCTCCCGCCAGGAGAGAATTTTCCCCGGGGCCTGGACGGCATCGACGTGAATATAGAGATCGGGAATTGTTTTTAATTTATTAAGGTCAGAAAGCTTAGAAACATGTCCTGTCTCATTGTGCACCCAAAGATGATGAACCAGGATCAGGAGATCAGGATTATTTTCCTTACGATCCAGAAGGACTCTGTGATTTTCCCCGTGATCATAGGAGAAATCAGGATTTTTTTTGAGCTCTAAGAATTTTACGTGGGCCCCGAAAAAATTCTCCGGAAGTGTCGCCACTGCCGGATGATCCGTACGGGAGAAGCATATGAGAAGCTCCTTGCCTTTCAGACGGGCCTCTTCGGCAAAAGATCTCGCGATGGTATGAATTCCTTCCGTGGCGCCGGAATGAAAGAAGAGGTTCATCTCTTTTTCTGACTGATGAAAGGCCTGATAAATCTTTTCGCGGTTCTGGTTAATCGATTTTCGGGAAGCTTTACCGGCGGAATGCTGGCTGGAAGGGTTCGCAAAATGAAACTCGCCGCTCTTCAACCAGCATTTGACTGATTGAGAGAGCGGCGAGGTTGCATTGTAATCTAGATAGATCAATTACTGGTTCATTTCTCCAGCAGCAGAACGGATGTTCGACGTAGCTGTTTCAGAGAATGCTCCGGTCCCTTTACGGGCCATATCACCAAGTGTAGTTGTCGCGAGGTAATCCATCATGATTGTTCCGAGGTTTTCGAAATAACCTTTAGTGAGATTAAACTCTTTTGTATCAACTACAGCATTGAGTTCGTTACCCTGTTCGTCTTTCATAATCTCGATACCAGAAGATGGTACGTTGAGAATGTCACGAGCTGGGTTGATGTTCTCACCTACGCAATCAAGAACGTCTTTCACAGAGATTTCGTCCATAGAACGAGCAAGTACATATCCGCCGCCTGGGCCGCGAACTGACTTAACTACTTTTCCTGTGCGAAGCTTTCTGAAAAGCTGCTCGAGATAGTGCAAGCTGATTGATTGACGGGTTGAAATTTCCTGCAGACGAACCGGGTTTCCATTTGAGTGGAAAGTCAGGTCCAGCATGGCACGAACGGCGTAACGCCCTTTAGATGTAAGTCTCATTGTCTTCCTCCATAAATCCAAAAAAGTTGGTAATTTTCTTATCGGGTTCCGAAACCATCCTTGTCACCCGAGAGATTTTCACTCTAAATTGCCGCTCACTGCAATCCAGACTAAATATCTCCTAAATAGTATGACAGTTTCTTTTTTCTCACGTCAACTTTTAAATATTCTCGTTCATTTTATTTTCGTGGGATATTCAGGAAGGTGTCAAAAAGCTTTTTGATTCCGAATACTTAGGCGTGTTTTTGGCCACATGGTAGCACATTGTCTCTGGGCAATTATTTCCGACAAAATCGGTTAATCTTCCGTCAAAGATGAGAGTGAAAAATTGCGTGAAGGCCCTTCAGAAGACTGTT
>CANGAC010000193.1 GCA_947451425.1 Bacteriovoracaceae bacterium | reverse complement strand
TCATTTTGATGAGGCCCTTGAGAGAAAGCTGAGACATACTTTTAGACACAGCAGCAGCAGAAACCTGAAGAACATCAGCAATCTGGGACTGCCCAAGTCCCTCTTTAATGAGAAAGAGCACACGCGTCTGATGCAATGTCAGGCAGCCGTCGACAACCGACAGGGTCATTTTCCGGATGATTCTTATGGAAAACGGAAGGCTTTCCAGAAGTTTTTTGGCAATCATGGGTGAAGTCTCATTAGTTAACTTGGTTAACTATATTTTCGCAGAGAGAATACGTCCATGAAGAAATACCCGACACTGACGATCAGTTATTATCGGATTAATAAAAGAGAGTAATTGTAAGGTGCCAATCCTACTCAAGAATTGGAAAGATAGCTCCACTAACGTGTTTCTCAAGGAGGAGTCGATGAAACAACTTTTGCTCGCTACCAGTCTTCTTACTATCAGTGCCTTTGCATCCGCGACGACGACATATTTCGATTCATTGGATGTGAAAGCAATCCATGATGAAGAAGTTCTGTTCGAGTCAAAGGGTGTAGCACCTCGCTTTGCTATCGCTCACGAAGTGAATGTCGTTCCAGCTTTTGAAAAATCTGGCAACGGTTATACATGGACCCACGAAGTCCAGGCGCCGAATGCGGTTTCCCTGAACTTCGGTTTCTCTGAGTTCTACCTTCCAGAAGGCGCAGAACTTAACATCTACTCAGCTGACCGTTCTGAATTCATCCGTAGCTTCACATCTGCAGACAACAACGCTGCTCGCGAACTCTGGACACCAGTGATCATGACAGACGCTGCGATCATCGAACTCACTGTTCCTGCTTCTGTCGCAAGCGAAGTTGCTCTGAAACTTGCTCACGTCGGTCAGGGTTTCCGTACTTTCGGTCAGAGCACACAGAAATCCGGTTCATGTAACATCGACGTTGCATGTACTGATTCCCGCGGCTGGGAAAACGAAATCAATTCAGTAGCAGTAATCTCTACTGGTGGTTCACGTTTCTGTACTGGCTTCATGGTGAACAACACAGCTAACGATAAAGCTCCCCTCTTCATGACAGCCAACCACTGCCGAATCACTGCTCAGACAGCTCCATCGCTCGTTGCTTACTGGAACTACCAGACGTCTAAGTGTAAAGGTGCCCGTGATGGTAAGCTTGATAGCTTCCAGACTGGATCAACTTTCCTCGCAGCTGGTGCAAGATCAGACTTCACCATCGTTCGTCTGAATCAGGCGCCGAATGCTGAATGGAATGTGAAGTATGCTGGTTGGGATGCAACAGGTGCAGTGGGAACTTCTACGACTGTTATTCACCACCCGAATGTCGATGAAAAATCGATTTCATTTGCCTCTAAGCCAACTCAGCTTTCTGCCTACGGCGGAACTTCTTCCCCGGGCGATTCTACGCACGTTTGGGTTCTTGACTATGATAAAGGAACAACTGAGCCAGGGTCTTCAGGATCTCCACTCTTTGATGACAAACATCGTGTAATCGGCCAGCTCCACGGCGGAGGAGCCGCTTGCGGAAACGACCTTCCAGATTATTATGGTCGCTTCTCAATGTCTTTTGATGGTGACGGAACAAAATCCGGAAGCCTCAAAGAACACCTTGATCCAGGTAAAACTGGCAAGAAAGTTGTTGATACGATCTAAGTTTTTCGAGGGCCCTACGGGGCCCTTTTTTTTTTCCTTCGTTTATATTTTCCCTTATAATTTCAGCATGAAGACCGGAGCGCCGCTCTAAGAAGATTTATAATCGGAAGAAATACATGATAAAAATCCTCGACAAGGAAGTTCGCTACCTGAATATGGGGTCAAGTGTGTTTCTTTGTTTGCTCTTCACTCTCCTCTATTTGGGATACACAAATTTTTCGCGCAAGAATGAAACCTTTGCCTGGGTCAATCACACTCTGGGAGTTATTAATAATCTCCAGCGCCTTGAGACTCTCGTCCAGGAAGCCGGAAGTAACAACAGGGCATTCATCATCACGGAACAGGAGCAGTATCGTCTAAGAATTCTTAGCCTTCGAACTGAGTCGCTGGATCTGGTGCTCATGATCGGAAAGGAGACCAGCGATAATCCCATCCAGCAAAAGAATGTCACCCGCCTGCACGCCATCTCTGACCAACTCATCAGGATGTCGGATCTCGCGATGAGCCGGATTCAGGACAAAAGAAAAAACGAAGTCATAGAGATGGTGAAGCTCGGCAAAGGTCAGAAAATCATCCAGGCCCTTACCGAAACCATCAGTGACATGAAGAAAATCGAAGAGAAAATCCTGAAGAAGAGGATCGCGCTTTACGACCGTGCTGAGTCAAGATCTGCGGGCTTCATCTTCTCTGCGTCCCTGTTTGCTTTCATTCTCCTATCGGTAGGTTCTATTTTTCTAAATTTCCAGTTGAAAAAAAGGATCTCGATTCAACGAGCGATTGATAGGCTCACTCAGATCCAGAAAACGATTCTGAATTCCGCTGCATTTGCCTTGATTGCAACGGACAATAAAGGGAATATAAATCTCTTCAATCCAGCCGCTGAAAAACTCCTGGGATATTCAGAATCTGAGATGATCGGAAGCACGCCGGCAGTTTTCCATGATCCTTCCGAGATTGCGAGGATGGCGGGCATCCTGACAGAGGAACTAGGCAAAGTCGTACCAGTGGGATTTGAGGTCTTCACAGAACGCGTCAAACTGGGAATCGTCGAGTCTGACCATTGGACCTACATTAAGAAAGACAGATCTCGGATTCCTGTGAAACTCACCATCAGCGCCCTTCGCGATGAGTCCGGTGAAATCAACGGTTACCTGGGTATCGCGTACGATATTTCCCGCCAGATCGAATTTGAAGCGGCAATGGTAGAGGCCAAGGAAGCGGCCCAGACTGCCAACAAGGCCAAGTCAGAATTTCTCGCGAACATGAGTCATGAAATCAGAACTCCGATGAATGCCATCATGGGTATGGCCGAACTTCTGAAAGACACAAGTCTTGATGAAGACCAGAGGAAATACGTAGAAATTTTCAGCCGCGCCGGTGAAAGCCTTTTAAACATCATCAATGACATCCTTGATCTTTCAAAAATTGAGGCAGGCCACTTTGAACTGGATAAGTCCTCCTTCACGCTCTCGTCCGTCGTGGAAAAGACCGTAGAACTGATGGCCCTTCGTGCTCACCAAAAACAACTCGAGCTGGTGGTAGACCTGAATGATGATATTCCTGACCACCTCGTCGGTGACGGAAATCGGTTAAGGCAAATTCTCCTGAACCTCATCGGGAATGCCGTGAAGTTCACCCGGCGTGGAGAGATCCTCCTCACAGTAAAACAAGGCACAAGCGCTCCGGGCAATGTGGAAATTATCTTTGAAATCCAGGATACCGGAATCGGCATGACTCCTGAGCAGCTCCAGAAACTCTTCGACCGGTTTGCTCAGGCCGACTCCTCTATCACAAAAGAATTCGGCGGAACGGGTCTGGGACTCTCCATCTCCAAACGCCTTGTTGACCTCATGAACGGAAAAATAGAGGTCCACAGTACTTACGGCATCGGCACCAGATTCAGCGTGACCATTTCATTTGAAAAAGATCAGAGCTTCTCAGATGAACCGATGGAAATGGAACTTAAAGGTGACCGGGTCCTGGTAGTAGATGACTCCCGAACCAACCGCATGATTCTGAGGAAAATTTTAGAAGGCCGGGAAGCGCTGGTGACGGAAACTGAATCTGGTGAACGTGCTATGGAACTGGTTAAAGAGCATACGGAAAGAGGCATTCCCTTTAATCTCATTCTTCTTGATTGCCGGATGCCCGGGATGGATGGCTTTGAAGTGGCGAGAAGAATAAAAAATAATCCGTCTCTCCAGGGACCGCTCCTGCTCATGCTCACGTCGGACAATCGTCCGGGAGATCTGGCAAAGTCTCGTGACGTGGGCTTCAAAAGTTTTCTCATTAAACCTGTGATGAAACGGGAGCTTTTTCTTTCGATCCAGAGATCCATCCTGGAGAAATCAGACCCGCAAATTTTCAGCAGAGAAGATGAACAAAAGAATCTGCCGGAGAGACTGAGTATTCTCCTGGTGGATGACAATGATGAAAATCGTCTGGTGATTATTTCGTTTCTTAAGAGCTACAACTGGAGAATTGATGAAGCCAGAAACGGGCGTGATGCCCTCCTTATGTTTCAGCAAAACCGCTATGACATGATTCTCATGGATATGCAGATGCCGGTCATGGACGGCTATACGGCCACGGGTGAAATCCGAAAACTTGAACGTGAACGAAATGAAGTCAGAACTCCGGTGATTGCCCTGACAGCCTATGCGCTGAAAGAGGAAATGGAAAAAAGTCTCCAGGCCGGATGCGATGATCACGTCACTAAACCCATCGCCAAAGCAACGCTCTTAGAGACAGTCGATAGATACACCAAGGCCTATTCCTTCAAAGTCGATCCGGATCTGAAGGAACTCATTCCTGATTATATTGAAAAGCGACGGATCGAGCTTCGCGAATGCAAATCACTTTCAGAAAAATCAGATTTTCCTTCTCTCCAGAAGCTCGGTCACAAACTTCGTGGTTCGGCTGGTTCTTATGGTTTTCCGGTTCTTTCAGAAGTCGGCAAGGAACTCGAAGAAGGCTCGCGTGACAGTGACGACCACAGGATCAGAAAAGCTCTCGCTCTCTATGAGACGGTCATGGCCCGGATTAAGGTCAGATATAGTTAATTATTTTTCGAGGCGGAAGACACCGGAAGAGCTGTAGCTGATTTGTTTTCCCAGAGTGTCCTGAATGAGCTTCACAATTTCGTACTGGTTACCCTTATCGTCGTCGAGATCCGTGTGCTCTAAGGGCGAGAGAATATTCTTCACGTCAGTCATCTCATGACGACGGGCCACGTGAGGCCCATCATTTAAGAACAGTGATTTTTCCCCGAAAATATTGAGATGCTTTCTCACGTTCTGAGGAATGATATCGTTATTGAAGCCAACAGAATCCATTGTCACCAGGAGATCTACCGGACGGAAACCGTGCTCGAGACTATCAAGTTTGTTGGCAATTTCTACTGCCGAGTCACCACCGAAACTATGGCCCACAAGAATCACCGGCTGGTTCAGGGCAACCTTCTTAATCTCTTTGATGATTTCGTCCTGCTGGTCCCAACCATAGATGCGCGAGCCTTTCACGCTGTCAGCGAGGCGGCCGACGCCGGCATATCCACTCTCTGATTTGGAAGGAGAACTCAGGACATCAAGACCTTTAATGAAGATGATGGCCGGCTTCTTCACGGTTCCCTCTTTCACTTCGACCTTCGCAACTTCTTTCACTTCCTCTTTCGCTTCATCTTTAATTTCTTCTTTTACGAAGTCTGAAGCTTTGAGTTCAGGTTTTGCATCAGGAAGGGATGGTGCGGAAGGAAGAGAAGGCATAGAAGGAAGCGATGGAAGAGACGGGGCAGATGGCGATGCCGGAGATTTTGATGAGAGATCGAGTTTATAATCCGGGTCATTTTTAGGCAGAAGTTTTTCGGAAGCTCCGGCGAGAGCTTCTTTCGTTTTTGCCTGTTCCGTTGGCACCATCTTGCGTGCTTGAGTCTGGGCGTAGGATCCGAGTGTGGTAAGGTCCGTTTTCACTCTTCTATCTTATCAGTTTAAAGAATAAGCGGGAAAATGAGGCAAAATCGTCTCTTCTGACGATTTTACTCAGTAATCTCCCTGCCGCTCCTGACCGAGAAGAGAGCATGAGATACCTCTTCCTCATTCTTCTTTTCGTCACGACCTCCTGCGGGAAGTTCCGGATCTTTAAGAAGTCTTCCCAGCAAAAGCAGGACATCAATCAACTGTATGCTTCAGGAACCCTGAAAGTCAGTGTGTACTATGAAGTCGGGGCCGAGCCCTTTACCGACGGGATTTCCGGCGTAAAAGTCTGGACTGTTCTCGAGCAGAATCTCAAGGCGATGTTTCCCGGAAAAACGATCTATGTTCCGAAAGACCTGGCCGAGATGGCCGCACTTTCTGACCAGAATAAGCCTGTCTGGGCCTACTCCGAGATCAACACTCTCGGAGAAAC
>CANGAC010000192.1 GCA_947451425.1 Bacteriovoracaceae bacterium | reverse complement strand
GTTCCGGAGTAATCAAACTCAGCTGCCTGGCCGATCACAATTGGTCCGGAGCCTATGACCATAACTTTTTTCAGTTCAGGATTCTTAGCCATAATTAATTCCTTATTCCTGAGAGGAAATCGTCAAAGAGCCAGCCTGTATCTTCCGGGCCCGGACACGCCTCCGGGTGATACTGCACGGAGAATGCAGGAAAGCTTTTATGTTTTAAACCTTCGACGGTTTTGTCATTGATATTAATCTGGGTCACTTCGAGCTCAGAGTTATTGATCGATTCATTCGTCACGGCGTAACCGTGATTCTGTGAACTCATGAAGACTTTCCCGAGACGAAGATCTTTCACTGGATGATTGGCACCGCGGTGTCCGAATTTAAGTTTTTCTGTGTCCGCACCATTCGCAAGAGCAAAAAGCTGATGGCCCATGCAAATGGAAAACATCGGATATTTTTTCTGTAGCGAGCGGATGACCGGAAGAACTTCCGGAATATCTTTAGGATTTCCCGGCCCATTGGAGAGAAGGACTCCCTGAGGACGGTAAGATTCGATCAGTTCAAGGCTCGCGTTCCAGGGAACAATCACGACATCACAGTTTCTTTTCGTAAGAGACCGGAGAATGTTTTTCTTGTAACCAAAATCCATCAGGATAATTCTTTTTCCTTCACCGGGAAAATGAATCGGGCTCTTGGTAGAAACTCTTGCGATCTGATCGGTCTCCATCGGTTTTGCCAGATGGGCCATCGCCGTTTGCACCGGATAGTTCAGAGGAACCAGAACTGCCTTCATCACACCCTTATCGCGGATTTTCTTGGTTAGCTCACGGGTATCAAGGCCGGCAATTCCGGGAATCTTAAATCTTGAGAGAAGTTCGCGAAGGGAATATTCATTTCTCCAGTTGGAGCCTTCTTTTGGACACTCGTGAACCACGAATCCTTTGAGTGCCGGTGAAAGTGATTCAAAATCATCCTTGTTCACACCGTAGTTCCCGATCAGCGGATACGTCATCACAACAATCTGGTCGCAGTACGAGGGATCAGAAAGAATTTCCTGGTACCCGGTCATGCTGGTGTTAAAAACAAGTTCGCCCAGAGAGTGCACATTATCGATTTCGTAACCGATGCTCTCACCGACAAACTCTTCACCTGTTTCGAGGATAAGTTTGATCTTTTTCATGTTTACCTCTTCTGGTTCAGGGCCCACTCGAGAATGGCCATTCTCGCGTAGACTCCGTTTTCCATTTGTTTAAATATGCGTGACTGCGGATGTTCAACGAGTTCATCTGAAATTTCGACACCGCGGTTGAATGGTCCCGGATGAAGAATGATCGCGTTCTTCTTCATGATCGCTAACCGCGCCGGTGTTAAACCAAAGTCGCGATGATAGCTTTCCTGGTTAAGTTCCAGGCTCTCGTGACGTTCCAGCTGGATTCTGAGCATCATCACAGCATCGACTTTAGTCAGAGCTTCGTCAAAGGGGACTTCCCTGACAAAAGCCTTCTGAGACTTAGGTAAAAGAGCTGATGGACCTGAGAGATAGATCTCCATGCCAAATTTTTCAGCGGCCACCATGAGAGAGCCTGCCACACGGGAATGCTTGATATCGCCGCAGACTGCGACCTTGAGGCCCTCGAGTCTTTGGAATTCTTCTCTAAGCGTGAACAAATCCAGAAGACCCTGAGAAGGATGTTCGAACTTTCCCGCGCCGGCATTAAGAAGTGGTAATTTGATTTTGTCTTTTAACTGATCAAACACATTATCATCCGAATGACGGAAGACAATTCCCTCTACACCTAGACTTTCAAGACATCTCAGAGTGTCGTAGACGGTTTCACCTTTCTTTACACTCGAGTTCTCAGGTACGAAATTCACCACTTCCACTCCGAGACGCTTAGCCGCCACTTCAAAGGAACATCTTGTGCGCGTGCTTGGCTCGTAAAAGACGTTGGCGATGATTTTATGGCGGAGAAGATGATGGACTTGTTCGGGATTTTTGTGGTTCTGGGAAAAGAAACGGGACCTGTCGAGGAGTGCAGAAATTTCGGAGGAAGAAAGACTAGAGAGTGACAGGAAATGCTTGATCATTATCCTCCTGAGGCTGACTGAAATGAGAAGTTAAAAAGGGGGAAGAAGAAGTGAACGGAATAGGGTAGGGTTGAGACTTGGAGACCGGGAAATTTGACTTGATGCGAGGAAGCATCATACCCATAAAAAATCCTACTTTGTTTTCTCCAATTTATTAAAATTGCCGTGTCTTTGGCAATGGGAAAAGACTGACATGAAAGCGAAATTCCTGCTCGAATCGAAATATGAGCCAATGGGCGATCAACCCGAGGCGATCCGACAAATTACTGACGGTTTTAACTCCGGAAAACAGTTTCAAACACTCCTGGGTGTCACGGGTTCGGGAAAAACCTTTGCGATGGCAAACGTCATTAAGAATCTGGGAAAGAAAACTCTCGTTCTTGCTCCCAATAAAACCCTGGCGGCCCAGCTCTTTGCCGAGATGAAAGAGTTTTTCCCTCACAACGCCGTCGAATATTTTGTCTCTTACTACGATTACTATCAGCCCGAGGCTTACGTCCCTGGATCTGATACCTACATCGAAAAAGATTCAGCGATTAACGAGGAAATTGAAAAGCTCCGTCACTCCACCACGCGGTCTCTGTTCTCGCGCGACGATGTGATCGTCGTTGCCTCTGTCTCCTGCATTTACGGTATCGGTGCACCTGATGAATATTTTGATCAGAGGATCATGCTTTTTGTTCAGGACAAGATGGACCGGGACGCTCTTCTCCGGCGCCTTGTGGATATTCAGTATCAAAGAAACGACATGGATTTTCACCGCGGGACCTTCCGCGTCCGCGGTGACATCGTGGAAGTTTTTCCGGCCTATGAAGATTCCCAGATTGTTCGCGTGGAATTTTTTGATGATGTCATTGACGGTCTTTTTATCGTTGATCCCCTTCGCGGAAAAGTCCTTCAGCCCCTTAATCGTGTAGATATTTATCCGAAGTCTCACTATGTGGTGGGGAAAGACCGGATGAAGCAGGCGATTGAAACGATCAAGCTCGAACTTCGTGAGCGACTGGCGGAGCTAAAGGATCAGAACAAACTGATCGAAGTGCAACGTCTTCAGCAAAGGACTCTTCTGGATCTTGAGATGATGGAAGAGATGGGGTTCTGCCCGGGAATTGAAAACTACTCGAGGCACCTGACGGGAAACAAGCCGGGAGAACCGCCGTATACACTCATCGATTATTTTAAAAAAGATTTCCTTCTCATCGCCGACGAATCTCACGTGAGTATTCCTCAGGTCGGTGGGATGTTTAAAGGAGACCGCGCGAGAAAAATGACCCTCGTGGATTTCGGTTTCCGCTTACCTTCTGCACTTGATAACCGACCTCTTAATTTCCCGGAGTTTGAAGCGAAGTACAATCAGGTGCTTTTCGTTTCAGCGACTCCTGCGGAATACGAGATGCAGAAAGTGAACGGAGAATACGCCGAGCAGATTATCCGTCCGACAGGACTTCTTGATCCGCTCATCGAATTCAGAGACGCCAAGAATCAGGTCGACGACATGCTCGTGGAAGCCAAAAAAGTCATTGCTCAGGGGTACCGCGTTCTGATTACAACACTCACAAAACGCCTGGCCGAGGAGTTAACGTCTTTCTATCGGGGAGTCGGAATGCGGATTAAATATCTGCACTCTGATATTGATACGCTCGAGCGGATGGAAATCTTGCGGGATCTGCGTCTTGGGGAATTTGATATCCTCGTGGGAATTAACCTTCTCCGGGAGGGTCTAGATATCCCGGAGGTGGCACTGGTGGGGATTCTCGATGCCGACAAGGAAGGCTTCCTTCGTTCTACCCGTTCTCTCATTCAGACAATTGGCCGCGCGGCACGAAACTCCGAAGGACGAGTTCTTCTTTATGGTTTCAGGAAAACACCAAGTATTGAAGAGGCGATGAAGCTCACCGCTGACAGACGTATCAAGCAAATCGCTTACAACGAGAAAGTAGGCATGACTCCGACAACCATCAATAAGAAAGTCGGTGGGGGAGTCATCGAGATCCTGCGCGGAACGAAGAAGTCCGACAGAAAAGCTCGGAAGGAAATTTCCGAAGAGAATCTTTCACCTGAAGCAATTGATGCTAAAATCAAAGAGTTGAAGACAATGATGAAAGAAGCGGCGAGTGCCCTTCAATTTGAAGAGGCCGCAAGACTTCGTGATGAAGTCAAAAAGCTTTCTGAGTTAAGGTTCATGCTATGAAGTTTCTCCTCTTGATCTTATCCCTTTCGGCTTTTGCGGCCCAGAAGTCTGATGTCTTCGTGATTCAGGTCATGGACCGTAAGATGGCGGTGCTTTCTCCGGAAAAAGAAAGGAAGCTGTTTTCAGTGATCGTTGAAAATCGGTCTCTCTCAGATCAGGTTGGTAAGTTCGAGGCGAAAGGAAGACTTTTGAAATACGTCTCGATTCCTTCAGGAAAATCAGAAACAGTGGAAATTGAAAATACATCCGGGTCGAATGTCACCTTCGTTCCCGTGAGCCCTGCTTTCCAGGAAGTTGAACTCATCTTCGGTAAAAAGGCCTATGAAGTCCCACCAAAAGAATAACTTCCAGAAAGTCGTCCTTGTCATCTCAGACCTCCATCTCTCTGCCGGGAAGATGTTCAAGGGTAAGCGTAATCTTCTGGAAGATTTCCATTACGACCGCGAGCTCATTGATTTTTTAAATTACTACTCAAGTGGTGACTACGCTGAGATTGAAGTGGAACTCATCATCAACGGGGACTTTCTTGATTTCCTCGCTGTTCCCTACGTGGAATTTTACGATGATGAATTCTGGAGTGAGAAGGCCGCACTCGCAAAACTAAGCATGATCATGAACGCTCACAAGGGAGTCCTGGATGCCCTTAAGCGCTTTGTCTCGCACAACGGGAAGAGCATCGTTTACATCATCGGAAACCACGATGCCGAGTTTGTTTTTGATTCTGTAAAAGAAGAGTTCTTAAATTACTTTGGCCCTTTGAAAGATCGCCTGACACTGTCCAATGCCATCAGCACGCACATTCCGACTCCCGGTGTCTCCATCCTTCACGGACATCAGTATGAAGTGGCTCATGATTTTGACCAGGAAAATGCAGTAGTGGAAACTCTCAATGGAGAGAAGTATTTTATCCCTCCCTGGGGATCTTATTATGTCACCAACGTCATCAATAAGTACAAGCAGGAACGAATATTCATTAATTCGGTAAGACCCATCAAGCACTTCATGATCCATGGTCTTATCTTTGATACGTTTTTCACTCTTCGTTTCATGCTTTCGAATTTCTATTACTTCATCATGGTTCGCTTCTGGCATTACTACCTGATGAAGAGAAGTCTTCGTAAGGTGATTAGTGATCTTCTGAGAGAGCTTGAGCTCTTCCAGGATTTTGAAACCGTTACACGTCAGTACTTTGAAACTCATCCTGATACGCGCGTTCTCATTGTGGGGCACACTCACAATCCGACACTCAGGATTTTTAATGATGGAACGATTTTCATCAACACTGGTACGTGGACACGAATGGTGAATCTGGATCTCGCTCACTGGAACAATGGAAACTTCCTGACGTACGCAAAGATCCTGGTGAAAAATAAGAATTATACGATGGAAGAATTTGATCAGAACGTAGAAGTGGATCTCAAATACTGGATGGGGATGAATCAGTTTCCCTATTCAGAGTATCACTGAATTAATTGTTCGATTTTTTCCATGAGATGGCGGGATGAAAACGGGAAGGAGAGGAAATGCTCTACACCGAGAATCGCCGTTTTTACTATCGCATCTTCTGATTCTGACTGCGAAAGCACAATGAACTGGCCATTTTTTTTCAGCATTCCTTCAATGTCATCACTTAGAAAATCATATTGAATAATAGTGAGTGAGCTCTGTGCGTGTCCCTTGAGAAGTTCATGAGTTTCTTCTTTGTTTCCCGCTTCAAGTACATGAAAATATCCGCTCTTCCCCAGCATTTCACGGATGAGCGAACGAAAATCTTCGTTCTTACTGCAGAGGAGAATGGGAAGCGAGTGGCGCATTAATCCACTATACCAGT
>CANGAC010000191.1 GCA_947451425.1 Bacteriovoracaceae bacterium | reverse complement strand
TGAATGCTTCCCACTCTCTGGGTCTCATGAATCAGGGAGCAATCATTCCGGGCATGGATGCGCGCATGACTTTATTTAAAGCCGAAAGTCTTTCGCACATAACGTATCAGTGGGGAAGAAATCTCAGGGTCACTTTGCCTTAAGGGCCTCGTCAATCACCGAAAGAAAATCAGACGCCATGAAATCGTGAATGCGCTTATTCACGTAAATGACTTTTCCTTCGTGGAAGACGATCGAGACAGGATAAGTATTGATCAGGAACTTGTTGGAAATCGTGCTGTCAGCATCAACAACAGACTCAAAATTCAGGGCATATTTCTTCTCAACTTTCTGGATGTTTTCCAGCGGTGAATCTTCATCTCCGTTGATCCCGAAGACTTTCACTTTCCCCTTATATTTCTCCTGAAATTTCACAAGACCAGGGAACTCTTTCAGGCAGGGAATGCACCAGGATGCCCAGAAATTCAGTACAATAATCGGGGTTTTTTCATTCCTGAGTTCGACCATCGTATTCTTAGACGTTGTAAACTTAAGGCCTTGGAAGTTGGTCTCGTAAACGGAATGCTTTTGTTTATCCTGCTCGACCTGTTTGGCGTTAAGATCGTAGTTATCCCAGAGGATTTGACTGGCAAGAAAGCCGGCAAAGGCCATAATGAAGAGAAGAACGGGTATGAATTTTTTCATTGTTGGGACCCCGAAAGTTACCCAAGTTTAGCTTAGAAAAATGGATTTATGAAGCACCGGAACTTTATACAACTCCTTATGAAAAATAAGAGGGTTAAGCAGAAAGGACAGGCCCTGGTGGAGTTTATTCTCCTCCTGGTTGTGCTGACCGGCGTCTCATATAGCTTTGTGGCCTTCATGAATCGAAGCCTGTCGCGTTATTGGGAATACTCAGTGAATCTCATCATTAACGACAAACCGGGCACAAAAACCGTAACATTTCCTGGAAATTAATCATTCCAAGGAAAGCCATGAACTACCTCCTCGCGATTGACCAGGGAACAACTGGATCCACTTCTCTTCTCATTGATGCCAAGACACTCAAAGTTCTCGATAAAGAAAAATGCGACTACCGACAGATTTATCCAAAACCGGGTTGGGTCGAGCATGACCTCGAAGACATCTGGAGCTCGGTGGGAACTTCCGTCTCGGCAGTATTAATGAGACAAAAAATTGATCCGAAATCCATCATCGGGATCGGCATTACCAATCAGCGTGAGACGACTTGTGCCTTCGACAAGAAAGGGAAGCCACTTCATCATGCCATCGTCTGGCAGGACAGAAGAACGGCGGAATACTGTGATCAAAATCGCCCGAAGTACGAAGAGACTTGCCGGAAAAAAACGGGACTCCCTCTTGATCCGTATTTCTCCGGGACAAAAATGCGCTGGCTTCTTGATCATGTTCCTTCCGTGAAGGTTGCCGCTGAAAGAAAAGATCTTTGCCTTTCAACAGTAGATTCCTTCCTTGTTCATCGCCTGACCGGCGGGAAAAACTTCGTCACGGAAGCATCGAATGCTTCGCGCACCATGCTCATGAATCTTGAGACATTCAAGTGGGACGACGGGCTCTTGAAGTTCTTCGGAATCGAGAAAGATTTTCTCCCAGAGATCAAAGAATCATTCACGAATTTTGGAGAAACTCAAAATGCCGGGATTCTTCCTGATGGCATTCCGATTCTCTCCATTCTCGGTGACCAGCAAGCCGCTCTTTTCGGACAGGCCTGCGTTCAGGAAGGTGACATTAAGGCGACTTTTGGAACAGGCGCCTTCCTCCTTCTCAACACCGGTGAGAAACTCGTTTATTCACAAACCGGGCTCCTCACGACAGCGGCATACTCTTTCCGCGCAAAGAAAATCTACGCACTCGAAGGTTCAGCCTATATCGCCGGGGCTGCGGTCCAGTGGCTCCGTGACAATTTAAAATCCATCAAGTCTTCCCCGGAAGTTTCGAAGCTCGCTGAAGAAGTCACAGACCTTTCGCAGATGGAAAACGTTCTGTTTCTTCCGTTTTTTACCGGAATCGGAACTCCCTATTGGAACTCACAGGCAAAAGCCGCAATCGTAGGACTCACGAGAGATACTCATAACGGTCACATTGCCCGCGCTTGTCTCGAGGGAATTGCCCTTTCTCTCAATGATTCCGTTTCGAGCTTTAAAAAAGACTTTCCTCAGCTGAATGATATCAGAGTCGATGGTGGTGCAGCCGCGAACGACATCCTCATGCAAATGCAGGCCAATTTCTCGCAGAAATCAATTCTCCGCCCAGCCGTGATCGATACAACAGCCTTCGGTGTCGCCGTGGGATGCCTTGTGGGTCTCGGTGAAGTGGCGATAGAGGACATGGGGAAATTCTGGAAGCTCGAGAAAGAATTCACTCCCGAGAAGAATGCCTATTACTCCAACAAGAAAACGCTCTGGGATCAGACGATTAAACGTCTCTATCTGTGATTATTTGAACAACAAATTGTTGAGCTCGGAGGCTTTCTCAATGCCGACAAGCTCAACTTTATATTTCCCTTTGAAATCCGCCGCTGCTCGCTTCGACGTCACAACTCTTCTGTAATTCATCTGGGCAATTTCTTTCAGTCGGATCTCCATCATCGGCACGGACCTCACTTCACCCGTGAGTCCTACCTCTCCCAGAAAAATCGTGTCCGAGGGAACAGCAGTTCCGTGATAGGAACTCAGAAGGGACGCAATAACCGAGAGATCGTTTTCTCGTGTTGTGAGTTTGATTCCTCCCACCACGTTCACATAGATATCGTTATAAGAAAGCGGGATGCCCAGATATTTATCTATCACCGCCACAAGCAGTGCCACACGGTTCGAATCTAATCCCTGAGTCGTTCTTCTTCCCTGGGCAAATTTATTTTCCACCACGAGCGCCTGAATCTCTACAAAAAGCGATCTGGTTCCTTCCAGGATACAGGTCAGCGACCTGCCGAATGATCCATCAAGAGATTGCTCCAAAAAATACTGGGAAGGATTTTTGATTTCTACCAAACCCTTTTCCTGCATCTCGAAAATACCTACTTCATTGGTATTACCAAAGCGATTCTTCATCACCCGAAGCATGCGGTACTGGCCCAGCTGATCGCCTTCAAAATAAATAACTGTATCCACCATGTGCTCAAGAACTTTGGGCCCAGCAATCTGGCCTTCTTTGGTTACGTGGCCAATGATGAAGCAGGTTAAATCATACGATTTTGCGTAATTCATCAGCTCATAAGTGACTTCACGAATCTGAGTGAGAGTTCCGGCCGCAGAATCAACCTGGTTGGAATGAGTCGTTTGAATGGAATCAAGAACCAGAAACTTGGGCTTGAGCTCTTTCACCTGCGCGAGCACATTTTGCCAGCAGGTCTCGTTATAAATATAAAAATTCTCGTTATTCACACCGAGGCGCTTTGATCGCTGGGCAACCTGCGATTCAGACTCCTCTCCGGAAACGTAGAGAATCTTTTCATTTTTATAATTACTAAGGAGTTTCCCGCAGACTTCCATGACGATGGTGGATTTTCCGATCCCGGGTTCTCCACCAATTAAAGTAAGTGAGCCGATTGTCACCCCTCCACCCATCACCCGGTCGAATTCACCGATGGATGTCTGGTAGCGTTCAACTTTTTCGACTTCAACCTGTGAGATCGTCTTGGGTTTTGACTCACGACCCGCGATCGATTTTGGTGAGCCTTTAGAGCTTAAAGGTTTGATAGAATCTTCTTCACTGAAAGAGTTCCACTGATTGCAATCCGGACATTTTCCGAGCCATTTGGCGGTCTGATATCCGCAATCCTGGCAGGTGAAGACAGTTTTTATTTTCGCCATTTTACCCTTCAATCATTTTGAGAAGTTTATTCTCGGACACTATCGGAATCCCGAGATCCCTGGCCTTCACAAACTTACTGGAAGAACCATCTGTTTCATTCGTGATGAGGAATGAAGTGTTTTTCGACACAGATGAAACCATCACGCCGCCATTTTTCTTGATCAATTTTTCGAAGTCACCGCGTGGGGAGCTGAGTTCGCCGGTTATGCAGAATTTAAGACCCGCCAGAGGACCTTCGCCGGTGTTGATGTCTTCGGTTTTAAGTTTCACGCCGACTTTAAGAAGTTCACGGATGAGGGGCTCTTTTCTCTGAATGCTCGCAACAATTTCTGTTGCCGACTTCTCGGCAAAGCCTTCAATGGCAATCATTTTTTCCGGCGTCAGTTCAAGAATCTTGTCGATCGTGTTGTAACCCTGGGAAATAATTTTTTCACTTTTTGCCGTGGACACTCCCTCGACGCCGATGGCGGAGATGAACTGAACCAGTGTCTGATCTTTTGTCTTAGAGATATTCTCGTACATTTTGGTGGCCAGTTTCTCTTTCACCTTATCCAGAATGAGAAAGTCTTCCATGCTCAGCCGGTAGAGATCCGGGATTGCTTCCACGAGGCCTTTATTAATTAATTCATCCAGCCGTTTATCAGAAAGATCATCAACGCCCGCTTTGTGAATGTAATTGAGAATCTCTTCTTTTACTTTTGCGGGACATCGTTCGTTTTCGCAGAAAAGCCAGATGTCTTCGATCTTCAGGGTACTCTGGCAGCTCGGACATTTCTTGGGATAAACAAAGTCTCCGCGAGCTCTCTCAGATACGCCGAGGAATTTGGGAATGACCTCACCGGAACGAATAATTTCGATTTTATCTCCGGGCTTTAATTCAAAGTTCTTCGCGAGGCCAAAATTGTGAAGAGTCACTCTTCCGATCATAGCACCCGATAATTCCACGGGTTCCACCAGGGCAACCGGCGTCAATGTTCCGTTTCGGGACACACCCCACTCAATCTCGTTGATGGAAGTTATCTTTGTGTCTCCTGCAAACTTGAAAGCAATCTTGTAGCGCGGGTGATGGGATGTTTCACCCAGTTCATCGTGAAGTTTTAAATCGTCATAGACCAGCACCAGTCCATCAATGAGATAGTCGCCGCCGGACATGAAATCCTTGGCTTCTTTAATTCTCGCGGCAATCGTTTTCGTTCCCTTGTGTAGCTCATATTCCGGGGTGATGAAGCCGAGTGAGGTTAAGAGATCGAGCTTTTCATGTTCTCTTTTAAACTTTTCATCCGCGATCAGATCGAAAGCTTTGAAACTCAAAAAGCGGCACAGATGAATATTCTCTTTTCTCCCAAGCAATCCCGCGACGATATTTCTCTGAGACGTCGGTGCCTCAAGCCCCAGCGCCTTCATCTCTTCTGAGAGTTGAAAAAAATTCGCTTCAATACAATAGACTTCGCCGCGGACTTCAAAGTTTTTTAGACCCTGAACGGACTTCGGAATCTCTGGAATAAAGACGGCTTTCTTCGTGATGTTTTCGCCTACCGAGCCATCTCCACGAGTCTTGGCCAGCTGCAAATGCCCGTTCTCATAAACAAGCGAACAGCTTGAGCCGTCGATCTTAAAAACGCTGATGACGTCTTCTTCTCCGATCCACTTCATAAGATCCTTATCTTCATAAGTCTTATCAAGAGACAGCATTTTTTTCTGGTGTTCTGCTTTGGCGACGGCTTCGGTCTGCTTGAATCCCACAAGTTTCAGCACAGGATTTTCAGGGTCGAGCTTTTTTAGTTCGCCTTCGAGCTTGTCGTATTTCTCGTCAGAGATCTCGGCCTTGCCGGTGTAATAGCGCTCTTTGTGATGGAGAATTTGCTTTTCTAATTCCTGAATCCGATTGCCTTTCATGGGACAAAATATATCCCATGAAGCATCATCTGTCGCTCTTCAGAAATTGAAAGTCGCCCCGAGTTTCAGCACATTGTCCTTATACGAGACTTCTTTAAAGCCCGAATTAAACTTGGCCTTACTGGATCTGGTTTCGAGACTTGCGTCGAGGGTCATGCGGACAGTGTATTGGTATTTCATCCCGACTTCGAGTTCGAGTGATGACGCATTCTTGGCCGATCCGTAGATGTTATCGTCGTCTGTGAACGTCGGAAAAGGCATGAAGTCGGCATTGGTGAAGAAGCGGAATTCCCGGTTAATGGGAATATTGGCGCCCACACCGAAAACCAGACCCGAAAACGTTGTCTGACCTAATCCATCCGGGCCCGAATAATCCACGTCGTAACTTTTGCTGGCGTATCCG
>CANGAC010000190.1 GCA_947451425.1 Bacteriovoracaceae bacterium | reverse complement strand
TGTATTTCTATAATGGAAGTGTAGAGCGGGGCTTTATCCTTCAGAATAAACACGTCACGAGTATTATTCTCTCAAAAAAAATTCTTCATTCTGTGAGTGAAACTGAACTGCACGCCATTTGCTTTGAACTCCTTCTTCAGGTGAAAAAGGGCATGGCGGTCAAGCGCACCAAGGTTATGTTTGTTCTGGGTTCATGTTCGTGGTTTGCCCATTCATTAGTCGGACTCATCTCAAAGATCATTGCCGTTCGCGAAGTTCGCGAGGCTTTGAACTGGGTACTGAATTATCTTCTTCATCCTGCGCTGGATTTCTTGTTCTCATTCACACTTGGTCAGGGCTACTTCAGGAAACTCAGCACTTTCATTGAAGAATATCCTTTGGAAAAAGAGCTTCTGATTAAACTTGGACTTAAGCTTCGGGCGCCTTCAGACTTGTACTCACTCCCAACCCGTAAACTTCAGGAATTTTCTTCTTCGGCACGCAGTCCTCATTATCAGAATATTCTCGCCCTGGAATTTCTTCCTCACGAGTGGGATTATTTCTTCGGGAAGGAAGGACTAAGCCGTGCTCAATAAGTTCAAAACGATTGAATTCGGTAAGTTCGCGCCACTTTTAGTTACGCTCGCTTTCATTCTCATTCTTATCCAGTACGCGTTTCATCCGCTGGAATCCATTTTTTACGATTTCTGGGTAAAAAATGATCTGCTCTCAAAAACAGTTAAGACCGATATCGTTCTTATTTCTCAGGATGAAGAGAGCGATCAGTTTCTGGGCGAGGCCTATCCATATACGTACGCTTCCCACACGAGACTGATGAATCGCCTCTCAAAAGATGGCCCGGCGATCATCAATTATTTTATCTCGCTTCAGGAACCTGACTCCGATGTCGAGCTTCGCTATCAGCTTGAGTTTCAGGAAGCGATTAAAGCTTATTCTCAGAATGGTGAGCGATTTAAGTTCGGTACAGAGATCGATACAATGGGAGAGATTGTCCCACCGGAAGATCTTCGTGATACCGGATATTTCCTGGGCCAGCTGTTTAAGGATTCGATCGTCTTTTCAAAAGATGAAGTCGTACGCCGGGCCATTCTGAATATTTCCGGGGAAGACTCCATCCATCTTTGGACGGCCAAGACCTATCGAAATCTCAAAGGGCTTCCCGCTATCGATGCAACGGCGTACAAGGGAGCTTATTATAATTCGGAAGCAGATGCGAATTTCGCTCTCTTCAAATACTCCGGTAATCCCCTCAACTCAGAAATCCAGACGATCCCTTTTCACCGCGTGGTCGTGGGACATTTCCCGAAGGGATTTTTTAAGGACAAGATTGTTCTGGTAGGCCCGCAGTATCTGTCCAACTCCAGTGATTTCGTCCTGACTCCTTTTGAAAAAGAAAGTGCCAAGACTCCGAAGCTTGCCGTTCATGCCCAGATTATTGAAGCGTTTGCGAATGAAAAAACGATCTATGATGTGAAAGATTTCACTACCCAGGTTGCGTCAGTTCTCATCGCCATTATTCTTTCTTTTATTATTTCCCGTGTTCAACCAGTGAAAGGTCTTATGATCACGATTGCGCTGATCATAGGAATTCTTATCACAAGTTATTTTGCTTTTATGCTCTTTGGCTGGTGGATCAAGCTCTCTCATCTCGTGCTTTCGATCTTCGTCGTTTATTACATCTGGGTTCCTTTCCGGGCCATCGAAGAATACCAGACGAGATACGCCATCCAGGAAGAATCAAAACTCCTGAAGCAGGTCGATAACCTGAAACAGAACTTCATTTCTCTCATGAGTCACGATTTAAAAACTCCCGTCGCGAAAATCGCCGGGATTGCCGACATTCTCAAGATGAAATTCGGAAGCACCAATACCTCTGAGCAAAATGAGCTGATCGAAAACATTGTGATCTCCACGAAAGATCTCAACAGCTTCATCAACTCGATTCTGGACCTCACAAAAATTGAGTCCCAGAACCTGACCCTCCGGATGGAATCCCGGGACATCAACAAGATCATTGAAAGCATCATTGATAAGCTCGAGTTTGAAGCCGGTTCCAAGCAGATGACGATCGAGTCGGATCTTTCGCCCCTGTATCCAATCCAGGTGGATACCGTACTAATGAACAGGGTTATCTCGAATCTCATTGAAAACGCCATTAAGTACGCCGGGAAGGGGAAATCCGTCTTCGTGAAGACCTGGGATGATGCCGAATGGGTCTACCTCGAGATCCGGGACAATGGAGTGGGCATCGGACCGGAAGATCTCGCCCATATCTTTGATAAATTCTATCGGGTGAAGAACGACAGTACCCATGCCATTAAGGGCTCTGGGCTGGGCCTTTATCTGGTAAAATATTTCATTGAGCTTCATAATGGGGTTATTACTGCCACCTCTCAACCGGGAGAGGGAACTTCGTTTATAATTAAGCTGAAGAACGTATAGGAGAAGGTATGCATAAGGTTTTAGTTGTTGATGATGATAAGGTCCTCCAGCAGTCGGTAAGACAGGCTTTGGAGTATCACCATTTCGTTGTCGATGTGGCAGATAACGGTAAGGAAGCCGTCAACAAAGTCTACGGGCAAAAATATGATCTCGTCGTGATGGACGTGAACATGCCGGAGATGGACGGGATCCAGGCGCTCACCGAAATCAAAAAACACGATCCTTCCGTCATCGTTCTTATTCTTACCGCCTACTCCAATGTCACTGACGCTGTGAAGGCCGTGAAGGAAGGAGCTTACAACTATCTCGAAAAACCGATCAGCTCTGAGAACTTAGTTGCACTTATCAAGCGCGCACTCAAAGCACGTTCGATGGTGGAAACACTTACGTTTTCTTCTCCCACACTTTCCATCGGTGAAACGGCTACTTCAAACGATAAGTTTGTCGGTGAATCGAATGCGATGAAGAAAGTCTTCGATGTGATTTCGAAGCTCGCAAAAGTCGGAACACCAGTTCTTATTCGGGGTGAATCCGGTACAGGTAAAGAACTCGTGGCGAAAGCCATTCACTACAACTCACCTAGAAAAGATGAGAAATTTGTCACCATCAACTGTGGTGCGATTTCTGAAAACCTAATTGAGTCTGAACTCTTTGGTCACGAAAAAGGGGCCTTCACCGGGGCTGACGCCAGAAAGATCGGGAAATTCCAGTTCGCCGAAGGGGGAACGATCTTCCTCGATGAAATTGGTGATATCTCAGCCGGGATGCAGGTAAAACTTCTCCGAGTGCTCCAGGAAAAGACCTTCATGCCTGTGGGTTCTAACCGCGAAATTAAAGTCGATGTCCGGATCATTGCGGCTTCTCATAAGCCTTTCGAAGAAATGATCAAAGACGGAACATTCCGCGAAGATTTATTCTATCGTCTGAACGTTCTTCCGGTTTATCTCCCACCGCTTCGTGAGAGAAAAACGGATATTCCGCATCTCGTGAATCACTACATTGGATATTTCAACAACGTTCATAACCTGAAAGTGAAAGGTGCTGATCCGGAAGCGATGGAAGTTCTATCGAACTACTCATGGCCGGGAAACATCCGGGAACTTCGAAACATCATCGAACATTGCTTCATCATGGAATCATCTGACATGATCCATGCGAGCTCCCTTCCTTCGATTGTCTTTAAGGACAACAAGAAAGCTGAGAGTAAGGATCAGACTGCTGAAGACAGCGTGATCGATCTTGAAGACATTCAGAACTCAGTTCTCGACCACACCGCTTCCACTGCTCACAAATCGACTGTCAGCGGGACGGATGTTCAGTTCTCATTCGGAGCCAAACTGGGTGAAGGCGGAAAACTCGATTTCGCTATTGCGAAGGATCTTTTTGAGAAAGAATTTATTGTTCAGGCGCTTAAGATCAATAAGGGAAGAATTAATCAGACGGCTTTGAACGCGAACATTCCGAAGAAGACTCTTTTGAGAAAGATCGAGAAGTACGAGATCAATCCGAAAGACTATTACTAAGATGACCCGTTTCTTTTCATTGGGGGCAATTGCCCTCATTCTCATTCTTGTCGATCAGGTGACGAAAGCCGCGATCGTGGATGCGATTCCTTACGGAGATTCCATCTCGGTGATCGATGGCTTTTTCAACCTCGCCCATGTTCGCAATACCGGTGCAGCTTTCGGCATGGGCCAGGGATCTACTGAAATTGTAAGACAACTCCTTTTTCTTTTTCTCCCTGTCGCATTCTGTATCTGGATCCTGGTGATGTTTTATAAAACCGCCAAGGGACCGATGCATAACTCTGTGGCATATGCACTTATCCTCGCCGGAGCTATCGGGAATCTCATAGATCGTTTTCGCCTCGGCTACGTTGTGGATATGTTCATGTTTTACTGGAAGAAAGAAGAAAATCATTTCCATGTATTCAATGTGGCGGATAGTTGCGTCTCAATAGCAGCGGGTCTCCTTATTTATGATTTCTTTCTTCAGCAGAAGAAAAAGAAACTTGAAGCCGCCGGGGAAGTCTGATGGCGCGTTTCTGGAGTCTCTCTCTTCTCATGTCATTTCTCATTATCCTGGATCAGCTTACTAAAGGGGCGATCCAGTCGAGTTTTTCCTATGGGGAAACGAAACCCATCATCGATGGATTTTTCAGTCTCGCCTATGTGAAAAACACGGGAGCTGCTTTTGGTTTTGGGGCCAACGGACACGAGATCTTCCGGCAGATATTTTTTCTCGCTCTCCCGGTCGTTTTCTGTTTCTGGATTTTTATCATGCTGGTGAAAACTCTCAAGGGTCCATTTTACATGTCTCTTGCGTATGCACTGATCCTCGCTGGTGCGACGGGAAACCTTATCGATCGCTTTTCCCTTGGCTACGTCGTGGATTTCCTCATGTTTTACTGGAAAAACGAAGCCAATCATTTTCCTGCCTTCAACGTTGCCGATAGTTGCATTACCGTCGCAGGCTTTCTTCTTGTTGTGGATTTTTTCGTTCAATTGAAAAACAAAAAAGAGAAGGCCGATGTTCCCGATACTGTTTCAAAATAACAGTTTCATTCTCTACTCATATCCTCTGTTCATGGGATTAGGGTGGGGGATTGCCTATCAGATCCTCTTCGAGTTTCTTCCCGAATCATTTACCAGGATGCGGGCGCAGATTTTATTCTGGGGAATGTTCCTCTTTGCATGGCTTGGGGCAAAGATTTTTTTTCTGTACACCGTTCCCCATGATTTATCATACGCACTCATGCAGGAAACGAATTTCTGGTTAGGTGGCGGCTTTGTGTTTTACGGCGGCTTTCTGGGAGGAGTCTTTTATCTCTTTATCTTGAAAGGATTAAAATTTCCGATCTCCTGGAATATTCTTTCTTCCATGTTGCCGGCAATAGCCATTGGCCACGCCGTGGGGAGATTCGGTTGTTTTCTCGCTGGCTGCTGTTATGGAAAAGAAACCACAGGGTGGTGGGGAATTCCTCTCCATGGAGTTCATCGTCATCCCACTCAGCTTCTGGAATTCGCTTCCTTACTGATCCTGGGAACTTTTCTTCTCCGTTCTAAGAGTAAGCACCTCACGAGCATCTATCTCGTTTCCTACGGCCTGATCCGGCTGGGTGTAGAGTCTTTACGGGGAGATCTGATAAGAGGAGAGTGGGGGCCACTGACCCCATCTCAGTGGATTTCTCTGGGTCTTATCCTCTCGGGAATCTTCATTTACGTTCGCAATACCAGGCACTTAGAGAGATTGGACTAAAAAAATCAAGTATCTTGGAAATCTTCCGATAAGTCTCTGGCATAAACCAGGAGACCGACTTGGAATCATCACCGAAATTTGAGCCTATTCAGCCCAGATTCTTGCGTTACCGGAACCACTACAAGATTTATCTTATGGGGTTTCTGGGGATCTCATCACTTTTGATGAGCTTCTGGGGAGTCCAGCTCTTTCAATATGGACCGAAATATCTTTGGAGCATCAATTCGAATGAGTTGATGATGACCTCCGGGTTCCTCATCTCAGGAATTATTTTTTATTTCTCCTGGATGAAGGATCGCCTGAAGCGAGCCGTTCAGGTTTATCCAACCCATCTCATGATCCATGAAGGGAAAGAACCAATTCAGTTGAAGTTTGAAGATGTGGAATCTGTCAGTCGCGTGTGCTGGTCACTTTTTTACATCAAGATGAAAGACGG
>CANGAC010000189.1 GCA_947451425.1 Bacteriovoracaceae bacterium | reverse complement strand
GAAGCGGGGAGAATTTGAACATATTTTTCCTGTCGATTTTCATGATGAAATCGATAAAGCCGTTACACAGCCCACAGACACCATCAAAATAAATGACATTCATACTGTCTCCTCAAGTGATTAAGTTATCTCACGAGTGAGCGTTTTTGTTGGCACGAAGTGAAATAGTCAGTCTTGATGATTCCTTGATAACACTATGATTGCGCAATTCTGGACCCGATTCCAATTGCTTATAAAAAATTAAGGTAAAGATTATCTTCACAGTGCACGATAATCCATCCATGAGTGAAAAATGCCTCGTTTGTAAGTTCCACAATAAGTCCACCCCGAGTGTTGCTCTTAGCACGATCTATCATCATAGCCAGAATCAGCATATTCACCTTTGTTACAGTCACAACGTGGAATTCTTCAAGATGGGCCAGGTGAAATTCATGCTAAAATATCAGCATGATTTCCGTGAACATGGTTTCAGCGACAAAGATTTATTCCAGCAAATCAATTCTGCCTCGGCACTTACTAATTTCCGGTAACTGGGTCTCTCATGGAAGAATTCTGGGTCTCTAAACTAGCGCCGCTGGTAGAGCGGGATCACTTCATCCGTGAAGGTCTTATTTCCCGAGGAATTCTTTCCGACTCCTATCACAAGGAGATGGAAAAAGTTCACATCGAAAACGCCCGTAAACTTGAAGCTCTCGTAAAAAAAAATGGCTTTCCAGTCTTATCCAACGCTGGTGAAAAAGGCGTTCGTCTTTCCTGGATTATTGTCATCCACGCGATCTCTCTTCCCGATTTCATGAAAGAGGCCTTGACTCAAATGCGGCTGGCGGCAGCTTCACAGGACTACCCTCTGGAGCTCTTAGCTACTATTGAAGACCGCGTGCTCTACTATGAAGGAAAGGGTCAGCTCTATGGAACTCAGTTTGACTGGATAGAGGGGGAACTGAAACCAGTTCCGATTCAGGATATTTCCTCCCTTCCTTATCGGAGAAGATCAATGGGTTTACCTCCCATGCCGGAAGAGGTTTCGCGAGTGACAGAGGAAAGACCTCCGCGTGATCCGGCCAAAAAGACCCTCGAGTTCGAGCTCTGGCTTAAAAAAGTTGGCTGGCGGGTCTGATTCCCCTAAAATGAAATGCTTAAGGAGTATTTATGGCCCGTATTACTGTGTCCCCTGAGGATCAGCTCAAAGAACTTAAGCGTGGAGCCTTCGAGATCATTCCCGAAGACGAATTGCTGAAGAAGCTCAAAAAATCTTTCGAGAAACAGAAGCCTCTCGTCATCAAGTTCGGTGCCGATCCGTCTCGTCCGGATATTCATCTGGGTCACACAGTAGTTCTCCAGAAGCTTCGTCTCCTCCAGGACTTCGGACATGAGGTTTACTTTCTGATCGGTGATTACACCGCGCAGATCGGTGATCCGACCGGTAAAAATAAAACGCGCCCAATTCTCACTGCTGAAGATGTTAAAGCGAATGCTGAAACTTACAAAGAGCAGGTGGGTAAAGTCCTCGACATGAGTAAAACCAATGTCGTGTTCAACAGAGACTGGCTGGGAAAATTTGATGGACTTGGGCTCATTCAATTGATGGCCAAGGGAACTGTCGGGGCCATGCTCCAGCGTGATGACTTCAATAAGCGCTACACAAACTCGGAAGCCATTTATCTTCATGAAATGGTTTATCCACTTCTTCAGGGATACGACTCTGTTCATCTTAAGGCCGATCTAGAACTTGGCGGAACGGATCAAACGTTTAACCTCATGATGGGCCGGACTCTTCAGTATGCCTATGAACAGGAAGCTCAGTGTATCCTTACGATGCCACTCATCGAGGGAACTGATGGCGTGAACAAGATGTCCAAGTCGATGGATAATTACATCGCTCTGACAGACACTCCGACCAACATGTTCGGCAAGATCATGTCGATCTCTGATGAGCTCATGAAAAAGTATTATCTTCTCCTGTCTCGTAAACCAGCCGCTGAAGTGGATAAGACCATTGCGGATCTCACGAGTGGCGCCCTTCATCCGATGGAAGGGAAAAAATCTCTCGCCGCTGAAATCACCAGTTACTATCACGGGCCTGATTCCGGAAAAGAAGAGCGCGAAAAATTCGAAGCCCGATTTTCCAAGAAGCAGGTTCTGGAAGACATCGAAGTGTGCGAAAGGCAGCACGGTCAGATTGCGCTTCTTGAACTCATGCGCGAACTCAAGTTCATCGAGAGTAACGGTGAAGGCCGCCGGCTTCTTAAACAAAATGCCGTGAAGATTGACGGAAAAACCGTCAGCGCTGAGACCTTTGTCCTGGAAAAAGGGCAGGAAGTGATTCTGAAAGCAGGAAAACTCCGCATGGTGAAACTCAAGGGACTTTAGGTATTAGTAAGCTTCTTTTCCGGTAAGACCTTTCACGATCTCCACACTCGCACTCGTTCCTAACCGGGTGGCACCGGCTTCAATCATCTTCAGCGCGGTCGCGGCATCGCGGATTCCTCCGCTGGCCTTCACGCCCATTTTGGGACCGACCGTCGCGCGCATGAGTCTCACGTCTTCCTCTGTCGCTCCACCGGTAGAAAAGCCTGTCGAAGTTTTTACGAAATCAAGCCCTGCTCTTACAGCTAATTCGCAGGCTCGTTTTTTTTCTTCGTTCGTAAGGAGGCAATTCTCCAGAATCACTTTCAGGAGCCCGCCTTGCTGGTGACAGACCTGAGCGAGAGAAGACATATCATCCTGAACGTACTGCCAGTCACCTGACTTCACGGCCGAGATGTTCATCACCATATCAATTTCTGTAGCACCTTCGGCGGCTGCTTTCATGGCCTCAAACCGTTTTGTTTCCATGGTGGAAGCACCCAGAGGGAATCCCACCACCGTACAGACTTTAACTCCGGAGCCCTGAAGGAGAGCGACAGATTTTTTCACAAAATAAGAATTCACACATACGGAAAAGAATTTATGTTCACGTGCTTCAGCACAAAGCTTTTCAATCTGCGCGTAGGTCGCTTCTGGTTTCAGGAGAGTGTGATCAATGTATAGGTTGAGATTCATTTTTATACCTTTGGGATAGCTGTACTCAGGATGGCCGGATGATGAGCGTAGGTTTCAAGAAACTTCCTGCATTCGGGTCTTTTCTCAATGGAGACGATATTCCGGAAGAGCGCCCAATCAAGAAACGAATATAAAGTCATCGCCGCGAAATCAAATTTCGAAAGAGCGGTTGACTCTATGTAAGGACGATAATGGTCGAGGACTGATTCGAGGCGGTCTTTCTGCCGCATGATGAACATGAAGTTCTCGTCGATATTCATACCGGATCTTTTCATGAGAAGGAGGTTTACTCCGGAAGCCATCGCTCCTTCAATGCCCGTCAGAAGATTTTCATCTTCCCAGCTCATTTTCTGGAAATGATGGATCTCATTTAAATACCGGAAGATCTGGCGGGAATCCCAGATGGTCTTCTCATTATGTTGAAGCACCGGCACCTGGTTCAGAGGATTGATCTTGTTTAAGACTGCCGCATCCTGGGCTTCGAAGACATTGAGCTCACGGAATTCATAAGGAAGATCCTGAAGGAGCATCCTGAGGCGACGGACGAAGGGAGATGTCTGGGAACCATATAGTGTGTAACTCATGGACCGGATTGTCTGACAGTTTGAACTGCTATTTCAAGGAAGTTTTTACTCTACGGACTGTCTAATTTTTCGACACCCTGATTCTACTGTCTAAGGATTCATCACTCCACCCTGTAATAAGTTAATGAAAGCATGAGAGCGGAGTTGGCACGCTTCTTGGAACGTACATGACAAACATTGAACTATTCCCAGGGGGAAATATGAAACTTTCACTTATCAAGAATGTCCTTTTCGTCTCTTTATTTGCAGTGCTTGCCGTGAGTTGCGGTAAGAGCTCTAAGAAAGGTGGCAGTGACAACAACCTCTACTACAACCCATATATTGCCGGTCAGCCAGCAGTTACTGGTGCAACAGCTCAAGCTGCTCTTCAGAACTACATCAATGCTGTGGAAACGAAGACGAATATCCTGGGTGTCGTAAACGTTCAGAAGGGTAAGTACTCTTGTAACGATGGACACATCTTAGGCATCAGCTTCCTTCCTTATACGAATTGTTCTTACTCGCAGGGAACGACTGAAGCAGTCTATGTTTACGCTGGACAGGCCCGCGGAGTGATCCATCCGGCACTCGCTCAGGTCCTCACTTCGCCAGCTGGCTATACTCTCGGGAACATCGCTCAGTACGGAAACGTCGTGACTGTTGAGCATGTGATGGGAACAGAAACTATCCAATACGTAATCGACATGACCCTTCACGCAGCGTCTAACCCATTACAGGTGAAAAATTCTGCCGCGAAAAGAATCGACTACGTCCTCTCACCATTCTAAGAAAAACCTCCCAGGGCAGCTTCGGCTGCCCTTTTTTTTTGCCATTTTCAGTAACTTCCCCCTACACCCAACTAGTTTAGTCGGACGCAACCTACCGATCGGTAGTTTTTTTGTAGTTTTCCTCTGAGAAATGGATTTTTGGAGTTATCCTAGATCTAACTTATTTCTCCAAGAGGAACGATTATGGGCTATTACAAAGCAGATCTCCGTGACATCGAATTCAATCTCACCGAACTCCTTAAAGTTCAGGGCCATCAGAAATTCGGCCTGGGCAAAGACGACGTCAATGGCATCGTAGGCGAATACAACAAGTTTGTAGAAAACGAGGTTTTTCCTACTCGTGAGATTTCAGATCAACAGGGCGTGAAGCATGTGAACGGAAAGGTCTTAGCACCGGCTGTCTTCCATGATCTTAATAAAAAGTTTTATGAGAACGGATGGTTCGCTCTCGCACTTCCGGAAGAAATTGGTGGAACAGCAGTTCCCGAAGCTCTCTACGTTGCTTGCCTTTCTCTGGGAACAGGAGCGAACTGTGCCTGGACGATGTACCCCGGTCTCACCCGCGCAGCTATGAACGTCTGCTGGCTTAAGGGTGATGACTTCATGAAGAACACGATCGTCCCTAAAATGATGAGTGGTGAATGGGGCGGAACCATGTGCCTGACTGAGGCCGGTGCCGGGTCAGACGTAGGTGCTCTCCGGACAACGGCTCAGCCTTTGGGGAACGGAAAGTACGCTATTAAAGGAACGAAGATATTCATCTCTTCGGGCGAATCTGATCTCTATCAGAATAATATTCATCTGGTCCTTGCGCGAACTCCGGGTGGTGGAGAGGGGACGAAAGGGATATCTCTTTTTGTTGTTCCCCGTTTCAAGATCAAGCCAGACGGTTCCCTTGATGGTTCTAACAATGTCACCTGCTCGAAAATCGAACATAAGATGGGAATCCATGCCTCCGCAACATGCGAGATTCAATTCGGGCAGGATGGTCAGTCGGAAGGCTGGCTGATTGGAGGAGAGTTTCACGGGATGGAAACCATGTTCATCATGATGAACGAAGCAAGACTCTATTGCGGAATCCAGGGCGAAGCGCAGGCGAATCTCGCCTACATGATGACGGAAAAATACGTAAAAGAAAGAGCGCAGTTCGGGAAGGAAATCGTTCAGCATCCGGATGTCCGTCGCTCTCTTCTTCGCATGCGTGCGATGTCCCGCGGGATGCGGTCACTCCTATTGTATATCGCTGATCTCTTCGACAAAGCGAAAGCGGATCACAAGCACGAAGCGATGATCGGGCTCCTCACTCCAATTGCCAAAGCCTATTGCTCAGAGCAAGGTTTTCAGGTTGCCGTCGATGCCGTTCAACAGCATGGTGGTTACGGCTACTGTACTGAATACGGTGTTGAACAATTTGTCCGCGATACGAAAATTGCGACGATCTATGAAGGAACCAATGCGATCCAGGCGATCGACTTTGTGATGAGGAAGATCTTAAAAGATCAGGGGAAAACCATGATGTGGCTTTCCGAAGAAATCATGAAGACCGTGAACCAACTCGACGATGCAACTTTTAAGAAAGAAAAAGATCTCATGATGAAAGTGATGGGGAGTGCGCAGCAGATCATGGGAACCATCGGTGGTTATGCCAAAAATAATCAGATGAATCTTGTGCTGCAGAACTGTACTGATTTTCTCCAATTTGCTTCTCAGATGGTTATTGCCTGGCGCTTAGGCGAGTCTGCTTTGATGGCCCACCAAAAAGTTGGCAGTGCCAATGGCGATGATAAGAAATTTTACGAGTCAAAAATGACAGATT
>CANGAC010000188.1 GCA_947451425.1 Bacteriovoracaceae bacterium | reverse complement strand
TCAGCGAGAAGTCCCTCGACTCTCGCAGAGAGGGGCTGAAAAATTCCGTAGCAAAGAAGAATTCCCAGGAAAGTCCCGACCAGGGCAGCGGCGACGGACTGACCGATCACTTCCTTACCTTGAGTCAGTTTCCCCATGGTGATCACAACTCCGAGAACTGCCGCGACGATACCGAGACCGGGGAGAGCGTCCGCGAGGCGGGCAAGTGTTGCGGGGATCGCGTGTTCTTCTTCATGCATCACCTGGATGTCCTGATCCATGAGATCTTCGAGGTCATACGGAGAAAGATTGCCTGAGAGCTGGAGCTGGAAAGTGTTGCAGATGAATGTCATCACGTGGTGATCGTTCAGAATCTTCGGATACTTCTGAAAGATCGCACTTTTTTCGGGGTTCTCGATGTGCGTCTCTACCGAAAGAGGATTTGAAGTGGCGAGCCGGAAGATCTCGTTGAAGCAGAGGATGAGCTGGAGATATTTTTCGCGGTTGATCCCACTCCCTTTGAGAATTCCCAAAAGTTCATGGATCACTCCTTTCAAAACTGTGGGAGAGCTGGAAGCAATCATGGCACCCAAAGCGGCGCCGCCGATGATGAGAAGTTCGGTTGGTTGGTAAAGGACAGCGAGTTCTCCGTGGTGGAGGACGTAGCCCATGACGACGGACACCATCACAATCACGAGACCGATGAGACTCAACATACGGCCTACTTCCGGGCCGTGCCCGATATAGAGGTGCAGCAGATTTTAGAACGGATGAAAGAATGACTCACAATGTGATGATATGCCTAAAGCCATGATTTTCACCTGCGGAGGGAAGCGGCAAAAAGTTCCTCTCATTCGTAAGAGGAACTTTTACAAAAGGATCATTCGCAGTTTAGTACTTCATGGGATTGATACTCCGGTGAACGTCCGTCCCAGTCATTGGTGAAGGTCGCCTGGAGTTTTCCGGTTTTCATTTTCTTGATGGTGATCACAACGGTCTTATCGATTTCATTTCCTTCCTCATTGAAGGCCATGTTCCAGAGACCCGCACACTTCATCTCGCCCTGCGCTTCAAGAGCTTCCAGAGCTCCGAGCTTACAGACAATGAGAGCGCCGTTGTAATTGTGATTCATTCTTCCGGCGATCACTCCGCCTTTACCTTCGAGCGTGAGGAAGACTGAGTTATGACTGTTGCAGCTGATGAGGCTTTTCGCGAAAGCTCCCTGAGCGAAGGTGAGAGTCAGAGCAAGAATCAGGAATTTCATATTGTCCCTTTGTGTGAGTTTGCAGTTGGATCATAATCCCGATGGGGGTTAAGAAGAATCCTATGCATGCAAAGGTTAATATAGGTGATTACCTATTTCCGTAAGTCCTACGGAGAGACTGGCCATTGGCACCTTGCTCGTGAATCTCGAGGATTGCGCCGTCCGGCCCCTTGAAGACATCGACCCGGACGATGGGGATGACAGTTTGGGCTTCTTCCCGGGTTGCCACTTCCTTGCCATCTTTCAAAAAGACAAAGCGGTGGCGGAGGGGAACATCTTCAGCGTTTTGAACCGTCTCTTTGCCGCCGGGATTTTCGACAGTGAGGATAGTTCCCGGATGATCTTTTTTCGGATTCATCATCGCGAGAATCTCACGCCGGAAGAATAAGAGGGCCCCGGACGCAAGGACAATCACAATGGCGAGGGCGATGAGCCTTTTCATCAGAGGAAGTATTTCCCGATCTTGGATAAAGAGACGGTCTCACCGAGATTGTGAAGCTTTCCGTCTTTATAGACAAAATATACCGGGACACCGACCGCACCGTTTTTCCGGAGAAACTCTGTGATGTTATCGTCACGCTTGGTCCAGTCGGCGCGCATGGAAACAAATCCATACTTCGCCTTGAGTTCTTCAAAGCCCGATGTCTCAAGAACCAGTTTCTTATTCACTTTACAGGTGAGGCACCACTCAGCGGTGAAGTCCACGAAGACGGGTTTTGATTCCGTCGTCATTTTTTCTTCCGTCCAGGGAACCCAGTTGGATTCAGCTTTTACCATCGCCTGAGTCGTGGGACGCATCTCGAGATTCTGGATCGCCATGACAGTGAGGACAAGAGGGAAGGCAAAAGTAAGTCCCTGAAGAATCCGGTGTCGGGAAATTTTCTGCGCAAAGAAGAAAGCAAAAAACCAGAACGCAAAAAGAAGATTGAGCTTCCAGCTGATGACATCGAAATTCACGAGAGAAACGAAAACGTCATAGAGCCAGATAACGGTCACGAGAAGAGTGAGGCCCAGGAAGTATTTTAATTTTTCCATCCACGCACCCGGGCGCGGAAAAAGCTTTAAGCTCGCCGGAAAAATGGCGGTGAGAAGAAAAGGAAACGCGAGACCCAGGCCAATGGCGAAGAACATGAGGAAGATCGTAAACGAACTCGTGGTGAAAGCAAACGTCAAGGCCGTTCCGAGGAAGGGAGCCGAACAGGGAGTGGAAAGAATCGTGGTGAGGACACCGCTGAAAAAATCTCCCACGAGACCTTCGTCCGTCTGGGCCGAACCAAGTTTAGATCCGCCGGGAGTGATGAACTCAAAGAGTCCGAAGAGGTTCAGGGAAAGAATGAAAAGGATGAGCATCATGATCAGGATGAAGCCCGGTGACTGAAGCTGGAAGCCCCAGCCGATCTCTTCACCTGTCGCTTTGATCGCCGCGACGATTCCAGCGAGCGCCATGAACGTCGAAAGCACGCCGGCAGTGTACGAGAGATTGTGCGACCACAGGCGCGAGCGGGGAATATCCCGGTGCTTGATGAGCCCGAAGAGCTTGAGCGAAATCACGGGCAGCACACACGGCATGAGGTTCAGGATTAATCCGCCGAGGAAAGCGAAAAGAAGATAGCGGAAAAGTCCTCCCTCCATCGGGGGAGTATCGGCTGAAGCGATTTTGGTTTCAGACCCTAACCCTTTATAGAAATCATCGAGCGCTGCTGTCGCAATCGAGAAATCTTTCACCGAAAGAGTGACAACATTGGTTCCGGAAACACCCGGAGCATTGAGAAGAAATCTCAGCTCGTGGGCCTTCGGAAAACTCCCGTTGGCCGGAAGCGGATTCGGGGGAGTCTGGTATTCTCCGTCCCACTCGATGTCCATTTTCCCGTAGAGCGTGTCGCCCTTGTGGTAAAGCGTTTCGCGTTTGTAACCAAACGGCGGCTGAGGAAAGGCGGTGAGAAGATTTAATTCCCGCGGAAGTTTCGCCGACGTCGCCCCTTTCAGGGTGTAGTGGAGAGTGAGATTGTTCTGGTCTTTCACCCGCGTGAGATAGTACTCAAGGGCCGCAGGTTTCGCGGCTGTCTTGGGAAGTTTCGAGTACGCCAGATCAAGCTCTCCAGCGGAAAATTCCGAAGCCGATCTTGAAGCGACAAATTTCTGAGAGGCTCCGAGCTTGAGTTTGGCTTCTCCAGGGATACAGATGTCCTTACAGATGAGCATCTTGATGTGCGCATCGATGTCGCCTTTCACATCATCAAAAAAGAAGTGCTGTTTCCCCTCATAACCGATGGTGAGAATGTCACCGGCTTCCATGTGACGGGTAGGAACCGGCCACTCGTGAGCTTTCGCCGCGGGCTTCAAAATGAATTCGGAAGGAAGACCCGAGTCGCCGGGATTTTTCCAATAAGTGTGCCAGCCTTCATCGTGATTGATCGTCACAACTAAGAGGTTCTGGTGTCTCTGCAAAGATATCGTGGCATGTTCTTCAGCGGCAAAAGAAAGACCCGCGAAAAGGAGAAGAAAAATAGCGCGCTTCATGGGAATCCTTTAAACTAAACGTATGTCATTTTCAGATAGAATTATATGCCTCACCGAGGAATCAGTCGAGACTCTCTACCTCTTAGGCAAAGAGCGCTCCATCATTGGTGTTTCTGAATATGTCGAGCGGCCCGTCGAAGCGACTTTTCTCCCCAAGGTATCGCAATTTGTGCGATCCAATGTGGACGAAATCGTGAGCTTAAAGCCGACGCTGGTCCTGGGCTTTTCCGATATCCAGAAAGACATAGCTTCCCAACTCATAGGACGTGGGCTCAATGTTTTTGTGACAAACCAGAGAACTTTAGCAGAGGTTTTGTCTTACATCGAGATGTTAGGCAGGCTGGTGGGTGAGGAGGCCAAAGCGAAAGCTTTAACTCAGGATTTCCGCGCAAAGCTCGCGGAGATGAAAAAGAAATCGTCCCAGCTTCCCAGACGTCCGAAGGTCTACTTCGAAGAATGGGACCAGCCCCGGCTTTCGGGCATCACCTGGGTGTCGGAATTGATTGAGGCCTGTGGTGGGGAAAATATTTTCGCGGATAAAAGCGGAGCGATGGCCCGGGACCGAGAAGTGAATGATGAACTCATCCGGGAAAGGAATCCGGATATTATTTTCGGCTGCTGGTGCGGAAAGCCCGTCAAAACGGAACGGATTTCGGCCCGGAAGGGGTACGAAGAGATCACCGCCGTCAAAAAAAATTATCTATGGGAGCTCTCTCCCGCCATCTTCCTTCAGCCGGGGCCTGCGCTTTTTGTTGATGGCCTTGATCAGATGTTTTCTTATATCCGGAAAGCGGCCCTTGACGTCAGTTAAACCGTCACCACATTGGGAATTATGAAAAGGATGTACGTAGTTCTGACTGTCATTCTCCTTCTTGTATTCGGCGCCACTCTGGGGCTCGCGCAAAAGAGTGCGCCGGACATGCGGGCGCGACGGATGCAGCTCCGGGCAGAGATGCACAGGAAGATGCTCAATAATCTCATGCACGGAACTCACGACGAAGATCTTTTCCGGGACATGGACAAGCTCATGGAAGAGGCGATGCAGGAGTCCGGATTTTCCTATTCCTTCGGCGCGCAGAATTTTGAGACGGAATGGTCAGAGAGTGCGCAGGGAAGAACTCTTCTCATCACTCCTCAAAGTAAAGACCAGAAACTCGACATCAACGTGGCGAGCGAGATGGTGACGATCAAAGGCAAGTCGGAAAACAAAACTCCTTCGGGGACAACGGTTTCTGATTTCCAGAATTCCTTCTCCATTCCCCAGGACTGCGACAGCGCGAAAGTGAAGATGGATCAGAAGGATGGGAAGATCGTGATGTTTTTTCCGTGGCGATCAGTGAAGAAAATCTCTCCGAAGAAAGACGAAAGAATTCCTCTGCCGAAGTCCGACGCTGATGTCGCGATCTAGAGAATCGCGAATCTCACGAGGAAGAAGCAGAGGGAGCAGAATACGGCGAATTGGTAGAGCGGTTCCATGGAGCAGAAATCTACTCCTACTCTTTGCCAAGCGTGCAGAAATCTTTACCTTCTGAAAAGATTACAGGCGAAACTTAAGTCCCTGTTTTCATTAATTAGTTTTAACGGCATTTTTTTCCTCATGATTCTGTCGATAAGTCCGAAGAGAAGGGTACGAGGTCAACCCCATTCCTGGAGGCCAACATGGCTAGGACATTAGCATTCTTTTTTGTATTCGGACTTATGGTGAGCTGTGCTTCTTATCACAATGAGCGTTCTATCTCTTCCGTTGATAAGCATGAAAAAGAAGCCGGATATAACTATCAGATGGAGCGTTCGTACCGTTAATTCCTGTCTCAGGAAACCAGTGGTACCTCGTTCAAAGAATTCAAGAATCTAAAAGAGGATCTCAGGATCCTCTTTTTTTTATCTCATGCAGGCATTGAACGTCTGCATGCAGGCGGCGACCGGTCCGGGTTCCCGGGAAGCATCAATCAGGCAGGCGATACTTTTCTCACGACATTTTTCTCTTCGCTGGAAAGAATTGAGCACGTTCTGGGAGATGTTCATTCCCGGCATGAGCGGCCACAGCACCTTTACCTGCTCCATCATGGCGGCGCGGGTGTAGCCTTCCACCTGGAGGCGCGCGAGAGGGAATCTCGAGGCATCCGTACACTGCGGGCAGAGAGCGGAAATAATCTGAGAAGCCCCGAGGTCCATCTTGAGATCGATCCCTTTGGCATCCAGAGTGACTTCTCCCAGAACCATCCGCATGATGGCCTTCCACTCCTTACCCTTATTGATATCCACTCCGGTTCTTGACGTGAACTGCAGGCGATACGGATAGATGCCCTTATCATTTCCGGTGAACTCGAAGCCACTGCGGTAATGATCATGGCCTTTGATCGTCACGCGCATGCCGTAGAGGTTAAAGCCCTTGGTCGCCGGCGGAAGGAAATTGAGTCCAATTTCTCCCCGGTAATTGGGAAGTGTCACCCC